>DASYYO010000258.1:0-3548 GCA_035933805.1 Acidobacteriaceae bacterium | reverse complement strand
GGCCGTCATCCCCGCGCATCCGCGAAAGGCCATGTGCTCCTCGGCATGCGCCATTCCGGG
Source organism: Acidobacteriaceae bacterium (assembly GCA_035933805.1). Lineage (GTDB taxonomy): Bacteria > Acidobacteriota > Terriglobia > Terriglobales > Acidobacteriaceae > PALSA-350. Next base: position 3,488 of record DASYYO010000258.1, on the reverse strand, counting down.
AAAGCCGGGTGGGGTCTCATTGCCGCCCACCAGAAAGTTCATCTGCACCGTGACCACCGGCGCGAGCGTGTTCTTGACAATGACCACGCGCATTCCGTTGGCCAGCGTGGCCCGCGTGACGGAGTTCTGATCAGGTGCGGGAGCCGCCAGCAGGCGCAAGGGAAAGACGGCGCACAAAAGCGCAGACAGAACCAGACATTTGCGATTCACTCGAATCTTCTCCAATATCTTCCTTACAGGTGCGCCTCCAAAGGGCGCTCAGCGGAAGCCTTGAGGGCCATCTTCAGACGCGGCAGCGAGCCTGTCTTCCAGTTTGGCACGGGGCCGCCTATGCCGACTAGGGCAGCAGCCCGGCGGGCAATGAGCCTCTCCGTCCTGGATTAGACCGCTAGGGCGCGGATTGGTGAGGTTTCGCTGCCTGGCTCGACTCCGATGGGTTCTCCGCCCAAAAGCTTTGGTGGCTGGTTTTTGCCGCCGTGAACCAGGCCTGCGGCCCTCGCAAAGAGCCCAAATTGCCGCGAAAACGGTATAACTGTCTTCAACTGCCATTCTGGAGAATCGATGAGGCTCATTTCCGCCCCCTGTCTTCTCGCTGGTCTCTGCCTGTCGTTCGCATTGCCGGGGGTCGCCCAGTCCCAGACGCAAGCCCCGGCTCCGTTTCCGCCGGGCGATGCGGCCACCTTCGCCCGGCCGATCCCGACCGATCGCGGCGCAGCGGCCGTGCAGGATAGCCTGCGCAAGCTCAGAACGCGGGCCAGCCTGGCGCTCGTGACCGCGCATCCCGACGATGAAGACGGAGGCATGCTCGCCTATGAGAGCCGCTATGCGGGCGCAGACACGACTCTGCTCACGCTCAACCGCGGAGAAGGCGGGCAGAACGCCATGTCCGGCAGCTATTGGGACGAGCTGGGGCTGCTGCGCACGCAGGAGTTGCTGGCCGCGGACCGTTACTATGGCGTCCACCAGTATTGGACCCGGGTGGCGGACTTCGGCTTCTCCAAGACCCTGGAGGAGGCGCTCGGCAACTGGGGCCATGACCGCGTGCTCTACGACGTCGTCCGCGTCATCCGCATGACCCGCCCGCTGGTCGTGACCGCAGTCTTCGCCGGTGCAGTCTCCGACGGGCACGGGCAGCACCAGGTCTCCGGAGAGATGGCCCAGGAGGCCTACAAAGTTGCGGGCGATCCCAATGTCTTTCCCGATCAGATTCGCGCCGGGCTGCTTCCCTGGTCTCCGCTCAAGGTCTATGCCCGGGTGCCCTTTGCCCGCATCTCCTCCAAAGGGATCTATGACTACGCAACCGACCATTGGGCGCCGGCGCGCTTTCGCAACTATGTGGACGGGAGCTGGATCGAGGGCGCGCCCTCGACCACGGTCAAAATCTCCGAGGGCGGCTACGACCCCCTTTACGGCCTCTCCTATTTTCAGGTTGCGCGGCAGGGGCTGAATGAGCAGAAGTCACAGAACGGCGGAGTCGGCCTGCCGCTCCCCGGCCCGGTCAGCACCCCCTACCATCTTTATGGCGCAAGGGTGAAGACAGCCTCGCAGGAGTCCGGCTTCTTCGACGGCATCGATGTCTCGCTCGAAGGCATCGCGGGCTATGCGCCGGAGGCGCAGCGGCCCGAGTGGCGCACGCGGCTGGCGGCCCTGAGCGCAACTGTAGACAAGGCCTGCGCCGCCTTCTCGCCCGATGACCCGGCGAAGATCGCACCCCTTCTGGCCGAGGGGCTCAAACAGACCAACGAGCTGCTGGGCGCGATCGCCGCGAGCTCTCTGCCCGCCGCCGTCCGCTACAACATGACGCATGAGCTCGCCATCAAGCAGCGGCAGTTCAACGACGCGCTGGCGCAGGCTCTGGGCCTGAACGTCATCGCCACGGTCGCCGGTTCCGGCGCGCAGCGCGGCGGCTCCGAGCCGCAGCCGACCTTCCAGACCGCCATCCCCGGCCAGCAGTTCAAAGTGGAGGTCCATTTCGCCAACCAGGGCAGCCAGCCGGTCACGGTGGAGCAGGTTCACTTGAATACGGATGGCGATCAGGACTGGAAGATCACGCCCATCGACCACGGAGGCGATGTGGCGCCGGGTGAGGCGCGCACCCTCGCGCTCTCGGTTGCCGTTCCACCGCACCCGACGCTGACCCGCGCCTACTTCAGCCGTCCCACGCTGGAGCAGTCCTATTACAACGTGGACGACCCGCGGTATCTCAATCTCTCCAACGCTCCTTATCCGCTGACCGCCGAGCTGGCCATCCGCTACGATGGCGTCGAGCTGCATACGGCGAATGTGGTGCAGACGGTCCATCGCGTGACCGGCCCGGGACCGATCCTCGAGCCGCTGCTGGTGGCTCCCTCGGTCTCGCTCTGGCTCTCCTCCTCCGCCGGCGTGCTGCCCCTGAATAGCACCAGCCTGCGCCTGGAGGTCACGGTGCACAGCAATGTCAAAGGACCTGCCAAGGGCGCGGTGCATCTGGAGCTTCCTCCGGGATGGACGTCCGCTCCGGCAGCCGCGGAGTTTTCCACCGCTCTGGATGGAGACGAGCAGAATGTGAGCTTCGAGATCCATCCGAAGGATGTGCAGGCGAAGCCTTACGCTATCCAGGCGGTTGCGGAGTACAACGGCGAGCGCTACTCGGAGGGCTACCGCATGGTCGGCTACACCGGCCTCCGGCCTTATCCTTACTATCGCCAGGCGACCTATCAAACGTCGGGCGTCGACGTGAAGACAGCTCCGGGCCTGAAGATCGGCTACATCATGGGCACGGGCGACGACGTCCCCCGGTCGCTTGAGGACCTGGGAATTCATGTCGACAGTCTCTCGGCGCAGGATCTGGCCACCGGCAGGCTCTCGGACTACGACGCGCTGGTGGTGGGCATCCGCGCCTATGCGGTCCGCCCTGAGCTGCGAACGCTGAACGACCGGCTGCTCCAGTATGTGAAGGATGGCGGCGTGCTGCTGGTGCAGTACCAGACACCCGAGTTCGACCATAACTACGGCCCCTATCCTCTGAGCCTGGGCGGCAACCCGGAGAAGGTGATCGACGAGAACTCGGCCGTTACGCTGCTCCACCCCGGCGATCCGGTCCTGTCGTGGCCGAACAAGATCACGCCCGCGGATTTCTCCCATTGGGTGGAGGAGCGGGGGCACGACTTCGCCGGCGAGTGGAACGCCAATTACGTCGCATTGACGGAGACACATGACACCGGCCAGGATCCGCAGAAGGGCGGCATCCTCTACGCCCACTACGGCAAGGGCCTGTATGTCTACACCGCCTATGCCTTCTACCGCCAACTGCCGGAGGGCGTCCCTGGGGCGTTCCGCATCTTCGCCAACCTGCTCAGCCTCAAAAAGAATCCAGGGTTGGACCCGGGGAAGTAGCCGGCGCCGTCTATTCCGCCCGCAGGGCCTGGATAGGCTCAATCGACGTTGCGCGGCGCGCCGGGACTAAGCAAGCGATCAGCGCGACTACGCAGAGCAGGGCCGCAACCGCC
>DASYYO010000247.1:0-4047 GCA_035933805.1 Acidobacteriaceae bacterium | reverse complement strand
CGCGGTTGGCTCATGACGATGGCCGCCCTTGTCCCAGGAAATCCCATGCTCCCGGAGCCCTGCCAGGTGCGGAGGATCGTCCGCGAGACCCCCGACACGTTCACGCTGACGCTGGAGCCATCGCGCGGGGCGGAAGCGAATCGATTCCAGCCGGGGCAGTTCAGCATGCTCTGGGTCTTTGGCGTCGGCGAGATGCCGATCTCCATCAGCGGCGATCCGGCTGAGGCGGATTGCCTGGTATACACCGTGCGCTCTGTCGGTCAGGCAACCGGGATGCTCGTGAGCCGCGGAGTGGGAGAAGCGGTCGGAGTTCGCGGCCCGTTCGGCACAGGCTGGCCAGTCGAGCGGATGGAGGGCCGGGACGTCGTAGTGATTGCAGGTGGAATCGGCCTGGCTCCGCTTCGCCCCGTGGTCTATGAAGTGCTGCGGAACCGCAAGCGCTATGGGCGGCTGGTTGTTCTGTATGGGGCGCGCGGTCCCCGCGATCTTCTCTATCGCAGGGAACTGGCCGCCTGGGCGCGGGAGCCGGATACGCAGGTTCTCGTAACCGTGGACCATGGCGGCTTGAACTGGCGCGGCCACGTGGGCGTAGTAACCAGGCTGTTCAAGGATGCTCGTCTGCAGCCTGCCCATTCGCTGGCTTTGACCTGCGGGCCGGAGATCATGATGCGCTTTGCCGCCCGCGATCTGGAGGCCAGGGGCATGGCTCCTGGGGATATTTACCTTTCCATGGAGCGGAACATGCGGTGCGCGGTAGGATTCTGCGGGCATTGTCAGTATGGCCCGCACTTCGTCTGCAAGGACGGCCCCATCTTTCCGTACGACCGGATGCGGGGGCTGCTGGGAATGCATGAGATCTAAGGTCAAGCGCAAGCCGCGGATCGCGGTCTTCAAGTTCGCCTCCTGCGACGGCTGTCAGTTGAGCTTGCTCGATGCGGAAGACGAGCTGCTGAGCGTGGCGGGAGCGGTGGAGATCGCCTACTTCCCTGAAGCTTCGCGGGCCATGCTCAAGGGACCGTACGATCTGGGACTGGTGGAGGGGTCGATCACCACCCATCACGATGCCGGGCGGATCCAGCAGGTGCGGCGTCAATGCCGGAGGCTGATCACGATTGGGGCCTGCGCAACCGCCGGGGGCATCCAGGCGCTGCGGAACTGGAAGGATGTGGACGAGTATCTCCGCATCGTCTACGCCACCCCGCAGTACATCAACACACTCAAGCTCTCGACGCCGATCGCCGAACACGTTCCTGTGGATTTCGAGCTGCGCGGCTGCCCCATCAACAAGCACCAGCTCATCGAGCTGATTACGGCGATGCTAGCCGGCCGCAAGCCGAATATCCCGGCGTATAGCGTCTGTATGGAATGCAAGCGGAAGGGCAACGTCTGCATCGCAGTGGCGCAGGGAACGCCATGCCTGGGGCCGGTGACGCACGCGGGATGTGGAGCGTTGTGCCCGAGCTTCGATCGGGGCTGTTACGGCTGCTACGGGCCGATGGAGAGCCCCAACACCGAGTCGCTGAGCCAACAGTTTCGCATTCTGGGGCAGAGCCAGGCGGAGATCAGCCGGGCCTTCCGCAGCTACAACGGCTGGGCGTGGCAGTTTCGCAAGGCGGCCGAGGAGAGTGAACGCTCGTGAGCGGGGAGAGGTCGCGAACGATCAAAGTGGAGACGCTGGCCCGCGTCGAGGGCGAAGGCGCGCTTTACGTCAAGCTGAAGGGCGGCCAGGTGCAGGACGTGCAGTTGAAGATCTACGAGCCGCCGCGCTTTTTTGAAGCCTTCCTTCGCGGCAGGCACTTCTCCGAGTTGCCCGACCTGGTGGCGCGCATCTGCGGGATCTGCCCCGTGGCTTATCAGATGAGCGCGGTTCACGCCATCGAGGGCGCTCTCGGCATTCCAATCGATCCCGGCGTGCGGCTGCTGCGGCGGCTGTTCTATTGCGGAGAATGGATCGAAAGCCACGCTCTCCACGTCTACATGCTGCACGCGCCGGATTTTCTCGGCTACCCCGATGCCATGGCGATGGCGCGCGATCATCGATCCGCGGTGGAGCGGGGCCTGCGCCTGAAGAAAGCAGGCAACCGGATCGTGGTTTTCCTGGGAGGACGGGAGATTCATCCCGTCTCGGCCTGCGTCGGCGGCTTTTACAAGGTTCCTTCCAGGCGCGCGCTGCTCGAACTGGCGGATGACCTCAACTGGGCGCTGGACGCCTCGCTGGCCACGGCTCGCTGGATTGCCGGCTTTGAATTTCCCGAGTTCGAGCAGGATTACGAGTTTGTCTCGCTCTCCCATCCTGAGGAGTATCCGTTCAACGAAGGCCGCGTCGTCTCCAGCCGCGGTCTGGATATCGATGTATCCGAGTATGAGGGGAGCTTCGCCGAGCAGCAGGTGCCGTACTCGAACGCGCTTCACTCCACAATCCAAGGCCGGGGCTGCTACATGGTGGGTCCTCTGGCGCGCTTCAATCTCAACTTCGACCGGCTGCCGGAGGTGGCCCGGCAGGCGGCGCACGATTGCGGACTTCAGGCGCCGTGCCGCAATCCGTTCCGCAGCATCGCGGCCAGAGCGGTGGAGATGGTCTTTGCCTGCCACGAGGCCCTGCGCGTGATCCGTGAATACGAGCCGCCGCCCGCACCTCGGGCAGAGGCTGCCATACGTGCCGCAACCGGGCAGGCGGCCACAGAGGCGCCCCGTGGGCTTCTCTATCATCGCTATGCTCTGGGCCCAGATGGGCTCATCACTTCTGCAAAGATTGTTCCCCCCACTTCGCAGAACCAGAGCCGGATCGAGGAGGATCTCAGGCACTTTGTCTCCGGGATTGCGAGCCGTCCCGTCGAAGAGATCACCTGGAAGTGCGAGCAGGCCATCCGCAATTACGATCCCTGCATCTCCTGCGCCACGCATTTCCTCCGCTTGCATCTGGAGGGCGGGTAGCCGTGGCGCTTCGCATCATTGGCTGCGGCAATGCGGACCGCGGGGACGACGCGGCCGGGCTGCTCGTGGTGCGGCGGCTGCGCGCGCTCGGCCTTGAGGCGATCGAACAAACCGGCGAAGGTGTCGCTTTGATGGAAAGCTGGAGCGGCTGCGCAGACGTCGTTCTCGTGGACGCCACGGCTCCCGCCGGAAGCCCGGGAAGAATCCGTATCTGGAATGCCCATGCGGAGACGCTTCCGAAGGATGCTCTACCCCGCTCCACCCATGGATTCGGAGTGCGAGAAGCGGTGGAGCTGGCGCGCTCCATGAACTGCCTGCCGCGGAGCCTGTGGATCTATGGGATCGAAGCCAGGCAGTTCTCCTTCTCCGCGCCATGCTCCGAGGAGGTGGAGCGCGCCGTGAGTTCGGTGGCCGAAACCCTGCGAAAGCTGGTGCGGAAGAGCCTCCAGCCGCCGCCCGGCCGTATCGCTACTCGATAAGCTCCGCGAATGGCACGGCGTGAAGCAGTTCGTCGATCCCCGTCGTATCTCCCAGATCCTCGATCCGTTTGAAGAGCGGATCGTATCGCTCCGCAATCTCCCGGTAGGCTTTCGTCTTCCGCGCCTCGCGTAACAGCCTGCGCCAGTCCGTCGAGAGCTGGCCGGTGGTTTCGGCGATGTTGAGAACCTGGGCCAGAGAGGCAAGCTCCGCCCGCAGCAGCATATTTTCCTTGAGTAGCTCGGTCAGTCCCGGCGATCTCTGCGGACACATATCGGCCTCGGGTCCAAAGCTTGTTGGAAAGAGTGCGGCCTTGAGCTGGTACGGATCGCCCCCGATGGAAGACGCCATCGCGGCGGGCGCACTGCCTGCCAGACTTCACTGTAAGGAGCCGTCTCACGCCTGCATGTGACGCTCGTCACTTGAAGGCGCGGAGCTGCGTGTACCGAACTGCGGATTCTGCAACGATAAAATGGCCGCGAGTAGTCGTTTGAAGCATAACGTGGCCGTGGGTGCTGTTTCGGTCTCAAAACTGTCGATTCCAACTTGCCGGCTATGACCACAGAACCTATAACTTACCAACGGAACTCTACGCAATCGAAATACGTACCCGGCTTGGTGGCGATGGCTTGGTGG
>DASYYO010000201.1:0-14115 GCA_035933805.1 Acidobacteriaceae bacterium | reverse complement strand
GGGCTCACATCGCCATAGTCACGGCCCCAGGCGAGGGTTACATGACCGAGGGAGGGAACAAGGTTGTTTGTCGGATCGACGTCTAGCCAGCCGGCGCCGGGGCAGTATACCGAGATCCAGGCATGCGAGGCATCGGCGCCGATCAGTCTGGCCTGTCCCGGCGGAGGATAGGTACGGAGGTATCCGCTCACGTAGCGGGACGCCAGATGGATGGAGCGGAGACAGGCAATCTCAAGGTGGGCGAAATCCTGGCAAACGCCGCGTCTCTTCCGGAAGACCTCTTCCGTGGGGGTCCGGACGTTGGTTACCTTCGAATCGAAGCGGAAGTCGTGATGGATGCGTGCTGTGAAATCCAGCAGCGCCTCCGTCAGAGGACGCCGCGGAGAGAACGATTGGAGCGCGTAGGCGGCGAAGTCGGCGTTTGCACGGATGCGTGGAGATTCAAACCTGAACTGATACGCCTCGAGCCCTTGGGGGCTGTGATCTTCGGGAAGCAGCTCTACCGCATCCTCCCAAGGAAGCGAATGCTCCGGCCACGCAGCTCTGCCGCCGTTGACCTCGACTTCGCTGCGCGCCTCCACCACCAATTGCTTGTGCGGTTCCTGGATGGTAAAGAAACAGAGACGGTTTCCGAAATAGTCCAGGCGTTCCGTGCGAGTCGCTGGCGCCGGAGAGATGTTCAGCTCATTCCAGGTCAACTGGTGGTGGAGCAGAGAGCGGGGCGTCAGGCAGGCTACGTGATTGCCGACAGAGACCGGGTACTTGTACTTGTAGGCTGTCCTGTGGAGGATTTTGTAGATCATTGGCCTATCGTGATCGGCAAGGTCCGCGCATGGCTGAAATACCGGCTGGAGAGGTTATTCGACCAGGAGGGCAGCAGGCGTTCGAGCTCTCGCAGCGACCGGCCCAGCCGCGAGAGTCCGTCGAGAGTGTGCCCCGAATGGGCAGCCCCATGAGCTGTGCTGGAAGCCGCACCGGGCAGGGGATAGTTCAGGGCCCGCAGATCGAAGCTGCGCAGCAGCGCATGTGCGTTCCGCATTGCCTGCAAATCATCCGCCATATGCCGCGGCAGCTTCTGATAAAGGTCGGCAAGATGGCTCAATTGGAAGTCCAGCGAGCGGGGATTCGCCTCGTCTGCCATTAGAACGTCGAGAACTGCCAGGGGTTGCAGGGTGGTGTAATACCGTGAGCGGTAGGTCATGGAGCTGTCGGCCACCTCCAGCAGGCACTCCAGCAAAGCCCATTCCTGTTCGGCCAGCGGAGTGGTTATCTCGCGCAATTGCCGGGCGGAGTAGATAGCCCGTTCCAGCCGCCGGCCGATGCTCATGAAGAGCCAGCCCGAACCGCGGGTGATATTTTCCCGTTCCATCCCGGAAAAGGCGGAGAGCAGCTCCAGGCAGTTGGTGAGAGCCGCCGGATATTCAAGAGAGAGGGTATCTTCTTCAAGCTCCATTGAGTCGCGGAGCTGTCCGAGCAGAAACATCATGTCCGCGGAGAGCCACTCGCGAACGTTCCCGCCGACCTTGTAGACATCCGCCAGCACGGAGACGAGACTGTCCGGCCGCTTGGGATCCCGTACCGCGGAGAGGATCTCCTGCTCCAGTTCAGAAGAACTCGGCTGCCGGCCTTTGCCTCTGGGCAGCTTGCTGTGCCGGGATTCGAGACAACTGTGAAGGCGGAGCAGGCAGCCGATTTCGGACTCTTCGGCGCGACGCACCCGGGTAATCAGGGTCCGGAGCAGCCGGGCAATGCTCTCGGCACGTTCGGCATATCGCCCCAGCCAGAAGACGTTGTCGGCAACACTGCTGGGCACATCCCGGGAGACGCGGCGCAACTCGACCGGTTCATTGCGGGGCCGCAGCATGCTGAAGGTATCGACCGGGCTATCCCACAGGACCCACGCATCTTTGCTGTGGCCGCCACGCTGCATGGAAACGACCGAGCCCTCTGCCTCCGCGACGCGCACCAGCCCTCCCGGCATGGCGATCCATCCGTCTCCCGTGTTCAGAACGTAGGTGCGGAGAACGACACTGCAGGAATGCAGGCTGCCGTTTTCCCAGACGGGCGCCGTAGACAGGGCGATCTGCTCCTGGGCAACGTACTCGTGCGGACGGGATCGTAGTTGATCGGCGAACTTGAGCTTTTCCGATTGCGGAAGCTCCGCTCCGAAGACCGGTTCCATTCCGCGCGAGGGAAATGCCGGTTTGATGACGACCGCATCGAGATGGTCCAGCACCCAGTCCAGCGCGTATCTCTGGCCGCACCACCAGGTCGCCACCGAGGGCAGCTTGAGCGGGCCTCCAAGAAGCCGTCTGCACAGGCCGGGAAGAAAGGGCATGATCGCCGCCGTCTCGATGACGCCGCTGCCCAGCGCATTTGCCACTTTCACATTTCCGGCGACGACGGCGTCCACCAGTCCGGGAACGCCCAGCAGCGAGTCCGAACGCAGCTCAAGAGGATCGCAGAAGCTATCATCTACCCGGCGCAGGATGACGTCGACCTGTTGCAGTCCTTCCACCGTCTTGAGGTAGACGCGCCGATCGCGGACCGTCAGGTCTGCTCCTTCTACCAGCGTGAATCCCAGGTAGCGAGCCAGGTAGGAGTGCTCGAAGTAGGTCTCGTTATAAGGTCCGGGACTCAGCAGAACGATGCGCGGATCGCTGCGCTCGGCAAGCTCGGTCAGAGATTCCCGCTGCGCGCGGAAAAAGGAGGCAAGCCGCCGCACATTGGAGGTACGGAAGAGATCCGGGAGAACATCGGAGACGATCGTGCGGTTCTCCAGAGCGTATCCTCCGCCGGAGGGCGCTTGCGTGCGATCGGCAAGTACCCACCATTGGCCGTCCGGGGAACGCGCCAGGTCTACAGCAAGCACGTGCAGGTAGCTTTTTCTGGGGACCGGCACTCCAACCAGCGGCCGGAGGAAAGCCGGGTTGGCATAGAGAAGCGGGGCAGGCACATGGCCTCGCGCCACCAGTTCCTGCGGCCCGTATAGATCCTCCAGCAGCAGGTTCAGCAACTGAGCTCGCTGAACAATGCCCGCCTCGATAAACCGCCACTCTTGCGCCGGTATGAGCAGGGGAAGGATATCGATGCGCCAGGGGCGGTTCGCTCCAAGCGGATCGCTGTACATGTTATAGGTGATGCCGTTCTCGCGAATGCGGCGCTCGGCGCGGCTCCAGCGGCGCCCCAGCTCCTCCGGACCGAGCTCCTGCAGGTACCCCATGAGGTGCGCCCAGTGCGGCCGGGGACTGACGCCGTCGGCGGAGAGCTCATCGTAGGAGCTTCCGTACCGGAGCGGGATTTGGCTCAGATCCTGAATCACGGGGCTGGCTCGGTTTTCTTGACGCGGGTTGGCTGGCTCGGCTGCGGCCAGCGCAGATCCAGGGTCATCGGGAAAATGGGATTCACTTCTTCATGCGGCGGAGCCGAGTAGCGGCTCCTCGGGGCGCAGACTTCAAAACGTTCCCGGCGGCGCGCTTCTGCCTCGGCCGCGCTGGCTGGCCGCGAGCTGTATTCGCGTCCATTCGGGGGTGTCATGTGATATCGGCAGCGGACGATCGGCTGTTCGTTCCATTCGTCGAGAATCTCGAACTCGAGCGGCGCGTGTACCGGGATGGTCGGGTGCAGGGAAGAGGCAAGCTGCCGCGCCCGATAGCGCAGGCCTCCGACGGCCTCGCCCTGGCTGCCCGCCGGATGGAGGGGAATTCTGCGTCCATTGCAGCTAACTGCATAGCGATCCGCCGCAGGCAGACCCGAAAGTTTCACCTGCAGTCGCTCCAGCGAAGAGTCTACGCTGCGTACGGTTCCGCCGGAGTTCGTCTCCTCGGCCAGTACATGCCAGGGCTCGAGCGCCTGCCGCAGCTCCAGTTCCAGTCCATGCGCGGAAACGGAGCCGATCCTGGGAAAGCGAAACTCCAGGTGTGCAGCGAACCACTGCCGCTCAAATGCGTAGCCAAACCGGCGCAGAAGCCCGAGTACCTCGAAGAAGTCCTGCTGGAGGAAGTGGGGCAGCAGAAACCGGTCATGGAGGGCGGTTGCCCATCGCACCGGATTGCCCTCGAAGGGCCGGCTCCAGAACATCGAAACCAACGCCCGGATCAACAAGGCCTGAGCCAGCCCCATCTTGACGTGTGGCGTCATCTCGAAGGCGCGCAGTTCCAGCAATCCTAGCTGCAGCCCGTGTCCTGGCGGAGGATAGAGCTTATCGATACAAAACTCGGCCCGATGCGTGTTGCCGGTCATGTCGACGAGCAGGTTGCGAAACAGACCGTCCACGATCGAGGGAGAGCACTCCCCGGAAGGCAGCTGGCTGAAGGCGACCTCAAGCTCGTAGAGAGCATCCATGCGGGCCTCATCTACGCGCGGATACTGACTGGTCGGTCCGATGAACATCCCGGAGAATAGATAGGAGAGCGAGGGGTGATTCTGCCAGAAGGCAACCATACTGCGCAGGAGTCCGGGACGGCGCAGCAGAGGGCTGTCGGAAGCGCTGGCGCCTCCGATCACGATATGGTTGCCGCCGCCGGTCGCGGTGTGGCGTCCGTCATGGGTAAATTTCTCGGCAGTCAACCCGTTGGTGCGCGCCTGCTCAAAGAGCAAAGTATTGATCTGCACCAGCTCGTCCCAACTGCTCGCGGGAGGGAGATTGACCTCCAGAACTCCGGGGTCCGGGGTAATGCTGAAGGAGCGTTGCCTTGGATCCACGGGCGGGGCATAGCCCTCGATCCATACCGGTTTCTGAAGATACTGGCAGGTATCCTCAACCGCCGCAACCATCTCTAAGTAGTCGGCGAGCCTGGAGGCATAGGGCAGAGAGAGATGCAACCGGCCTTCCCTCGCCTGCACGCACAGAGAGGGCCGGATCATCTCTGTGGCGGACTCGGCGCTCGCCGCGAGCGGCGGCAACGGATCTCCCCAGGGAGAGGAGTCAAACAGATCCATTCTTCGAGAGGGACGCGAGGGGAGTTTCGGCCATTGCGCGAAAGGCGGCTCATCCATCGCATATTCGAGCTCATCGGGCGCAACCCACGGCAGGGCTTCAACGGGGAGGCGATAGCCGATCGGCGAATCGCCGCGCAAAAGCAGCAGTCGTTCCGGGCGAGGGAACCAGAGCTGGCTTGACCAGTACAGCTTGCCTTGATGCTGCCTCCGGCGTATGGGCAAGACGTATCCGGCAGGTTCCGTGGAGCCGGCCTCGTCGTTGTAGGCCGGCAGCACGCTGCCCGCATCCACCTGCAGGCGGCGCGAGAGCGCCTGGATAAACTGCCGCGCATCCGCGTCGGCAAAACCGTACTTCTGATCCTCCCGGGCAATCAGGTCAAGGTTCTCCCAGACCGGTACGCCGTCCCTCCGCCAGTAGCAGCTCAGCGCCCAGCGCGGCAGGGGCTCTCCGGGATACCATTTGCCTTGCCCGTAATGAAGCAGAGCGCCGGGAGCGATCTTTTCGCGAAGGCATTGGATCAGGCTCAAGCCGCGCGCTCGCTTGGCTGCGCCTAGAGCCGCGATGTTCCACTCCGGGCTCTCGGGGTTGTCGATGCCGACAAAGGTCGGCTCGCCACCCATGGTGAGCCGGACATCCTGCGCAGCCAGATCGGCGTCCACCTTGCGGGCGACCTCTTCCAGCCGGGCCCATGCCTCGTCGGTAAATGGCCTCGACACGCTGGGAACCTCATTCAGGCGGCGAATTGACAGCGAGTAGCTGAAGTCGACCTTGGCCGGCTCCACTGTGCCGCCGACGGGAGCGGCATCCAATGCCTCGGGGGAGCTGGCCAGCGGCAGGTGACCCTCCCCGGCCAGCAGGCCCGAGGTCGGGTCGAGGCCGATCCAGCCTGCCCCGGGCAGGAAGGCCTCCGCCCAGGCATGTAGATCGGCCGAATCAGTGGAATGCGCGCCGTCGCCTGCTCCTGGGTCATCTGCCAATTGAATCAGATAGCCGGAGACGAAGCGGGCCGCAATCCCCAGGTGGCGAAGAGCCTGCACCAGGAGCCATGCCGAATCGCGGCAGGAGCCAGTCCGGCGTGCGAGCGTCTCCTCGCAACTCTGAATCCCCGGATCCAGTCGCGCAACATAGCCGATCTCCCGGCTCACGCGCTGGTTCAAGTCGACCAGCAGGCCGATCGTCTCGCGCTTCTCTCGGCCAATGGCTCCCAGAAAGCGCTGCAACAGCGGGCCAGCCGGTGGCGCAGAGCGATAAGCCTGCAGATCCCGGGCAAGCGACTGCGAATATTCGAACGGGTACTCTTCCGTCCCCGGCTCCAGGAAAAAGTCGAAGGGATTGAAGGCGGCAATCTCAGCGGCAACGTCTACGTCGATGACAAACTCCTCGATCTTCTCGGGGAAAACAACCCGTGCCATCGAATTGCCATGGGGGTCTTGCTGCCAATGCAGGAAATGCTGCGCAGGAGCGATCTTCAGCGAGTAGCTGAGGATGGGCGTTCGGCACTGTGGCCCGGGGCGCAGCTTCACGACCTGCGGACCCAATGCGACCGGTTTGTCGTAACGGTAGGAAGTTCGGTGATGCAACGCAACCTTTGTGCCCATTGCTCGGTTCTCGGCCTCTTCGAAATGGCGTCGTGACCCGGGCGGCGACGTGGGCGCCGAGTGTTCCGCAGAATCTCTTGTGTAGAACTATCTTAATGAAAGCGGAGGTTCTCCGGTTTTTTTCCGCGGCTGCCAGTTGCGGTGAGAGAAGTCCGGGCAAAAGTCCCTTCGATGCCGTCGCAGAATCGCGTCTTCCGTCTCGCGGTCCACGCTGGCGGTAAGCCACGCTTCAGCCGCCCGCAAGCTCGCGTGCCCCGTACCTCAACTCGCATGTCCCAAGCGTGCTGGGAGAAAGTCCGCGGTGGCTGCCCGTAGCTGTCGGAAAGTGGGAATCCCGCGCTGTTTGCGGGATTCCCAAGCGAGGTGGAAAAACCGGCTTTTGGTCAGAAGTATAACTTGGCTGCCAGTTGAATAATGCGAGTAGCGTATCCGCCCGACAGCCCATTGTTGATCCTTCCGTATGTCTGGGAGGTAATGTTGGTGTTGATGGTCGAGGGATCTGGATTGTAGTGCTTGAAGGCATTGAAGAAGTCTGCGCGGATCTGCAGGTTTCGCGTCTCTCCGAACTTGAATCCCTTGGTCGCGGAGAAATCATCGTTGAAGAGGCCCGGCAGCCGGACAGCGCCTGTGCGAGGCGATGTGCCGAACTCACCCGGCTGGGGAGCCGTGAATGCGGCGGTATTGAACTGCCGCATCGGAGTTCTTCCCCCGCGGCCCAGACTGACAACCTGGCCTGGAACACGGTCGGGGCGCGAGGCTTGTCCGGTTCCGGTGTTCGATGTTCCGGAATAGCTTACGTTCGAAGGATCTCCGGATACGGCAGTCACGATGGTCGAAACCTGGACGCCGTCGAAGAGCAGTTTCTTGAACCCGCTGGAGTTCTGGAAGAAAGGAAGATCGTAGAGCACGGTCCCAACGAAGCGGTGAGGAATGTCAAAGAGCGAAATGGATCGGTCCGCGCGCGGGTTGTAAGGGTTCAGAGGATTCGCGCCGAAGTTTCCCCCGCCGACGATCCCGCCGATATCCCCAGGTCCGGAGATCGATTTGGACCAGGTGTAGGAGACCAGCGCGCTCAGCCCCTGCCCGACGCGGCGCTCCATCTTGGTCTGCATCGAGTGATAAGTCGACGAACCGGAGGAGAAGTCCCCCTGGATCGGACGCAGGAATGTCTGATTGGGCCGCCGGGCATTGATGCTCAGGGTCGTGCTCGCCGGATTGATTGGAAGCGGCATATTGATATCGCTGTACGAGATGAAGTTGTGAGTCCCTCGTGCACCGACGTAGGCGATCTCTCCGGTTAGCTTCGCCGGAAGCTGCATCTGCACCGTGAGGTTGAACTCCTGGGTCATCTGATCCTGAAGGTGCTGGTAAATTGCCGTATCGAACGGGTAGGTCAACGGCCCCCCGGTGGTTACCCCGGGAAAGGGGTTGGTGCCGAACAGGAGATTGGGGAGCTTCTGCGCCGGGTTCGGACTGGTGAGTCCGGTGTTTCCGGTGAGCTGCGCTCCGCTCTGTGCCTGAGCTCCCTCCCCCATGGTGAAGGGGGCGTTGTCGATCTCCGGCGTAAAGTAGATTCCGTAGCCGCCCCGAACTACCACTTTGCCCAAGCCATATGGCTGATAGGCAAAGCCAAGCCTGGGTTGGAAATCATGATAGGTAGGCTGCAGGAGACCGCGTCCATAGGGCGAGGTCGCCGGCGTGACAACCCGGTCAGGATTGATTCCATTGGCCGCGATGTAAATGTCGGCGTACTTATTGTCGTCCTGAGTGTAGGGAGCAAAATGATCCCAGCGGAAGCCGAGGTTCACAGTCAAGGTCCTGGTGATGCTCCAGTTGTCCTGAACCGAATAGGCCTGAATGAGGCTGGAGATATTCGTCCGTGTGATCGTGGGATTGATGCTATCACTGGCGATATAACCCAGCAGGAAGTCCACCATCGCAGAGCCGGTATATTGCCCGGTGAAGCTGAAGTGTCCATGCGCATCGCGCGCCTGGCTGAAGTAGTCGGTGCGCCGGCCTATGTTCAGGCCGAATTTCAAGAAGTGCCTTCCGTGCTGGTACGAGAGATTGTCGACAAACTGGTTGATGCCGTTGGCGCGGTTCCGCGGCCCGATGTCCCGCAGGTCGGCGAAGAGGCGATACGATCCATCGGGGCCGCTGACCGTGAGATTCGGAGCTCCGTAGAAGTGGGGATCGGAGGAGGAGAAGGGGATCTGCAGTTGTCCGTTGGCGATGTTGTACTTCGGGTTGTTGGTCGTCCCGAAGGTCTCAAACTCCTGGAAGTTCTGTCTGCCATACCGGAACTCATTGACAATTGCGGGAGAGAAGACGTGGATCTCGGAGACCTCGAAGAGATGGTTAAGAGCGTTGTTATTGTCTTCGTCGTTGCCAAAGAAGGACGGCCCGTTGCTGTATGTCTGGTCATAGATGTAGTGCCCGCTGACCGTGTCTTTGCGGCCGATGGTGTGATCCATTCGCCCGATGTAGTCATACTGATAGTTCAGCGTGTTGACCGGGATGGTGTTGTAGTTGGTGGTGGAACTCGTATTCGTTACGTTCGGAGCCGGGGTGACGGCCATCATGATGGCCGACCGCGGATCGACCGCGATATGGTCTCCAACCTGGAACTGACGTCCTGAAACCGGATCCACCACTTTGAGCGGCTTGCCGTTCGATGCGGTAAGGGCAGCGGCATCGAGGATTCCCGCACGCACGCTATTATCCGGAACGATCGCTTGCTGCACGTTTGCGCCGTTCAACTGATAACCCGTCTCCCAGTTGAAAAAGAAAAAGGTCTTGTCGTGACCGTTATAGATATGCGGAATATAAACCGGTCCGCCAATGTTCGCGCCGAATTGATTGCGGTTCAGGCGCGCCGGGGTCACATCCGTCTGAGCGATCGCGTCGTACGTTTGCGTAAAGTCGTTGTTGCGGTTGAACTCCCACAGAGTGCCGTGCAGGTTGTTGGTTCCTGACTTGATAATGATATTTACATTGGCGCCCGCGGCCGCGCCTGTATCGGTACCGCTGGTGCTCGTATCTACGCGGAACTCCGCAATGGCGTCGACTGACGGCGAAAAGCTGTAGGTCCATGCGTCATAATCCATCGCTTCGGTTCCATCGATCGAGAAGAGGTTCTGGGTGTCTCGCTGCCCATTGACCTGAATGGCGATAGTGCCGCCCGTTGGATCGGTCGTGGCGACCGAGCCGCGCGCGCGGCGAACTGTAATCGAGCCCTCAGTGCCCGTGTTGACGCCGGGAATGAGCTGCGCCAGTTGCACGAAGTTGCGGCCGTTAAGGGGCAGATCGACAATCTTCCTGGCATCGATCACTTCGCCGACCGCTCCATTCTCTGTCTGGAGCTGGGCTGTGGCCGCCCCGGCTTCGACTGCAACCGTCTGGCTGACCTGTCCGATGACCATCTTGAAGTCCTGGCGGGCCGTCTGGCTGGCATCGAGGTTGATCGAATCGGCGCGCTGGCTCTGGAAACCGGACATCTCGACGCTGAGCGAATAGGTCCCAACCGGAAGAGCGGGAAGAGTATACTGCCCTGCGCTATCTGTAACCGTGGTGCGGGCCGTATTGGTCGCCGCGTCGGTTGCGGTAACCTTGGCGCCGACCACCACGGCGCCGGAATTGTCGGTCACGTTGCCGACGATGGTTGCGTTGGTCTGTTGAGCGCTTGCTGCGAAGCACGAAATCAGGGCGACGGCGAGGAGCGCCGCGAATCTGGCGAGTCTCCGATCCAGGCTTATCCGTTCCGGCTGCGGGAAATGGATTATCTTCAATAGAATCTTATGCATTGTGGACTCCTAAAAGAAGCAAGAACAAATTTGTTTAAACTCGGTATTCCGTTTGCCGCCAAGGGTTATCAGAGATAAATATGTGAATCAAGCTAAATGCGGAGAGAGAGATCGAAAGTTGTGCCGGTGTCCCGCTTTGCGGGACGGGCGCGTGATTCAGCGGAACCCGCCGTGAGTCTGGAAATAGCTTGCAGATCTGCCTCTGCTGGGCGTCGACGATGAGGATTGCTGCGCGAGGTTAACTGAAGGGCGGCGGAGACGGGGGTGGAGCGGTCGGTCTCAACGATCTCAAATGTGTCGCGGCAGCAGAGCGAATTGACCGCGGCATCTCATTTCGGACAAACGCGGTCGATGGGATCGCCTGGCGGGTTGGAGGCTGGCGGAGACCCGGCTTAAGTTGCCGCACCGCCATCCGGCGGCTCGGCGTTCCGGCTCCGGGCGCGGGCCAGCACCCATTGCTCATATTCCGCTTTGAGGGAGGTTCCGGGTTTGAAGGAGGCCGATTTTTGCTGGGCGAGATAGCGGAGCCACTCCTGGTAGTCTTCGCCAGTCGAGGAGACGGCCGGGGTCGGGATCGGAATCTCCTGAGGCTTCGGCTTGGCAGCGTTCCCGCTGAAGAGCCAGCCGCGTTCAAAGATAGCCAGCGCGGCGATGCTATAGCGAAGGACACCGAAAAAAGGGACAAAATGGCGCCCCATGCCGAGAGGAAGGATCAGCGCCAGACAGGCCAGGTGGGTCAGGATCGTGGATGAAATTGGCAGAGAGACGCCGATCTCATGCTCGGCGGTGATCACCAGCCAGGCCAGGAAGAGGTGATAGGAAACCAGGATGGAGACGTAGACAGACCACCCACCCGGGGGCACAAACGTCCCGGCCAGATATCCCAGGACGACTGAGAACATAAATGCAACAACATCTTTACCTTCCAGATCCAACCAGCCTGCCAGACCCATACGTGCTCCGCGCCTCCATTTCCACGCGAATTCCAGGGATGCAGCTTTGGGGGATGAGGGAAAATCTACCATGAACGCCCGGGAGATCGTGTGAATTTGCGCTGCCGCCACGGGAAAGCCCGCCCAGGGACCAGGATCACTCGAAGCCGCTCGTCGAGCTTCGCTGTACATCGAGCTCAGTTCCGCCTCGGAAAATGGCTCTCGAGGACTTCAACTCGAAACTGTAATGCGAGTCTCAGCATGCAGATCTTCCAGACGCTCAAGGAAGCGCGGGTGCTGGCGGATCTACTCCAACGCCGAGAGGCGGCACCCTTTGCTGCGATACAGGCCGCGTGCGCCTGTGGTCCGGATTGCCGTTGGGGACTCCCTGCGGAACTTGCTTTCGCCGCATCGGCGTCTGCAGGCCAACCTTGATTTGATACGCCAAACGGGCGTACATTTCGCGACGAGGAAAACGCGAGAACGAAGCTCCCTCGAAACATTCGCTCGGGCGCCTGAAAACAGCGCTAAAGGAGAGACCCTATGGATCCGAAAAGAGGCGCGGCGTCGGAAAAAGCGACCGATTTGACGCAGGCCAGCCGAAGGAGATTTCTAACGACCGGCGCCGCGGCAGCCGCGTTGGGCGCCGTGCAAACCGCAACCGGCCAAACATCCGCTGGCGAGACAAAGTCGCTGAAGGACCTGATCGCGTATGGCAGCCGGTCGCACTACGTGACCTCGCATCGCGTACCGGTACACGACAGACCTTCGCCGGACGAATTTGGGCTGACGTTTCACGTCTCAGCGCCTCTGCAGGATTCGGTGGGCATTCTCACACCGTCGTCGCTTCACTTCATCGGGACGCATCGCGGGTCGATCGTGCCGGATATCGATCCCCAGCAGCATCGGCTGATGATTCACGGCATGGTCGACCGGCCGCTGGAGTTCAGCATGGATGACCTGAAGCGCTTTCCCTCCGTATCGCGCGTCCATTTCATAGAGTGCATCGGCAACCATTCCAGGCCGGAAGACAAAACGGTGCAGGAGACTCACGGGCTCACCAGTTGCAGCGAATGGACTGGCGTGCTGCTTTCGGTTTTGCTTAAGGAGTGCGGCGTACAGAAGAACGCCTCGTGGGTCGTGTCGGAAGGCTCGGAAGAGGTAAAGGGCGCCGGCAGCATGCGGCTGGCGAAGGCCATGGACGATTGCATCGTCGCTTACGGGCAGAACGGAGAGGCGATACGCCCGCAGCAAGGTTTTCCGTTGCGTTTGGTGGCTCCGGGATTCGAAGGAATATACAACACCAAATGGCTGCGGCGGATCAAGGTCGTGGACCGCTACTACATGACGTACAACGATTATGGACATATTTCGAAGGATGAAGAAGTGGCCGCGTTGACGTTCCAGTGGGGGCCGAAATCGGTGATCACGTTTCCGTCAGGCGGACAGAAGCTCCCCGGTCCTGGAATCTACCAACTGACAGGGTTGGCGTGGTCGGGCGGAGGCGCGGTGCGGCGCGTAGAAGTTTCCACGGACGGCGGGCAAACGTGGAAAGACGCGGAGATCCGCGGGATGGTCCATCCGAAAGCGCATACGCGATTTGGCATGAACTGGAAGTGGGACGGGCGGGAATGCGTGCTGCAGTCGCGCTGCACCGATGAACTTGGGCAGGTGCAACCATCGCGCGCGGAGATGGCCGCGTTTTTCAAGGTGCCGACGGACTATTACAAGACTCACGGAGTCAAAGGCACGGACAACTCGATTCAGCCCTGGCGGGTGGCGGGCGATGGGAGCGTGCACAATGCGATTTAGTGTTCTGCTTCCGGCGCTGATTTTGTGCGCGTGCGGCGCTGCGTGGGCCCAATCGCCGACCTATGGCGTAGGAAGGACCCCGACGCCCGAGGAGATTCGCGCTGAGGATATCACCATCAGCCCGGACGGGAAGAATCTTCCACCGGGGAAGGGAACGGCAAAAGAGGGCGCGGCGATCTTCGCCCAGAAATGCGTGGCGTGCCATGGAGAGAGCGGTTGGGGCGGACTGGCTCCGATGTTGATCAAGCCAGAAACACCTGTGACGATCTCGACGCCATGCCTTGCGCCATGCATTGGGCCGGGAAATGTAATGGCGTTGCATGCGCCTTACGCGACGACCATGTGGGACTTCATCAATCGCGCCATGCCCTTCACGCAGGAAGGCTCGCTCAAGCCGGACGAAGTGTACTCGCTCACCGCGTTCCTGCTCTACAAGAATGGCGTAATTCAGGAAGATAAAGTGCTCGATCAAGCGACGCTGCCGCAACTGAAGATGCCGAATCGAGACGGATACGCCATACCCGACTGGAAGCCAGGCATGCGACGGCCGTTTCCGAACAGCCATTAGGCTTCGGGAACACTGTTCAATTGGCTTTTCCAGCCTCGCAACGGGCGCGGTTGAGAAGATCGCGAAACTATGGAATTCAGGCTCTATCGAACGAGACTGGTTACATCAGGACGGCCCGCGGATGAAGTCGTTGCGACGTGGCGTTCGGGGTCCGGCCGCTCCTCCTGATCGGACAGACAGGGCTGATTGTCTATCCGAAAAATTACCGGATTATACCGAATTAGGGTCTCAAGTTTGTCTTGCAGGACTTGGGCAGTCATGCACCGGGTCGCTATGCGTCAGAAGGATCTGGTAGGATTTCGCGGGACTTGTAAAACCCTGATGCTTCTGGCGGAGAGAGGGGGATTCGAACCCCCGGTAGAGCTTTTGACCCTACGACGGTTTAGCAAACCGCTGCTTTCGACCACTCAGCCACCTCTCCGTTTTTAACTCACCTGATTTCAGCAAGTTGTGGTCGTTG
>DASYYO010000143.1:0-20448 GCA_035933805.1 Acidobacteriaceae bacterium | reverse complement strand
CACCTCGCTCTTGAGATCCTGGTATCCCGGAATGCTTTCCCGGCTGGGCACCACAATCTGGATCAACTGAACTCGGCGAAGGAACTCCGGGTGCTCACGCAGCAAGCTGCGAAACGCCTTCAGACGCTCTGGAATCCCTTTGGTGTAATCAAGCCTGTCCACCCCCAAAGCAATCTGTGTTCCAGCCAGCGCCCTCCTGATCTCCTGCATCCGCTGAGCCACAGAAGCCGAGGCTGCAGCCTCGGAAAATTCCCGGTAGTTAATGCTGATCGGAAAAAACTGGACATGGGTCTGCCGCTGGTCAGTGATCGCGACGTGGCCTTCGTGCCGGTTGGCGATCTTGATCGCAGGAACGAAGCTTCGCAGGCAGGCGATGAAATTGCGCTCGTCCCGCTTGGTCTGCATTCCCACCAGGTCATGCTCCAATAGTCCCTCTAGGATCTCCCTGCGCCATGGCAGCTTTTCGAAGATATCCGGCGGCGGAAAAGGAATATGCAGAAAAAACGCCAGGCGCGATGCGGGCCGATGCTCCCTCACCATCCTGCCGACCTGCATGAGTTGATAGTCGTGAATCCAGATGAGGTCGTCGTCTGCCGCCGTCCGCTCGACCATCTCGGCGAATCTTTGATTCACTCGAAGGTAGAATTGCCAGTAGTTTGGCTCGAAGTTGCAGCGGGATTGCAAGTCATGAAAGAGCGGCCAGATCACTTCATTGGAGAAGCCATGATAGAAGTTGTGGGTCTCCTCTTCGCTGAGGAAAAGCGGAGCAAAGCGGAAGCGCCGCCCGCGGGTCGTCTCCTCTAACAGATGATGGATCTCCGGCGATTCCGCGGAGCCCGGAGAGCCTATCCACGTGCCGCCATGGTCATCGAGCAGCGGCTCCAGCGCACTCACCAGGCCGCCGCTGCTGGGGTGCGGCGTCAGATCTCCATCCTTGCCGGAGAAAGTGATTGGGATTCGATTGGAGACGACGACCAAACCCTGGTATTTAGCGGTCATTGATCGCTCTCTTTGAGGCCGGCCCCCAGATCTCCGGCCTCTGCCGATGCCAACGCTGCCTTTTGTCTGGGAGTTCCGGAGCCTTCAATCCATCGATCGAGGAACTGCAATAGCTCCTCCGGCGGCCTGATCCAGAAGGGCGCAGCCGAGTCCCGCACCTCCTCGCGAACCAGAATGGAGAAACCCCGGTCTCCCATGGTGCGGAATGCGTCCTCATCGGTGATATCGTCGCCCAGGTAAGCAGCCGGGACACCCGGTTCTTCCTCTGCGAGCACATGCGCAACCGCGGCGCCCTTGTTACGCCGGTCCGAGCGGAGTTCCAGGCCCCCATCGAATGCCAGGAGCTGAAGATTGCTCTGCTGTGCATGCGCTGCATAAAGAGACTCAATGGCAGCGCGGAGTTCCTTCTGTGCTGCGGGATCGAATCCGCGCCAATGGACCGCCAGAGAGGCCGGCTTCGCTTCTACCGACCGAAGGAACCCCATCCTTCCAATCTCAGACTTCACCCTCTCCAGAGCCGCCTGCTCTCGCTCGTCCAACGGCTCCAGTTCGTAGGTTCCATCAATCCCCAGGTGTTCGCGGCCATGATTGCCCCAGATTTCCACCTTGAACTTCCCGCCCATGCGGGTCTCCAACAGCTCTGCAAGCGCCTGGACGGGCCTCCCCGAAACGAGGACCAGCCGCACCGAAGCCAACCCGGCGAGCGCAGCAAGCCGATGCTCCACACCAGGATAGGGATATGCCCTTCCCGGCTCCAATTGGAAAGGAGCGAGGGTGCCATCATAGTCGAGCATGAGCACGGAACGCGGCGCAGCCCGCAAACGGGGAACGATCGATGCCGCCTCTGCGCTCTTCATCCACGGTAAGGGCTTCATTTCCATTCACTTACTTTATTAGATGCCATCTTCTTCAGGCGAGTTAGGCCACCCTTGGGCAACGGGCTTCTCTCGCTCCTCTGACGCTTGCCACTCGGCACGGAGGCCCGGACTCCACGCCGAATTCTTTTACCGAGAGCCGGAGTACGGACCGGAGCAGCGGAATATACTGGAAGTTCGTTCTCCTCGAATTTTATGGGCAGTCAACTGGACAGGATCGTGGCGATCACCCGTCTCGGGGTGCAGCAGCGCAAAGCCTCAGCGCGGATAGACGAGCTGGAGCGCGCTGCCGCTCTGCACCGGCCCCGTGGATTTGCCCGCGCACTGCGCCAAAGAGCCAACGCTGAACCCGCGATCATCGCGGAGCTCAAAAAGGCTTCGCCTTCCTGCGGCCTCATCCGCAAAGACTTCGACGTTCCGTTCCTGGCGTCAAGCCTCGCCGGCGGCCGCGCGGCCGCGCTCTCTGTGTTGACCGAGGAGCAGTTCTTCCAGGGTAGCTTGCGGAATCTAACGCTTGCCTCCGAAGCATCCGGCCTGCCTTGCCTGCGCAAAGACTTCATCATCGACGAGTTCCAGATCCTCGAAGCGCGCGCGCACCGGGCGGACGCGATTCTACTCATCGCCGCAGCTCTGGAGGATGCCGAATTGCGCCAGCTGACCACGAAGGCCCATGGACTCGGGCTGGATGTTTTGTGCGAGGTCCACACCAGCGAAGAGCTCGAGCGTGTCCTCGATCTCGACTGTGACGCCGTCGGTGTGAACAATCGCGATCTGAAGAGCTTTGAAGTTCGTCTCGAGGTGTCTCTTGATCTCGCGCCCAGGCTCCCCGCCGGCGCGGTACGTGTATCGGAGAGCGGAATCGAGAGCGCGAACGACTTGAAACAGCTGAGGGATGCGGGGTTCGATGCGTTCCTCATCGGCGAAACCCTGATGCGCCAGTCCGACCCCGGAAGTGCGCTCCAGACTCTGCTTGAGTCCGTACGAGAGACATCTCCGGGGCCAGCAGTCGCGGTTGGAAAGTGAACCGGCGGCCATGTGGATTAAAATCTGCGGCAATACTAATCTTGAGGATGCGAGGCTCGCCCTCGAAAGCGGCGCCAACGCCGTGGGTTTCGTCTTTGCGTCCAGCCCACGCCAGGTAACCCGGACTCAGGCGCAGCACATTTGCGAGGGGCTGCCACCCACGACAGAGAAGTACGGCGTCTTCGTAGATTCTTCCTTTGCCGAGATCATGGCGGCGATCAAAACCTGCGATTTGAATGGAGTTCAATTGCACCGGTCGGCGGACCCGGATCTGCCTGCACGGCTGCGGGAGCATTTCAGCGAAAGCGGGCAAAAACTGACGATCGTGACCGTTCTGAATCTGGCGGCTAGGGATCTCCAGGGACAAGGTCACGACCCGGTTCTCACCCTGGAGCACGCCTTCGCCGAAGCGAGAACGAATCCCGCGATTGATGCTGTCTTGGTTGACTCCTCCACCGTCACCGCGGTCGGGGGCACCGGAACCAGCTTTGATTGGGCGGCAGCCCGGGACAGTTTTCTGCGGGCGACTGTCCAGCAGCGTCTGATCGTTGCCGGCGGCCTTCGCCCGGAGAATGTGAGACAGGCGATCTCGATGCTGCGTCCCTGGGGAGTGGATGTGGTCAGCGGCGTCGAGAGGTATCCCGGAAGGAAAGACGGCGCCAAGCTGCGGGAGTTCATTCGAGCGGCACGGGCCGCCGAAGCCGGTCTGCCGGAAGCCACAGTAGAGCCGGCGCCTGAACCGGGGCGAGCCACTGGCGATTCGACTTCGCTCCCTCCCCAGTAAGAGCAAAATCCGGCGGCATACGGCCGTAACTTACACTGGAAGAGTTCAGGCAGATTGAGGAGAGAGGCAGTGAGCCCAGTGATCGCAACAATTCCCGGACGCTTTGGCGAATACGGCGGCCGCTATGTTCCCGAGACCTTGATGGCGGCGCTGGAAGAGCTGACCGAAGCTTACGCCCAGGCCCAGGCAGACCCGCTTTTTCAGGTCGAGCTCGATTCGCTCCTGAAGGATTATGCCGGGCGTCCCACGCCGCTTTACCACGCCTCGCGCCTGAGCCGGGAGCTAGGCGGAGCAAAGATCTATCTGAAGCGGGAAGACCTGCTGCACACCGGCGCGCACAAGATCAACAATTGCATCGGCCAGGCGCTGCTGGCGCGCAGGATGGGCAAGCGCAGGATCATCGCCGAGACCGGCGCCGGACAGCACGGGGTAGCCACTGCGACCGTCTGCGCCTTGTTCGGCATGGAGTGCGTCGTCTATATGGGCGAAGAGGATATGCGGCGGCAGGAGCTCAACGTCTACCGCATGCGCCTTCTCGGAGCTGAGGTGCGCGGCGTTAGCTCCGGCTCACGCACTCTGAAGGACGCCATCAACGAAGCGATGCGGGATTGGGTCACCAATGTGCGCACGACCCATTATTTGCTTGGCAGCGTGCTGGGCGCCCACCCCTACCCGACCATGGTGCGGGATTTCCACCGTGTCATCGGCGCAGAGATCAAGCGCCAGATTCTGGAAAAGGAAGGTCGCTTGCCCACCGCCGTGGTCGCCTGCGTGGGAGGCGGTTCGAACGCAATCGGCGCCTTCTACGAATTTATTCCCGACACCGAGGTGCGGCTGATTGGCGTTGAGGCGGGCGGCAGCGGTACGGCGTTGGGCAGCCATGCCGCACGATTCCAAGGCGGCTCTCCGGGCGTGCTGCAGGGAACCTTTTCCTACGTCCTGCAGGACGAGGCGGGCCAGGTCTCGCTCACTCACTCGGTATCGGCAGGATTGGATTATGCATCCGTCGGGCCGGAACACGCGGCGCTGCACGACGCGGGCCGGGCCGAATATGTGTCGGCTTCCGATGAGGAGACCTTGCAGGCAGCCGTACGATTGGCCCGCACGGAAGGGATTTTGCCGGCTCTGGAGAGTGCGCATGCGGTTGCAGAGAGCCTTCGCCTGGCCCCCAAGCTCGCGGCGGACGACATACTTGTCGTCAACATCTCCGGCCGTGGGGACAAGGATATGGGAATTCTCGCGCGTGAGCTCAAGCTCGCCGGCGCTTAAAATTCTCAGGGGATCTCTGCCGTCCGCGTTCCCGGAAACGGCGGCTGCAGATCCGGTTTGGAATGCACCTTCGAGGAAGTGAATGCCAATCGATCTAGGCGGTAAAACGGGCCCCAAGCCAGGGCTGGTGATCTATCTGACGGTCGGAGACCCCGACCTCGCGACAACCCGGGAGATCGCACTGGCAGCCATCGATGCAGGCGCCGATGTCCTGGAGCTGGGGGTGCCCTTCAGCGATCCGGTGGCAGACGGGCCGGTCATTCAGCGGGCCAGCGAACGCGCGCTCGCGCAAGGCACGCAACTCAAGCACGTTCTGGCCCTCGCGGCCGAGCTTCACCGCCTCCGTCCCGCCGCTGGATTGG
The DNA here is from genome assembly GCA_035933805.1 of Acidobacteriaceae bacterium. Classification (GTDB taxonomy): domain Bacteria; phylum Acidobacteriota; class Terriglobia; order Terriglobales; family Acidobacteriaceae; genus PALSA-350. The sequence goes on along the minus strand of DASYYO010000143.1, from coordinate 15,136 downwards.
TCATCTTCTCCTACTTCAACCCGATCCTGCGTTTCGGCCTCAAAGCGTTCTGCGAGCAGGCCGCAAGGGCAGGCGTTGAGGGGGTTCTGGTTACCGATCTGACCATTGAAGAAGCGGACAGCTATCTCCTTGAGGTACGGCGCTTCGGCCTGAAGCCGATCTTCCTTGCGGCTCCCACCAGCACTGATGTCCGGCTGAGAAAGATCGCCGCTCTCTCCGAAGGCTTCGTCTATGCCATCTCCCGCACCGGCATCACCGGAACCCGGCAGGACGTGGCTGCCGATGCCCGCGAGTTGGTGGAGCGCCTGCGCCGTTTCACCAGCCTGCCTATCGCCGTCGGCTTTGGAATCTCGCGCGCCGAACACGTCGCCGCCGTGGGAGCCTTCGCAGATGCCGTCGTAATCGGCAGCGCAATCGTCTCGTTGATTGAAGAATCCGAACCGGGAGCCGCCCCGGCGAAGATTGGCCGCTTTATCGAAGGATTGCGCCCTCCCGTTCCCGTCGCCGGTTAGGATTGCTCTGCGGCTTCAACATGAATCCAGGGAATAACTTCAGTCAGAACCAGGGGAAATGCATGGAAATTGCAGATTGGCGGCAACGGATCGACGAGCTGGACCGGGGAATTGTCTCCCTGCTTAGCGAACGCGCCCGGGCGGCGCAGGAGATCGGCAAACTCAAGCGCTTGACGTCGATGCCGGTCTACGAGCCGAACCGCGAGCGGGTTATCTTCGAGAACGTTCGCGCCGCAAACCAGGGTCCGCTTCCGGATATCGAGCTGACTCACATCTACGAGCGGATTATCGACGTGATGCGCGCCATCCAGAAGGAAGAGCTGGCCTCCAGCGGGGCGCAGCCTGATACGCCGGAAAATCATCCGGCTGGAGAGATGGAAAAGAAACCATGATTGTTGCCATGCAGGCCGGCGCGACAGAGGAACAGATCCAGGACGTCATTGAATCGATCGTACAGGCAGGATTCAACGTTCACCGAACCACCGGCGCGGTGCAGACGATCCTGGCCGGCGTGGGCGTGCCTGCTCACTTCGACCATACGATCTTTGAGGTACTGCCGGGCGTCGCTGAAGTGGTCAGGATCTCTTCGCCATACAAGCTGGCGGGCCGAGGCTTCCGTCCCGAAGGCACGGTAATTGCCTTTGCCAACGGCGTCAAAGTCGGAGGCAGCGAGGTCGTCGTCATGGCTGGCCCCTGCTCCGTGGAATCGCGCGAGCAGATCTTTACCATTGCCCGGCAAGTCAAGGCGGCGGGCGCCACCTTCCTCCGCGGGGGAGCCTTCAAGCCGCGCAGCTCTCCGTACTCATTTCAGGGCCTCGGGCTTGAGGCGCTGCAGTTACTGAAAGAGGTGGGCGAGGAGACCGGCCTGCTGATCATCAGCGAGGTCATGGAGATCTCGCAGATCGAGTTGATGCTGCCATACGTGGACGTCCTGCAGGTGGGCGCCCGCAATATGCAGAATTTCAACCTGCTTCGGGAGATCGGGTCGGTGCGCAAGCCCGTCCTGCTCAAACGCGGCATTGCCGCCACCATCGAAGAGCTGCTGCTCTCGGCTGAATACATCCTGGCCGGCGGCAATTACGAGGTGATGCTGTGCGAGCGGGGAATCCGTACTTTCGAGACGTACACTCGCAATACCATGGACGTGTCGGCCATCCCTGTCGTCAAAAAACTCTCTCATTTGCCCATCCTGGGGGATCCTTCGCACGGAACTGGCCGGCGCGAGCAGGTCGCTCCCATGGCCCGCGCAGCCGTTGCGGCGGGAGGTGACGGACTGCTGATCGAGGTTCACCCCAATCCGGACAAAGCCTTTTCCGATGGAGCTCAGTCCTTGTTTCCCAAACAGTTCGCGCGGCTCATGGACGAGCTGCGCGTCCTGACTCCGGCCATTGGCCGGTCGATGGGCTAAGCGCCCGTGATTGCCCTCATTGCCGCGGTAAAAGCGAACTAAGGAGGAACCCTCGATCCATGCCCATCCGGAGTGTCACGATCGTGGGTACCGGCCTGATCGGCGCCTCTGTCGGGCTCGCTTTGCGAGCCGCCGGCTTTCAGGGGCAGATTGCCGGCTGGGATCGCGATCCGTCTCAGTTGCAGACTGCGCTCCAGAGAGGCGCCCTTGACGTGGCCGCCGCCGATCCGGCGGAAGCCGCAATTCACTCCGACGTTGTCCTGCTCAGCGGGCCGGTCTTGAGCATCCTCGATTGGATGGAACGGCTGGCCCCCCTGCTCTCCCCCGGCCAGTTAGTCACGGATGTAGGGAGCGTCAAACAGGTAATTTCGCAGCGGGCCCGTCCGCTCTTCTCCGGCCCGGCCCAGGCTGGCTTTCTCCCTGGTCATCCCATGGCTGGCAAGGAGGTCGGCGGCTCTGAGCACGCGGAAGCCGCCCTCTTCGCGAACGCTATCTGGCTCTTTACCGAGTTTCCGGAGCATCCGCTCGCCGCCGAGTGGCGCGGCTGGGTGGAACGCTTTGGATGCCGGACGATGCAGATGGACGCGCGCAGGCATGATGAGGTCTGCGGGTGGCTTAGCCATCTGCCGCAGATGCTGGCCACCGGACTGAGCGCTCTGCTCGAAGACCGGTTCGGCGAGTCGGCCGATGTGCGCGCCGTAGGCGGAAGGGCCTTGCGTGAGATGACCCGCCTGGGCTCCAGTCCTTACTCCATGTGGCGGGATATCGCCCATACGAACTCGGAAGAGATTGCCGAGGCCCTGTTCTCACTCGAACAACGCCTCGCGCACATTCGGGAGAACCTCAAGACTCCCGAACTGCGCGAGGAGTTTGACCGGGCCAACCGCTTTCGCGCCCTCAACAAGCGCAGCGACACCGCCCCGGAATCGTGACCGCCCCGCCTTCCAAGCCGGAAAGCGGGAACCGCGGGGCAGAGGCGCGGGATGCCAAACTCGATTACAGTTATCTGCGAGCTCCGAATTGTTCGATGAGCGCCTGCAGAAAGCCGTTGCAGAATAACCCTGGCCGGAGATGCCCTCCGGCTTCGCCAGTACCCACCCTTTTCGGAGGTTCTCGATGCCGCAAGTGATCCGCTCGCCCAAGATGTACGACGTCTGCATCATCGGATCGGGCGCCGGAGGCGGAACTGCCGCCAAGGTTTTGACCGAAGGCGGATTGAACGTCGTGATGCTCGAGGCCGGCCCCACCCTGAATCCGGAAAAGGACTACAAGGAGCACATGTGGCCCTATGAACTGGCGCATCGCGGAGCAGGGATTGGCGGCGGGTCTCGCCATGGGTTGACCGACGAATTCATGGCTCCCAACGGGTTCTGGGAGATTGAAGGAGAGCCTTACACCACTGCTCCAGGCTCGCGATTCCGCTGGTTCCGCTCGCGGATAGAAGGCGGCCGCACAAACCATTGGGGGAGGATCGCCCTGCGCTTCGGTCCCACGGATTTCCAGGCTCGCTCCACCGACGGCATGGGCGATGACTGGCCCATTACCTACGAAGAGCTTGCGCCCTTTTATGACAAGGTGGAGTCGTACATCGGCGTCTTCGGCTCGAAGGAGAATATTCCCAACTCTCCCGACGGCGTCTTCCTCCCGCCGCCGCGCCCCCGCTGCACCGAGACCCTGGTCAAGAAGGCCTGCGACCACCTCAATATTCTCTGCGTCTCCTCGCGCATGGCTGTCCTCACCAAGCCTTTGAATGGCCGGCCGGCTTGCCACTATTGCGCACAATGCGGCCGGGGATGCATGACGGCTTCCAACTTCAGTTCAAGCCAGGTGATGATTCCTCCGGCGCAGGCCACCGGCCGCTTCACGCTGATTGCCAACGCCATGGCGCGCGAGATCGCCGTGGGCAAGGATGGAAAGGCGGAGGCGGTCTCCTATATTGATAAGGCGACCCTGAAGGAAATGCGAGTTCACGCCAGGTCGTTTGTGGTCGCGGCGAGCGCCTGCGAATCCGCCCGGCTGCTCTTGAATTCACGCTCATCCCTCTTCCCCGACGGACTGGCGAATTCTTCGGGCGTGGTGGGCCGGTACCTGACCGATTCGGTGGGCAGCAACGCATCAGGATACTTTCCCCAGCTTGAACAAGTCGCGGCCCACAATCACGACGGCATCGGCGGTATGCACATGTACATGCCCTGGTGGAAGTTTGATCGCAAAAACGAATTTCTGCGCGGCTATCACATCGAGTTCGGCGGCGGGCGTCACATGCCCAGCGTCGGCCAGTTCGACTCAGTCTGCAAAGAGCACGAGGGCTACGGAGCCTCTCTCAAGCAGCATTGCCGCGCCTCCTATGGCAACTTCATCTCCTTCTCAGGGCGGGGCGAGATGATCCCCAACGCCGATAGCTTCTGCGAGATCGACCCCAACGTCGTCGACAAATGGGGAATTCCCGTACTGCGCTTTCACTTTGCCTGGAGCGACAACGAGATCAAGATGGCAAAAGATATGCAAGAGACCTTCCGGTCCATCGTCGAGACTGCCGGAGGCACCTTCCTCAGCAGCGCTGGACCCCAGGGGCGCTCTGCCTATGGGATCTCCGAAGGAGGCGAGATCATTCACGAGCTGGGCACCGTGCGGATGGGCAACAATCCGAAGACCTCCGCCCTGAATAAGAACTGCCAGGCCCACGACGTCGCCAATCTCTTCGTCGCGGACGCCGCGCCCTTCGTCACGAACCCTGACAAAAACCCTACGCTCAGCATCATGGCCCTCTCTTGGAGGACCTCCGAGTACCTGCTCGACCAGGCTCGGAAAGGAAGCATCTAGATCATGTTCCCGAACCTCGATCCAACCCGCAAACTCATGGAGTGCCGGAGGAGCCGCGTATGTCTTTGAATTCCATATCCCGCCGCGATGTCTTGAAGTCTCTGGGCGCAGGAGCTGCGGCAAGTTCGGTTCTCCGGGTCATTCCCCTGCAGGCCGCCGAGTACGCCCATCATCTCGTCGCATCGGAAAAGGCCGCGAGTCACGAAGGACTGTATACCCCGAAGTTCTTCCCGGCACGCCAATACCAGACGCTGCAGTCGCTGTGTGAAACCATCTTCCCGGCCGACGCGGAATGCGGAGGCGCAATCGAAGCGGGCGCGCCCGAGTTCATTGACCTGCTGACCAGCGAAAACCGCGAATACCAGTTGAAACTCGGTGGCGGCCTCATGTGGCTCGACTCCGCCTGCACGGATCGTTATGGCCTGGCTTACCTTGACTGCACTGGTGAGCAGCAGACCGCGATTCTGGATCGAATCGCATACAGAAAGAACATCGCCGAAGATCCGAGCCTGATCCCCGCGGTCGAGTTCTTTTCGCTCCTGCGCAATCTGACTGCGGATGGATTCTTCACCAGCAAAATCGGCATCAAATTTGTCGGCTATATCGGGAATTCATTCGTCGCGGAGTTCCCGGGATGCCCGCCCGTTCCAGGGGTATAGAGCCATGGCCCGTGCTCGCCGCATAGGGTAGTCTTTTTTGCAAGACATTCTCGATCGAGGAATCAAGAAGACATGATCCGCAATCTCCAAGTACCAAGCCTCTTTCGCAGCCTGGTCGCCGCCTTTGCCGTGCTTGCGTGTGCAGCCGGTTCAGCCGCCCATTCTCAAACTGCACCCCCCGGCGCCTCTCCCAGCTCTTCCCCTGGAGAAACCCTCTTCAAAACCAACTGCTCCATGTGTCATGGTGCGGATGGTGCAGGCTCCCCCTTCGGAAAACGGCTGGGTGCTCCCGATCTTCGCTCCAAGGATGTGCAGGATCTGTCGAATGCGGCGCTGGCCAAGATCATCAGCGATGGAAAGAACAATATGCCGGCGTTCGGCACTCGCTTCAGCGCAGATCAGATCAATCAACTTGTCGAGTACATCCGCCACTTCCACGCGCCTGCGCCGGACGCTAAATAGGCGCCGGGCCGCTTCGGCTCAGTTCGATCGCTGTCGTCGTGTTCACCAAAAAAATCTGAAGGCTCTGGGAAGGGCGGGATACCCGCCCTTCCCTGCTCCAGACGCTGCTCCTCAGCTCGCGGCCTTCACCTTTTCGGCATCCCCTTCAATTTCTTTCCACTCCGCCGCGGAGAGTTGAACTCCCGCCGCAGCAACATTCTCCTCAAGATGTTTGACCGAGGAGGTTCCCGGAATCGGCAGCATCGCGGGCGAGTGATGGAGCAGCCACGCCACGGCCAGTTGCGCAACCGAGACCTTATGGCGTTTGGCGATCGCATCCAGCGGTCCGCCCGGACGAGCGAGTTTGCCCGCTGCCACCGGGAACCATGGAATGAAGGCGAGATGATGTTTCTCCGCGTAGCTCAGAACAGCTTCGTGCCTGCGATCGGAGATGTTGTATTGATTCTGCACGCTGACGATAGGAATGGTTTTTTGTGCGCGAGCGATCTCGTCCGCCGAGACCTCCGACAGGCCCACGTGGCGGATCTTGCCCGCCTTCTGGAAATCCTTCAGGGCGCCCAAGCTCTCCTCCAGCGGCACCTTAGGATCAATCCTGTGCAACTGGTAGAGATCGATCCGCTCCAGCTTCAGGCGGCGAAGACTCATCTCCACGCACTGCCGGAGATACTCGGGGCGCCCCACAGGCTCCCATCGGTCCGGGCCGGAGCGAGTGAGCCCTCCCTTGGTCGCGATCACCAGATGTTTGGGATACGGATGAAGCGACTCCGCAATAAGACGCTCGCTGACCTCCGGACCATAGGAGTCCGCAGTGTCAATGAAATTGACGTCTAATTCGATGGCCCGCCGCAAGACTCGTCGCGCTTCTTCGGCGTCCTTTGGCTCACCCCAGATTCCAGGGCCCGTCAGGCGCATCGCTCCGTACCCGAGCCGGTTTACGGTCAGATCGCCGCCAATTGTCAACGTTCCGCTTGTCTTCGAAGTTACGTTTGCCATGCCCATCAGATTCGTCCGGATTTCTGTTGGTTTCTGAATTTCCTCGGCAGCTCCAGGATTCCCGGCGCTTCGAGCCTGGAAGAGTAGGCCGCGATCCTTGAGCCGGCCTCTGATTTCGCCGCCTGTTCCCCTCCGGCACGCCGGGGAAAGCGATTACAAGAGAATTTTCAATGAAAATCCCACACCCTTTCGAGATATAAAGGAGAACGCGAGCGCCCGGATGAAACGACCTATCCCCCGGGCCGCGGAAATCAGGGCTCAGCTATACAAACCCATCGGGGACACCCTGCCTGTCCGGGAAACAACCGGTCGGCGGAATTCGCATCTAAGGAGATTGCCGGGTGGATACAAGGAGTTCCAGAGCCATGAGCATCATCGATTCTGTTCACCTGGGCGAGGTCGCTTCGGAAACCTTTCTGCCCAGTCTTCCCGTCTCCTGCGCAGTCTTGTGTGTGGATTGTGAGCGGATCACCGTCTCCTACAACGACGGCTGCCCGGTCTGCGGCGGCAGATCGCTCCTGAACGTTGCCCAGATTCTTGGTGGAACCTTGAGCGTCGACCGCGCTCGCAGGATCGAGCAGCATTCGGAGTCTCCCCTCGATTCACACCACGTCGCCAAGTGTGCATGAGGGCCGGAGCCTGAGCCCAGGCACATAGCGCCGGCAGCCTGGTTCTATTGCTTATCCCCGTCGCGTTCCCCGGAACCGGGTTGAGCGCGGCGGGGAAAGCCGGTCTCCAGTTTCCTTCCGCGTCCCCGCGCATACTCCTCCGTGTTCTTACTTCCATTTCCTTTCATGGAAAATTGACACTGTGGCAGGCCCCTATCTTTAGTAACACTCACAGACACAAAAGAATCTGTCGATTTGGATTATTCCAGATAAAATGTCTCTACAAAGGACAGCGTCAGGGGAAAATCAATCCAGAGTAATCACCCTCAAGTGGTAGATCTGCTCTCCCGGCGTTGAACCTCAAGATGCAGGCAAAAGTCCTGCGATAGTTGCGTTTTGCACATGTTCGTGATTTCTGCTTTCAGCCGGTTCGGAGGATCGTTGTGAATCGTACAATCCTGATAGTCGACGACGATGACGACGTACGGGAGATTACCGCACTCAGCCTGCAAACGGTTGCCGGCTGGAATGTTCTCGAAGCCTATTGCGGCGCTCAAGGGATCGAGTGCGCACGGCTGAACCAGCCTGACGCGATTCTTCTCGATGTTATGATGCCCGCCATGGATGGTCCTGCCATCCTGCGGAAGCTTAAGACCGGCCGGGCGACTGCGCATATTCCCGTCGTCCTACTGACCGCCAAGGCACGCCCCGGGGAGAGACAATCCTTATCCACACTGCCGGTGGAAGGCATCCTGGTCAAACCCTTTGACCCGCTGACGCTCGCCGGCCAGGTAGCCGATGCCCTCGGTTGGAAGCCCGCTCCCAAAAGCGTGCATTAAAGCCTTCCCGCACAGCGCCTCAGGATGCGCCCGCTGCATACGCTTGCTGCCTCCCCGGGGAAAGCGGACGCCCGGCACGAAAGCTTTCCAGAATCTCTCCATGGCCGGAGAGCACAGCAATATTTGCCTCCCTCCCTTCGGCCAGAACCCCCCAGCGATCATCCATACCTAACAACTCGGCCGGGTTGCGGGTCGCCAGCCCGATGCTTGCCGGGAGACCGGCGCCGGTGAAATCGGCAAAGTTCCGGACCGCCTGATCCAGAGTCAAAACGCTCCCTGCCAACACGCCCTCCGGGGGCTCTGCCAGCGTGCAGCGTCCCTGCTCGACATTGACGTCCAGATCCCCGAGCCGGTAACGGCCGTCGGGCATGCCCGTAGCGCTGATGGCGTCCGTGATCAGAATCGCCCTCCTGCCGCCCTTCGCCTTGAAGAAGAGCCGCACCATCATCGGGTCTATATGGATGCCGTCACAGATGATGTCCGCAAACAGATCGCCGCAGTCCAGAACGTAGGCCGTGATTCCCGGGTCCCGGTGATCGATCGCGCGCATGGCATTGAACGTATGGGTGGCGGAACGGGCTCCGGCGCGTACGCCGGCGTCCGCCTCGGTTGCGCTCGCAGCGCTGTGGCCGAGGCTGCACTTTACCCCTAGCACACTGGCGTGCTCAATCAGCTCCGCGGCATCGGGAAGCTCCGGGGCAATGGTCATCAGCCGGATGTGGCCTCTGGCTGCCTGCCAGAATCGATCAAAGAGCGGAATGGAGGGCTGGCGAAGCAGCGCCGCAGGATGAACCCCGCGTTTGGCATGCGACAGAAATGGGCCTTCCAGATGAATGCCCAGAGGCATGGCCCCGTCCGGCGCTCCGCGCTCAATCTCCCCGGCCAGCCGCTCAAGCGCCCCCAGCGTCTCTTCCACCGGTGAGGTGACCGTCGTGGGGAAGAACGCTCCCACACCCCGGGATGCCAGAAAGGCCGAGATGGCTCGCATCGCCTGCGGCGTTCCTTCCATCACGTCGTGGCCGGCCGCCCCGTGAATGTGGATGTCGATATACGAGGGAGCCAGCATGGCATCGGGAAAAGAATGCACAACCGAACCCGGGGGCAAGTCTGCCGGGAGCGCATCCGATGCGCGGCTGCGGATGCTGGTGATGCTGCCGTCCTCAATGACAAGCACGGGATACTCGAGAACTCCGTCCGATTGCAGCAGCCGCCTCGCCGTGACAACGCTGGTCATCTGGTCTGCCTCATGCCGTCCTCCGCCGGCTGCGGCCGGAGGGGTCTCTCCCACGCCGGTCAAAGTACATCACTGGGCCCAGGCCTTCTGCAGGAACAGGTATCGATCGCGATGCGCATCGGGGGCGGCCGCAGGCTCGGGGCTCAGATGCATCACCTGCCAGTTGCCCGCGGCATCGTAGCCGGGCCAGTTGGGCAGGCCCGAGGAGTTGGGATTCCCCGTTTTCGCAAAGTTCGTCCAGTAAGTCTGCATGAGTTGGGAGAGCTTGTAATCTTCCGGACGCCAGGGGGCGCCCTTGCGCGAGTCCAGATTTCCGAAGACGTACTCGATATCATCGGAGTGGAAGGCACCCATGGATACGGGATGATGCGGGTCGCCGGGAGAGCCAAGCTCGAAGAGATACCGGTAAACCGGGGAGCCTCCGCTCTTCGCCTGCGCCTCGAGCCACGCCCAGGTGGAGTAGGCGATGAAATCATCGCCGGCAAAATCTTCCGAAACGCGCACCGCCTCCTCGTCCGTTGCGGCCGAGTACGCCTTCAGAAAATCATCGGCCTGCGGCCCGAATCTCTGCTCGGCCATCGCACGCAGACTCGCGGCTGTGGGAGGTTGCGGCGCCGCCAGCACACGATTCGTTCCTTCATCCTTGTTCCATCCGGCCAACAGAGGAACGTGCGCCTGCTTGCCTGCCGCGTAAATAGCAGCGACGCTCTCCGGCAAGAAGTAGCCATCGACATTCGGCCAGAAGCGTGGAGTCCCTGGACTCCTGCTTGCCGTCGCCTTCAACAGGTCATCGGCGCTCATCGCCCGGAGCGATGCCAGCGTGCTGCTGCCGAATGTGCTCTGGGCAAAAGCCTCATCCCGGGTTTCGCTCTCCTCCAGGGAAAGCATGGCCGCATTGCCCCGCATGAACGCTCCGCCGCTCTCGCCGATCGCGTGGGCAAACAGTCCTTGAGAGATGGGCGAGGCCATCTGTGCGCTGACGGAGATCGATCCGGCGGATTCGCCGAAGATGGTCACGTTTTTGGGGTCGCCTCCAAAGGCGGAGATATTGCTCTGCACCCAGCGCAGAGCCGCCGCCTGGTCCATCAGGCCGTAGTTGCCCGCCGCGTGCTGAGGCGACTCTGCGGCAAGCTCGTGGTGGGCAAAGAATCCGAAGATTCCCAGCCGGTAGTTCATGGAGACGAGAACAACTCCCTTTTTCGCCAGACTCTCGCCGTCCTGGCGCGGCTCCGATGTGCCGCCCGCGGCGAACCCGCCGCCGAAGATCCAGACCATCACGGGAAGCTTGCCATGGCCCTTCTTGGCCGGTGTCCAGACATTCAGAGTCAGGCAATCCTCACTTTGGCCCGGGTCGCGAAAAACCATGTCCGAGAAGACCGCCGCCTGCATGCAGCGGCTGCCAAAAGTGGCGGCCTGGCGCACGCCCTTCCACTTCGCGGCCGGTTGCGGCTCCTTCCAGCGCAGGGCGCCGACCGGCGGCTGGGCAAACGGAATCCCGAGAAACGCTCGCACCTGCCCGTCGGCGCTCAGCTTTCCTTCAATCTTGCCTTGAGCCGTCTTGATACGCGGGGCATCGCTGGCCGCAGCCACAAGGCAGAGAGAAAAACCAACGAATGCCACTGCGAGTGCGTTTCTTACCACTTCGACGCGCATGTTTGTATCGCCTCCAAAAGAACACGATTCGGCCAGCGGTACCTAACTTATCAGATTTGCCGGATCATGCTCCGGCAGCCCGATGATTCGGAGCCCTCAGCCGGCTGCCGGTCCCCCGGGCGAAATCGTACAATCCGGAAGAGTTCTGGAGAGAAAACAATGCGGCTCATCATCCGTGTGGCAATTTGCGCCCTCGCGGGAATCTGCGCTCTGTCGAGTGGGCGCGCTTCGGCGCAGGAACAGCCCTTTCGCGTCGCCATCGTCGGCCTGGAACACGGTCACGTCGGCGGCTTCCTGAAGCAGTTCCCCAATCAGCATGAAGTTCAGCTGGTCGGGATCGTAGAGGCGGATACGGCCTTGGCGCGGCGCTATGCGCAGCAGTTTCATCTGGACCCCAGCCTCTTCTACACGCAGCTCGATCCCATGGTCTCAGCCCGGCATCCGCAGGCCCTGCTGGTGTACACCTCAGTCGGCAGGCATCGCCAGGTGATCGAAGCGGCTGCCCGGCACGGACTGAGCGTCATGGTCGAAAAGCCGCTGACCATGACGCTTGAAGATGCGCTGGCGATTCGCCAGGCCGCTCGCGAGCACCACATCAATGTGCTGGTGAACTATGAGACCACCTGGTATGCGAGCAATCGCGCCGCCTATGATGCTGTGGAGCAAGGCAAGCTCGGGGCTCTTCGAAAGATCGTCGTACACGACGGGCACGAAGGGCCGAAGGAGATTCACGTTCAACCGGAGTTTCTTAAATGGCTTGAGGATCCGGAACAGAATGGCGACGGGGCTCTTTACGATTTCGGCTGCTACGGCGCCGACCTCGTGACCTGGCTGATGCATGGGCAATCGCCGCTGAGTGTCACCGCCGTCGCTCAGACCGACAAGCCTGAGATTTACCCTCGCGTCGCCGACGATGCCACCATCATCCTGCGTTATCCCAGGGCTCAGGCCGTTCTCATGCCGTCCTGGGACTGGCCTTTCGGCCGCAAGGATATGGAGGTGTATGGCGCAACCGGTTATGCGATCACGGTTGAATCCGGCGAACTGCGCATGCGGACCAAAGGGGAGAAGCAGGAGACCGAAACCAGCGCGCCGCCGCTCACCTCACCCAACGACGGCTCACTGCATTACCTGGCTGCCGTTCTGAGCGGATCGATCAAGCCTGCCGGCGACCTTACCGCTCTCGATACCAACGTCGTCGTGATGCAGATCCTGGATGCGGCGAGGCGGTCGGCGCACGAAGGGAGAACGATTCAGCTCACTCCACTGCCGAAGTAAGCCGGGCCTGGCACTGGCTTTCGGCCTTTCCGGAAGCCAGCCAGGAAGGCAGGTCTCAGACGAAAAATCCGAGCTTCTCCAGCAGCTCTTCGCTCATCTCCACGTCGGTGAGCTTCGCCTGCTGGGCGAACCTGAGTTCCTCGCGAAACCGGTCCAGCACCGCGGCGTTGAGATCCGTGCGCTTGTCCAGGATCTCCAGCAGCTCCTGCGCGGTCGTCGAATGCTGATAGTGGGCCGGCAGGCCCCGCGCCGTTTCGATGGTAACGAAGATTGGCAGACTGCGAAAATCCTGGGAGAGATGCTTCGGCAGACGTGCTCGGATGTTCATTCTCATAGTGGGGACGATCTTGTCACCGGCCAGCCCTGAGGAGGAATACGACATTCCGGTACAGGGGCGACCTGGAAGAGGGATCGTTCCGCGAAGCGCGGACCTGTACGAGGCGGTTACGAAACTCTTTGGCGGACGAAGATCCTCGCTCGCCCTCCCTATGGCAGTCCAGCTTCTTCGCGGGTCGAAATCATCCTGCCGCAAACAGCAACCGGACCACGTGGTCAAGGGATCTCGTTCGGGATGCGAAGAGAACTCTGAGGTCAGATCGCCCTGCTGCAGAATCATCGATCCATCATCAAGCAGCCATCAGAGATGCCAAGACCCAGGTAGAACCAAAATGTTTTTCAAAGTTACGCGAGGGTAGGTGGGCGTGGCGGCGTCACTCATTTCGACTGCTCCTACGTTGCCCAGACTGAAGATGAGATCGAATTATGGGCAGCACCCGCCCTGCAGCTGCATCGGCGGACATTTTACCGAACCGTACGAGCAGAAGACGCAGCAGTCTCCCGCCAAGGGGCGCATCAGAGTATGACATTCAACGCACTCATAGAGGAACTGGCAGGAGTCAAGAGGCATCTTCTCCAATGTCGCGTGGCCACATTGGGGACAGGTCAGCATCGATTCCAGGATGGCCGTTGCGGTCCTCATTACTTCTTCTCCCCGCCATGAAGGCTGGAAGGAAAGCCAGCATTCGTCGCCGCTTTCATAAGGGCCGATGGATTTGTCTTGTCCGAGTCGTACTTCACCGTCGCCGTCTTGTGGTCATAGTCCACTTCCGCTTCAATCGCTCCAGTCAGTTTTTCCACCGCCCGATGAATGGTGATCGAGCACATGGAGCAAGTCATGTTCTGTACGTCGAGGACCGTGGTCTGTGGGCTTCCGGAAAACGCGGATGCCGGCAAGCAGATGAGTAGAGCAGCAAGAAGTTTATGCATGGTTGATCCTTCAGCGATAAAAAAGCGGCACGAAGATCCAGAACATGATCCTCTGCACACGCCTCGTGCGGTCCGCAATGCAGTTGTCCTCCCCCGCAGCACTGAGGAGATAGATACAGCTTCCGGAAAGCCGCGCCCAGGAACAAGGCTGTTAGCCAAATGAAGATGGGGCGGTACGGTTCGAGGGCAGTCAGATGGCCGATCCAATCGCCGCCTAGGCCCAGGCTCAAAAGCAGAACTGGCCCAACGCAACACGCGGAGGCGCCGATCCCTGCCAGCACACCGCCCGCAAGAGCCAGTCTCGTACTCGCATTCGATGACGACTGCATTCGCTCAACCTTTCTCATTTCACCCTAAACCCCGTACCATGGTACGGAGTCAAGAGGAGACACATGAGCGATGGCCTGACAATCGGCATCCTGGCAAAGCGCGGTGGCGTAAGTGTTGAGACGATCCGCTACTATCAACGGCGCGCGCTCTTAAAAGAGCCAGCGAAACCTCCTGGGAGTTTTCGACGTTATCCGGAAGGAGCGGCCAAGCGAATCGTCTTCATCAAGAGGGCGCAGACGTTGGGATTCACCCTAGAGGAGATTCAAGGTCTGCTGGCCCTCGATGAACGGAAAGCCTGTACGGAGACACGGGGAATCGCAGCTCACAAGCTGGAGTTGATCGAGCAGAAGATTGCCGAGCTCTCGAAAATAAGAAAAGCACTCACTCGCCTTGTGCGTTCCTGTGATGAGTCGGCGGCGGGAGCTCCCTGCCCGATCATTCATCTGTTGGCAGATGATTAGACTCGCCGTGTCCAGTCCCGCTGCATTCGTCGCTGCACACTTCGCCGGCTCACTTTCGACGGCGCTATGTCTGTGCATCAAACGTCGATCGGAGAGAAGATTGCCTTGCTAAAGTGGAGGCATTTCTCTTACGGGCTACACCCGAGGGGCGAGATCAATAACCCTGTTTCCTGTGGTGTTAGACGTGCTCGGCGCAACAAAACTGACAGATGCTTTGATTACGCCTGCCAGTCTGACAGGCCGCTACAACAGAATGCTCAGTCCAAGATAGGAAAGCGTGGGCGAGAGCGACTCCCCCCATCTACCGGCCGTCTCCTGAACTGAGTTTCGTAACGCCTTCGTAGGCGCCCACGAACCGCAATCCTGAGCCTTACATCCAGATTCTCCCTCTATTTCAATGCTGTATTTTGAAAGAGAGGCGCACCATGAAAATTTTGACCTCTGTCTGTCTCGTTCTGGCCGGGATGCTCTGCGGAGCATCTTTGCGCGATCATCTTACGGCCTCTCCTGTACACGCCCAGGATCAATTCAGCAGCCTCTCCGGATGCCTTACCGCCGTTCCGAAAAGCTGGGGAGTCTTCGTCGGTGCTTCCACCTACGGCATGGCCTT
>DASYYO010000141.1:0-11603 GCA_035933805.1 Acidobacteriaceae bacterium | reverse complement strand
CGCCCGCCTGATCGGCCAATATGCGGATCGGCGCGAGGAACTCCCCTCGGGGATCTATCACATGACGGCAGGCGGATCGACCTCATGGTGCGGCTTTGCGCGCGCCATCTTCAGCGCCAGCCCTGCGGGTCCGAAACCCCGCATTGTGCCCATCCCCACGTCCGAGTATCCAACCCCGGCCACGCGTCCTAAAAACTCGGTTCTCTCCAATGAGAAGTTCGAGCGGACCTTCGGCTTCCGGCTCGCCCCCTGGGAGGCTCAGCTTCGGGAGATTCTCTGACGCCGGGCTCAGGCTTGCGATGCGCCGGCAAACCCGCCCGAGCACGGTCCTTTGTAGAGCGCCAAAACTGCATCATGCTTCGAGCGGGAATCCGCATGTCGTTGTGTGGAAGCCGATCGAGTCTGCGCAACACCCCGTATGTCACGCAAAGGGGATTGTCTGTTCTTCCGATGGAGTGGAGACTGAGTGTATGAAAGAAACATCAACCCGGATCGCCTCTGTCAAGGTGATCGAGCCTAAAGTATTTGCCGACGATCGAGGCCTGTTTTTTGAGAGTTTCAACCAACGCACACTGGCCGAATTTGGAATTCGCGAGTCCTTTGTCCAAGACAATCAATCCGTATCCCGGCGGGGCGTTCTCCGGGGACTTCATTACCAGGTTCAACAGCCTCAAGGGAAGCTGATCCGCTGCCTGTATGGTGAGATCTTCGACGTCGCCGTCGATCTTCGCCGGAGCTCGGCTACCTTTGGTCAATGGGTGGGAGAGACCCTTACGGGTGAAAACCGGCGGATGCTCTGGATTCCTGCCGGCTTCGCTCACGGCTTCCTGGTCCTCTCCGAGACGGCGGAAGTGCTATACAAAACCACCGACTTTTATGCGCCCAGATGCGAGCGCACTATCCTCTGGAACGATCCCACCCTCCACATTGATTGGCCGCTCTCCGGGGCGCCGGTGCTCTCCGGCAAAGATCTTGCCGGGCAGACCTTCGAACAGGCTGAGGTCTACGAGTAGAGCGGCTCGATCGGCTCTTCCATTTTCGGCGAGGGGGCGAAGCTGCGGAAGGCAAGCTCCCTCGCGTTCACCCCGCTGCATCATCGAGCGGGTTTCTGCTCCGCACCACCCCACCACCCCCACCACAATGAGCCGCTCCAAACAAGGCTCTTCGAAGCTTGATCAGCAATTCAATGGAAGGGAACCTGCGAGCCAGGTTGAGTCAGGACTTCCAGGGACTTATGCCGGCCCTCCACCAGAATCCAGCGAATGTCTGATCGTGGCCGATGCTGCAGCTCTACCTCTATAGCCCGCGATCGCAGCCTCTTATGTGCTCCCATGATCGACGTTTCGACTGCGCCACAGGACGAGGGAACATGCGTCTTCGATTGTCAGAATCGTGTTACAACGGGATTCACTTCCCGCCGCGGTGGGTTAGCGTCTGCATGGCAGCCTCCGCTCTCCGCAAGAGCTGAGTATACAAAGAAAATAAAGTGACATGTTTGTGACAAAGCTCACACACAATCGGAAGAGCGAGCGGCTAGACTTGACTCTCATCATCCCCTGAGTCAGGTGAGGCTACCTTCCGTCGAAGCGAGGGTAGCGTTTGGATACTCGATGAGTCGAAGATTTTAACTCGACTTCGCCCGAACGCTGTGCCTACAATGCCGTGTTCTGAAACTTCAGGTAGGCGATCTCAAGCGCAGCGCCGGGTTTCATGCGCAGACAAAGGCCGCCATGAAGGCGGCGTTCGGTCGAGCGTTCAGAAAGGCGGTCAGCCCAATGATAGATTGCATGTCTCATGAAACAGGCAACACTTCCTCTCAAGTAGCTCTTCGCGTGATAAAAGATTTGGACGCCGCAAAATTCAACAGCAAAAAACGTTCGCGAGCGGCATCGCGCTCCCGGGTTGCTGTGCGGGGCGAGCCTTCACGGGCACATGGAACTCCGTTGGAGCACGGAACTCCGTTGGGGCAGCGGTTCTTCGGTGATCTTGCCGAGAGTCTGCCTCACCTGATCTGGGCCGCCGACGCCAGGGGAACCAGGACATACTGCAACCAGCGGTATCTGGACTATACGGGGATCGCATCGGTAACGCGGGTGAATCTCTGCTGGCGGGAGCTTATCCATCCGGAGGATCGCGCTGCGGATGAGACGGCGTGGGAGCGCTCCCTTCAGAGTGGGCTACCGTACCACTGCGAATACCGGCTGCGCCGGTATGACGGAGTCTATCGTTACTTTCTCTCCCGGGCGCTCCCGGTGCGCCACGAGGACGGTTTCATCCAGCAGTGGATTGGCAGTTCAACCGACATTCACGATCAAAAGACGACGGAGCAGCTCATGCGGCGGCTGGAAAGCGGCGCCGCGGCCGGCAGGCTCGCAGCCGCTCTTGCGCACGAGATCAACAATCCCCTGGAGATCGTCACCAACGCGATTTACCTTGTATTGCAAGACCGGCGCATCGGGAAGGCGACGCGGAACTACATCGAGCTGATCGAAGAGGAGATTGCGCGGGTAGCTCAGGTCGCGATGCATACGCTGCGGCGGGAGTCGTCAGCCTTCAGTCAGCAGGTAAACCAACCCCGTGACCGCGGCGGTGATAAGAACCCAGGCAAATTGATACCAATAGAAGAAGGGAAAGCCGAAGAGAGCCGGAGTGGAACGTGCATAAATCCCCGGGAATAAGAGGCCGAAGAGGGGCAGCAGCAGAAGCCAGTACCAGAGACGGCTTCGCTGCTTGTTGTTGCTCGCAGGCATGTTTCGGATTATAGCGTCCGCGCCTGGCGAAGGAAGAGCACGATGCAACGCTCGCTAACCGTCTTCGCGGGAAGAAAGAGATGGTAACTTCGGGAGATCCAGATTTACTGCTTACTTCAGCAGTCCCCCTAACTCCAAAGGCGTAGATCCCTCGGTCCATCGCTAAGAGCTTCCCTGAACTGGCTTTTCGGAGTGAAAGTATTTCTTGTAGGCGGAGATCCAATCCGTCGAAAGCTCACGTTGGGCTGTCGCCAGATCGATCTGCTGCTGGCAGACAAGTTGATGAAGCCGGTCCTCCAGCGCGTCTTTGACATGCGCGTTCCAGATGGTTGAGGAATATGGCTCCGGCCATAAGTTGCGAAGGTCGGCCGTGCCTCCCAACTGCGGCGCAATCAGGTAATCCACCTCATAGTCCTTGGTGGGAGCGCCATCCATTCCATACTCCCGGAAGACGGATCTCTGAATGCTCGACGGAACCGCCGGGTCCAGATCGCTCTGCTCCGAAGCGCAGATATCGGTCCACCCGACTGGGCGGGTCTCCCCCGGAGTAAGGCTGCGGTCCGGAATCGGGCGGATGCCGGCAAGCCCCGCCTGCCTGCGCTCGAGCACCCGCTCCTGGTGAACGAACAATCCCAGCCCCAGGGCCAGCAGCAGCAAGGCCGCATAAAGCTGCACGTGGTGAAGCCCGGCAAGCTTGCTTCCGCGGCCCCAAAAATCTCCCGCGCGGCTCTGCGGTTCGTCCGCCGAGTTCCGGGCCGCATCGAGCCGCGCCTTGAGCACCGACCGCGGGCCGGATGCCGGCGGAATGCGCCCGTCGAAGCTGTCATGGTGCAGATGGACGAACGAGACAATCGTCTTCTCCAACTCCGCCATGCGGGCGCGGCAGTCCCAGCAGGCAGCCAGGTGTTCCCGCGCCCGGGCTCGGCGCCGGCTCGCAAGTTCGCCGTCGGCAAAGCGCAGCAGTTCCTCATCCCGCAGATGAACATCGTCGTTCAACACAAGAGTCACCTCATCTCTGCGCGTTCCAAACGGGCCAGGGAGCGGGCCAGCGAGATCGAGACTGCTCCCAGCGAGATCCCCAGCACCTGCGCGATTTCGCGATATCTGAGCCCCTCGGCACGAAGACGCAGACAGCGTTCGTCGGTCTCGGGAAGCGCGCGCAGGACCGCCAGCAGCCTCAATCGCCGCTCGCCGATGAGCAATTGCTCCTCCGCGCCCGGAGCAGGGTCGCACGGCTCGGCCGCCCCGTCCGCTTCGGCCAACTCAGGGCTGCGCTGGTTCGCGCTGCGCCGCTTGAGAGCGAGATTGTGGGTCACGCGAAAGACCCATCCGCGAAGATTCGCCCGCGAGCGGCCTTGCCGCAGGTGATGAAAGAGCGCCAGGAAGACTTCCTGGAGAATGTCCTCGCCGTCGGGAATGGATAAACCGAAGGACAATGCGTAGCGCAGCAGGCGGTTCCTCATCTCATCGAAGAGGCCGACGATCTCTTGCTCCAGGCTGAGGAGGGCTTCCTCGCTCCGTCCGTTCGCCTCGGAGATCCAAAGTTCAACCGCTGATTCTCGCGCCTGGAAGGGCATCCCCGTCCTTTTCCCTATTCCCCACATACTACATTCCGTGACGCTGTTTCTCGTTCAGGCTCTTTTCAGAAAAAAGCATGAACAGAGCGTGGACGAAAGGAATAGGGCTATAGATGCTCAGCTGCGTGGAGACGCAGGCGCGTGCCGACGGCGGGATATCCCGGCAAATCTCTCTTTGAGATCTGCGAGGAGGTCTTCGGCCGGCCGGCGGTCGCCGCGCCGCAACCATCCCAGCAGCAAGAGGAAGACCTATTCGGGACAGGATCGGAACTTAGCGGATGAAGAAGTGGCTGTTTTTTTGTCTCTGGGCTGCCCTGCCTTTGCTGGCCCAGGTGAACACCGGAGAGCTGCGCGTCCGGGTTACCGATCCCTCAGGACTGCCGGTCCGGACCGCGGTGGAGGTAAAGAGCTCCGGCAATGAATACGACGCGTCTTTCACCACCGACGATGCCGGCCGCATTACGGCGAAGACTCTACCCTATGGCGTTTATCAGGTGCGCATCCGCAAGCCGGGCTTTCTTCCGGTTACGACATCGATCGAGGTGCACTCCTCCATCCCTGTGAACAGCTCCATCCAACTGGCGCTCGCCCCGGTCGCGACCGAGGTCAAGGTGCAGGGCCAGGACACCCTGATCGATCCTGATCTTCCGTCCTCGGTCATGCGGATCGGCAAGCAGGAGATTGAGAACCGTGTCTCCTCCCTGCCGGGAAGATCCCTCCAGGATCTGGTGAACTCGCAACCAGGCTGGCTCTACGAAGGCAATGCCGTGCTGCATCCTCGCGGAGCGGAGTATCAGACGCAGTTCGTGATCGATGGGCTTCCCTTGACCGATAACCGCTCGCCGAGCTACGGACCGGAGATTGAGGCCGATGATGTCGACTCGATGAGTATCTACACCGCCGGATTTCCCGCCGAGTATGGCAGAAAGATGGGCGGCGTCATCGAGATCAACACCAAGCGGGAGACTGAGGCCGGAGTGCATGGGCGGCTGGTGCTCTCCGGCGGAAGCTATGCCACGGCGGGCTCCTACGGGGAGATTCAGAATGTCTGGGGCAAGAACACTCTTGGCGCCAGCGCCAATGGCAGCATGACCGCCCACTACCTGAATCCCGTGGTTCCCGAGAACTTCACCAATCAGGGAACCAATGGGGACTTCTCAGTCAAATATGAGCGCGATCCGACCGAGAGCGATCGAGTCATAGCCAGCGTCCGCCATGAACTCTCGCGCTTCGACATTCCCAATGAGTTTGTTCAGCAGCAGGCCGGCCAGCGGCAGACGGGCAATAACCTGGAGACCATCGGGACGGTAAACTACCAGCACATCTTCTCGGCGGACACGCTGGGTTATCTTGCCGGAATGGTTCGCGACAAGGCGAACAATCTCAATTCCAATTCTCTCTCAATCCCGCTGATTGCTTTCCAGCACAATGACTTTCGCGAGGGCTACTTCAAAGGCACGCTGACCGTGCATCACGGCCGGCAGGAGTGGAAGACGGGCGTCGAATCGGATGCCACCTTTCTGCACGAGAACTTTCGCTACTCTCTCACCGAACCGGCGCAATTCGACCCCGGCACGCCGGAGGCCTTTCAATTTCAGCAGAGCCACCCCGATCTGGAGCAAGCCGTCTTTGCCGAAGATCTGATCCGGCTCGGCGCCTGGACCATCAGCGCCGGCCTTCGCTGGGACCACTATCAACTGCTCCTGAATCAGAGTGCATTCAGCCCGCGGCTTTCCGTCGGCAGGTATCTGGCCGCGGCCAACATGGTTCTCCACGCATCCTACGATCGCGTCTTCCAGACGCCGGATTTTGAAAATATCCTGCTTTCGAACTCCGCCGAGGTACACTCCCTCAGTCCGAACTTTCTCCGCCTGCCGGTCCAGCCCTCGAAAGGGAACTACTATGAGGGTGGTCTCTCCAAGGGCTTTGCCCAGGTTCTCCGCATCGACGCCAACGTCTTCCGGCGCGACTTTCGTAACTTTGCCGATGACAATCAGCTCCTGAACACCAGCGTCAGTTACCCCATTGCCTTCGACAAAGCACTAATCTATGGCGCGGAAGGCAAACTGACGCTGACAGGCTGGCGCAATTTCTCCGGCTTTGCCAGCTACTCCTACATGCTCGGCAATGCCTGGTATCCGGTGACGGGCGGTCTCTTCCTCGGGCAGGATGTCGCCAGCGCGCAGACCGAGATCTCCGGCCATTTTCCCATCACTCAAGACCAGCGAAACACCGTGAGGGCCCGCCTTGAGTATCAGGTAGCGCCGCGGCTCTGGCTTGCCGGCGGATTCGATTCGGGCTCGGGCTTGCCGTTCCAGTTTCAGGGAACCTATCAGGATGCGCTCGCCCAATACGGTCCTCAGGTTGTCAGCCGGTTGAACTTCGACCGCGGCCGCGTCGATCCGTCCCTCTCCGTCAACGCCTCTCTCGGGGCGGATCTGTGGAAGTCCGGCAAGCGTTCTGTCCGCCTGCAGGCCGACGGAGAGAACCTCAACAACCGGCTGAATGTGATTGATTTTGGCGGACTCTTCTCCGGCAATGCCATTGCTCCGGCGCGCAGCTTCGGTCTTCGTCTTACCTCCAGCTTCTGACGGTGCGGAGTCCGTCCCTGCGGCGTGTAGGGTAGACTTCGTGAGGACGGCGGCGGGAGCTTCGGGCTCCGATTGCCGCCTCAAGATCCGGCGCGAGCTGCGGCCGGCAGGAGCGCGAGAAACCTTATGAAGCATCCGCTGCGCGCAGGCCTCTTCAGCATCGGCCTCTCCGCCTACTGGCCGCAATTCTCCGGCCTGCTCGATCGCCTGAATGGCTACAACCGGCGGATTGAAGACGGACTGCGGCGTGATGGGGTGGAGATCGTCAACCTGGGCATGATCGACACTCCGGAAAAGGGACTCGACGCAGGGCACCAATTGCGGGCAAGCGATGTGGACATCCTGTTCCTGCATGTCTCCACCTACGCGTTGTCTTCCACCGTGCTGTCCGCTGTGCGCCGCGCCAAAGTGCCGGTCATTCTCCTCAATCTGTCGCCGGAGGCGGCGATCGATTACCCCGCCTTCAACCGCATGCCAAGCCGCACGGAGAAGACGGGCGAATGGCTCGCCTTCTGCGGCACTTGCCCTGTTCCGGAACTGGCCAACGTCTTCCATCGCACCGGCGTGCAGTTCGCGGAGGTCACCGGAACGCTTGAGGATGAGGCTGCGTGGCGTGAGATTGGGGAGTGGATGGACGCCGCCGTGGTTGCGCATGCGCTGGCGCATAATCGCCTGGGGCTGATGGGCCATTACTACGGCGGTATGCTCGACGTGGCGACGGACCTTACCCGGCTGAGCGGCGTCTTCGGCAGCCACCTCGAAATGATCGAGCCCGATGAGCTGAGCGCGCTGCGGCAATGCGTGACCGAGGCGGAGATCGAAGGCCAGTTTGCAACGTTTGCGAGCTCCTTTGACGTGCAGGCGGATTGCAGTCCGGCCGAGCTGCGCCGGGCCGCCATGACCGCGGCGGCGCTGGATAGATTGGCCGCCGCGCATGACCTCAGTTCTCTGGCCTATTACGCCTCGGGCTCGGGCAATCCTGGCAATGAAGAGACGATGAGCTCGATCATCCTGGGAGCGTCGCTGCTGACCGCGCGCGGCATTCCCGCGGCCGGCGAGTACGAAGTGAAGAACGCGATCGCAATGAAGATGATGGACGCGTTTGGCGCCGGCGGCTCTTTTACCGAGTTCTATGCCGTAGACTTCAACGCCGGCGAGGTCCTCATGGGCCATGACGGGCCGGGCCATCCGGCCATTGCGGAAGGCAAGCCGAAGGTGCGTCCCCTGCGCGAGTATCACGGCAAGGCAGGGCAGGGGCTCTCGATCGAAATGTCCGTCAAGCATGGCCCGATTACGATGCTTTCAGTCGTCGAAGAGGAGCGCGCGGGTTACAAGCTGCTGATCGCGGAAGGAGAATCCGTTCCGGGCCAGATCCTGGAGATCGGCAACACCAACAGCCGCTACCGTTTTGCGCCCGGTGCGCGGGCCTTCCTGAAGCAATGGAACAGCCATGGGCCCGCCCACCACTGTGCCGCCGGCGTAGGCCATCTCGCCGCCAGGCTGGAGAAGCTGGCCGTTCTGCTGCGAGTGCCCGCGGTTCGCGTCTGCTGAGCGGCCGCAGCAGCGGGCAGCCCATCGCAATCGGAAACCGGCTCTAGACTTCGACGCGCTGCGCGAAGAGCCCGGCGAAGGACCGCCGCACTCCGGAAAAGACGACCGCCCACAGCAAAGCCGCCGCCAGCGCCATGGGCAGACCCTCGGGGGCCATCAGCGAATGAAAGAGCAGAATATTGACCAGGATGGGGCCAAGCAGAGCCAGCGCCAGCGGGACAAAGCGATTGGCCAGCAGCAGGCCGGCGGCGACGATCTCCAGACGAAATACCGCTTCCAGGTAATGGGAGACGAACAGAGCGCCCAGGTACTGGCCCGCGAGGCCCTGCGGCGTCGGCATATGAAGAAAATTGAGAAAGCCGTTCAGCCCGAAGACCAGGAACAGCAATCCAAGCAAGATGCGAGCGACCAGAATTGCAACTTTCATAGAGCGTAATCCTCCTTGCGCATTCATCCACAATTCGTCAGGCCGGTCAGGCGGCAAACACGCGCACCTGCTCCAGAGCCGGTTTGAGGAAGGTGTCGCGATCCACCGCGCCGGTCATAATCTGCGAGACGCCGCCCGCCGTCACGAAGCGCACGTCCTTCACGCCGACAAAGCCGAGGATCATCTTCATGTACGGCTCGATAAAGTTCAGAGCGCCGGCCGGCGTTCCCAACTGGTACACGCCGCCGCTGGCGATCAAGACCGTCGCCTTCTTGCCGGCCAGCAGGCCCTGCGCGCCGCCCTCGCCATAGGAGAACGTTCGCCCGCTGCGCACCACCTGGTCGACCCAGAGCTTCAGGACGGAGGGGATTGAGAAGTTGTGCATCGCAACGCCGAACAGATACTCGTCAGCGGATTCCAATTCGGCGATCAGTGCATCCGACTCTGCCAGAGCCGAGATCTGTTGTGGAGTGCGCGCAGCAGGAGGCGTGTATGCCGCGCCGATCCACGTAGCGTCGATTGCCTTCGGCGGAGTGACCGCCAGGTCGCGATAGATCACTGCGCCGTCCGGATGCGCTGCCTTCCAGGTTGTGGCAAACTCGCGGGTCAACTCCCGGCTGATCGAGCTGCTCAGAGGGCTTGAATCGAGATGCAAGAGCGTTTTGGACATCGAAGAACCTCCATTGGGCGACAAGCGCCGTCTAAACAACATGTGTCGTCACACCTTAGACAACAGGTGTCGTTGTGGCGATTCTTTTTTCTTTGCTACCCTCTAATTCAAAGCAACAAATGCGCGTTCCCCGGAAGACGAGGAGAGGCGCGTTTCCCGGGCGGCCCGGGAGAAGGGGGAGAGCGATGCCTATCTCCGACTGCGAAGTGCGCGACCCCCGGATACGCCGGACTCGTCAACTGCTGCAGTCCGCTCTGAAGACGCTGATGTTGACCAGGAGCTTGGACGAGATCTCCGTGCAGGACATCACGGATGCGGCGCAGCTCAACCGCGCCACCTTTTACGATCACTACACCGATAAATTCGCGCTGCTGAATGCCCTGGTCGCCGGCGGATTTCATCAGCTTTTGCATGAGCGCAATGTCCGGTTCGATCTCTCCTGCCCTGAGGCAGCCGGCGCAATCATTCTTGCCGTCTGCGATTATCTGGTGCAGACGCACTCCGGCGGTGAGTGTACCCGGCAGAGGGCCTTTGAGCCGCTCACGGAGGCGGCCATCGTTGCGGCCATCCGCAGAGTTTTGCTGGAAGGCGTGTCTCAACGCGCCGTCGAGGGCATCCTCTCCCCGGAGATGATTGCCAACACCGCGAGCTGGGCGATCTATGGCGCAGTCAAGGAGTGGTTCTACAGCGCGGATCGGCCGCCGGCAGAGGTGGCTGTGCCGCAGATCCTCAACCTGATTCTGCCGATCCTTGCGGCTCAGGGCGAGTCTTTGGCCGTGGGGCAACTGTCTCGGTCCTGATTGCGCACGCGAAGGAGGAGAACAATGAACGCAGAATTTGAGGGAAGGGTGGTTCTGGTCGCAGGAGGAACCGGCGGCCTGGGCCGCTCCGTGAGTCTGGCGTTTCTCAGGGAAAAGGCTGCCGTGGTTGCGACCTATCACAGCCGCGAAGAGTTCGGCGCCCTGGAGCAGGCTGCCGGCGCGGGCTCGATGCTCGAAGGGCGCCCGGTGGACGCCACCGATCCCGCACAGGTGGGACGGCTCATCGACGAGGTTGTTGCGAAATACGGCCGGCTCGACGTGCTGGTGAATGCGATCGGAGGCTACGCCGGCGGCATCCGGCTCTGGGAGATGGAGCCGAAGGTCCTGGACCAGATGCTGCTCTTGAACCTGCGCGCGGGCTTCGTGCTGGCGCGGGCCGCGGTCCCGGCGATGCTGAAGCAGGGACGAGGCGCGATCCTGAATGTGGCCTCGCAGGCTGCGATCGATCACGCCGCCGGGGCCAGCGCCTACGCAGCCTCCAAGGCAGCCGCTGTGGCTCTGATGGATTCACTGGCCCAGGATCTCCGCGGCTCCGGAGTGCGGGTGAACTCCGTGCTGCCCAGCATCATCGACACTGAGGCAAACCGCCAGGCCATGCCCAAGGCGGATTTCGCCAAGTGGCCAAAGCCGGAAGAGATCGCCCGCGTCATCCTCTTCCTGTGCAGCGACGACGCTGATGTAATTCATGGCGCAGCGGTGCCGGTCTACGGTCATCATTGAAGGCGCGTGTCTCTGCGGGAGACCACTTCTCTATCGTGTGCTTGATAAGCGTAACGGCATATGTCGCCCTGTTCGCGGCACTCCAGACTGATTCAGATCAGCCTGGGACCTTCATTCTTCGCGAGTTTTCGGCAAGCGTGCGCGACGCCACCTGAGTCAGGTTGCAAAGTTCAATCATCCGCTAGGCCGGTTGATATTGAACGATAAGAACACCGTGCCCATCCGCGAGCCGATCATCCAGTTACAACGCCAGTTGGATCAGTTTCGAAGTGCGCGGCCACGGTTGGGCCGCTTCGTGCTGCCAGCCCTTGCTCGCGGGAGCGCTGCCGCGCGGTGCGCGAACCAATGCACGTTCGTTTGAGCTGAGATCCACTTTAGAAATCCCACGACCCGGTTCCAAATGTCCCGTTCTGGCCATAGCAGCAAACTCGGTCTGATTGTGGCCCACAGGGTTTTGGGGCGATGTGGTACGGCTTGCAAGTGTGATGGGACTCTC
>DASYYO010000064.1:0-1871 GCA_035933805.1 Acidobacteriaceae bacterium | reverse complement strand
AGCAATCCTTGTGTCTCTCCACCCAGCAACTCAAGCGCCAACACATACTCTTCTGCCGCCTCATACGGAGGATCAAGGAACACCACGTCAAACGACATGGCCTCCTGCGTCCGACCCCGCCGCAAATAAGCGCCAACCTTGACCGCCTCCACCCGAACCTCGCTCCGCAACCCGAGTTTCTCCAGGTTTGCCCGCAAAACCTTCAAGGCCGGCACGGCTCGCTCCACCAGCACAACCCTTTCCGCTCCGCGGCTTACCGCCTCAATCCCCACCGCGCCGGATCCTGCATACAGATCCAGGAACCTGGAGCCATCCATCCGTGGCGCCAGCACGTTGAACAGCGTCTCCCGCAGCCGATCGCTCGTTGGCCGGGTAGCCATTCCCGCCGGAGCCTCCAGCATTCTCCGCCGCAGCTTTCCTGCAATCACCCGCATCGCGAACCAGCATATAAGAACCGCTTGCGCCAGGAGTTCCGGTGACTGCTCCGACGGTCCAATCGACACATCTACGCCCAAGCGGCGGGCTTTACAATTGCGCTATGCGTGGCTGGACCATACCGCTGGGCCGCTGGATGGGCGTGGAGATGCGTATGCACATCTTCTTTCCCATACTTGCCCTGGTATGTATCGGCCTCAGCGGCTCTTCGGGATTCCTACGGGGGATGGCCCTGTTCTTTCTCTGCGTGACCGCTGTGGTGGTACGCGAGATTGCGCGGCTCATGGTTGCCGCCTATCTCAAGCTCCGCCTGCGCGCTGTACTTCTGCTTCCCATCGGAGGCCTCTTCGCCTACGCCAACCCGGAAAGCCAGGAGGCTGCGAACCACGGCTTTGGCCAGTTCGCCATGGCCCTCACCGGTCCGGTGATCAATTGCATTACGGCGCTCATGTTCGCCGCCGCCTTCATTGGCTCCGGGGGAAACGTGCATCTCCTTGACCGTCCCCTGGTCACTCCGGATCACCTTGTCCGCAGCATGGTATGGTTGCAGGCCGGCCTGGGCGTTCTTCATCTGCTCCCCGCTTATCCGCTCGACTTCGGCCGTCTTCTGCGAGGCAGTTTTGCGCGAACCCACGGCTTTTCGCCGGCCGGACGCGCCGCCTCCGGCATCGGGCAGCTCATCGCTCTCGCCGTCATGATCCTCGGCATGGCCATCCATGGCTACTGGCTCATTATCGCCGGCTTCTTCATCATGATCGGCGGCCAGATCGAGGACCAGGGCGTCTTCTTCCAGTCGGTTGTCGACACGGTACGTATGCGCGAAGTGATGCTTACGGACTTCGCCACGCTTTCGCCCTCAGACACTCTGGCCGACGCGCTTGTCCGCTGCGTCCACTCCTTGCAAGAAGACTTTCCGGTCGTGCGCGGTCCGCAACTTGTCGGCATCGTCTCTCGCCAGCGTATCGTCGAGGCTCTTCGCGACGACGGCAACGGCTACGTTCAATCCATCATGTCGCGCGCATTTCAGATCGCCCGCCCCGAAGACACCCTCGGCACCACTATTCGGCGCATCTCGGGCGGCCAGGGTCTCTCCCTGATTCCCGTCACCGAAAGCGGCAAGGTCGTCGGCATCGTCAGCGTGCAGAACCTGATGAGTTCGATGTCGCTGCTCGCCGAACAGCGCCGCATCGAAGCCCAGGAAGCCAGCGAATGAGCGCCCTGCGCGATCTGAGCTTCAATTTTCCAGGTTCATCCTGCGTAACAACACAGTGAAGCGTGGATCGTTACGGATGGGGTCGAGGAAGGGGTATGTCTTGATAGGCGCCATCATTCGATCAGGCGTATCAACGGCACGATCCATCCAGACAAATGCCTCGGCGATTTCTCCCAGCCCGAGGTGAGTCCAGGCAAAACACGTAGGCGGAACGAACCGTTCG
>DASYYO010000033.1:0-2305 GCA_035933805.1 Acidobacteriaceae bacterium | reverse complement strand
GCCAGCTCATAGGCGGGCACATGCGGAACGACCAGCTCGCCGATCTTCCGAATGCGGCCCTCCGGAAACTCCGGACCCTCAGGTTGATCGAATCGCCGCGAATCGATGCCCGGTACCTGCACCCGGCTGCTGCTCTCCGCCGGACCGCGCACATACAACCCCGCCGAGGAGGAGGACTTCCCGTAGCCGTAATCGATCGAGAGAAAGTGGTTGTGCCACCACTCCACCTGCGCCTCGCCCAGTGGACGAATCATCCCGCGGTGCAGAAAAGGGAAGTACGCTCCCTCGAGCGAGCACCAGCAGCCCTGCTCCATCGCCGCGGCTGCGCCTCCCGCCATCATGTGCAGGCGCTTGGCGTAGTTCGCGTCCAGCAAATTGTGGTCGGAGAGCCGGCCGGGAATGAACGCAATCGAGAAAGGAATCGGCGCCCGATCCGAAGGCCATGCGCAGTCCCGATACAAGCGGCCGGGCTGCGCGCACTCCTGCGGAGTGTGGACCGGGCAATGTCCGCGAAGAAATAGACTCTGGTGCCACGCCGCGCCGATGTTGCCCGGGTTGGATGTCAGCCGCAGGCGCAGTTGCAGCCGAGGGTCGGTCGAGCTCAGCCGGCCCAGAATGTTGCGGACTTGCTTCTCGGTGTGCAGCGTCGACTCGTCAAACCCGATAAAGGAGTAGCGCGGCCCCAGGTACTTCCAGACGTCGTCATCCGTCCTCATATAGGCGAAGCGGATCGTCGCTCCCGAGGGGAAGGTCCACTTCCACTTCGGCGAGCCTACAAACACGCCCCCAAGCGGCGTGTAGAGCCGTCGAGTCTTATCGATGATGTCGGTCATCTCCGAGAACGAGGAGCGGAAGATGATTCCCCGCAGGTTCGGGTTCTCATACTCCTGGACGGCGTCCATCAGCATCGTCTCCGTCTTCAGCGAACCCGCGGATCCGCCAAAAAACAGGATGTCCGCCTCCGAATCTAGCGCCGCCTTCTGCGCGGGAGTTGCCGGATGCCAGCGATAGCGATCGCTCATTCGTCGCCCGCCCTCCGCCGGCTCCGGCTTCCCGCGCCTCCGTCCGCCGGCTGCATCCAGGCCGACCGGTAGATCGCCTGCGAAGCGGCCGGTGGCGCGCTCTCCTTGGTGTGTGGCGCCAGGCCTATCTCCTCACAGAGCGCATCGAGCGCCTTCAACTGCCCGGTGATCGTTCCCTTGGTCACCTCAGGATCAAGATTGGCCAACTCCCAGTACCGCGCCAGGATGCGGTCGCGCCCAACATCCGCCCCGCGGTACAGCGAGGACCCCCGCCCGCTCTGCGCGCTGTCCTCTCCAGCCTCCGGCGTCTCTCGCACGGCTGGCTTGGAGGAGAGCGTCTTCTTCTTCGACGGCATTCCTGCTTGCTCCTTCGACCCGCTCACTCTCTTTTTGCGCGTGCAGCCGGAACCTCCCGCAACTGGCCCTGCCGCACCGTCAGCTTTCGCCCGTCCTCCATGCGCACACGGACGATCTTGAGGTTCGGGTCCGCGTAACAGACCGTTCCGCGGCAGCCATCCGGCAGCGCGATCGCGGAGCCCTTTTCGAGCGCCGGCCCCCGCGCACGCTCGGATGGCTCTCCGCCTTCCTCATCCCGGTTCCGGGAGGCAAAGCGGGCCATCGCCGCGTCGTTCTGTGACCTCGCTGCTTGCACAGCATCGCTCGCATCCCGGCCGGCGAGCTTGGCGTTGCGCGCCGCCTTATACAGCTTGTGCTCCTTGAGGTTGATCGCCATCACTTCCTTCGGTACGATCTGCAACTCCTGCGACGCCCCGTTGGGCATGCGTAGCTGCATCGAACAGCGCCTGTATCCGAACTCGCGATCCCCGTCCAGGAAGTTGTCGTCCACCCGTACCACAGGAAATCTCTTGCTCACCGCCGCCATCACCCGCGCTTTGGCTTGTGAAGAGTCGACTGAGATCTGGGCGGCGCCGTAGTCATTGACCGTCTCGGCGGGCTCCTTCTCCTCATTGATCTTCTCCGCCAGCCGCGCGGGCTTCTTGGCATCCCGGGTGGCCGCAAGCCTGGCTCCGCGAATGCCTCGGATCGCCGCGAGCAGCTCTGAGCGGTATTCCGGCATGGCATCGGTGGCCAGCGCCTGGTTGACAGCGGGATTCCTCGAAGGCTGCGTGATCAAGCGGCCCTGCCTGATCAGCGCCCTGGCTGCCGGCCGCGAAGGATCGGATGTCTTCTCCAGTTGCGCTCGAAGGGCCGGTTCCGCTTCGACGGCGTGGGCTGCCGCCATTGCCTTGGCGCTTAGCTGACGCGCAGCCCGCGTGGGCGGC
>DASYYO010000029.1:0-24025 GCA_035933805.1 Acidobacteriaceae bacterium | reverse complement strand
AGATGCCGTAGCCGCATCTGGACCCGCCGCCAGCGCCGTGCTGCCGAACAACTCCGAATTTGCGACTGCGGCCGGTTCCATATCTACCTCTATCATCATTGAGCCACGGAACGGAAGTGGCTTGATGAGCAGGGGGTTCTGAAAAGACACTAGGGCGCACTGCCAAAGATCCTTGGGTCGAAGCCGAAATCCTTCGAACCGGTTGTTCGAACTGATGAAAACGCGCCGCACCGCCTGTTCGAATCGCCCTGTTCAGCCTGTCCGGCGACCCCAGCCCAGCACAGCCTGCCTGTCCTGCCTTGGGGAAGCTCTGGTCCGGGAATGATCCGGCCCGTCGAGTCTCACCTGTTGAACATTGGATGCAACTTGCGTCAGCTTTGATCCAGCGAGGATGCAGAAGAGGCCGTCCGGGTTTCGATGCGGTCGTTTTTATTCATAGCGCAGCGCCTCGGCGGGAAGGATCCTGGCGGCGGAACTGGAAGGATACAGCGTGGCCAGCAGCGAGACTCCCAGGGAGACGCAAGCGACAATCACCCCATCGGTCCAGCGGGCGGCAAAGGGCAAGTAATCAATGGAATAGACGTCGGCCGAAAGATGAATGAAGCGGTAATGACCGCCCAGCCAGGACAATCCAAAGCCCAGGATCAGGCCCAGAAGCGTACCGGCCGCCCCGATCAGAAAGCCCTGCAGCAGGAAGATCCTGCGCACCTGGGCCGGCTTCACGCCAAAGGACATCATCACCGCGATGTCTCTCGTCTTCTCCATCACCATCATCGTCAGTGCGTTGAATATGTTCAGGGCCGCCACGCAGACAATCAGTCCGATGACGATGAAGGTCACGATCTGCTCCAGCCGGAGCGCGCGGAAGAGCTCCCGGTTCTGCTCCATCCAATTGGTCGTGAGAAAGCCGGGACCGGCGGTCTGCTCGATCTCGCGTCCGATCGCATCGGCGTGATACAGATCCTTCACCTTGAAGGAGATGACAGAGACCACATCCGGCTCCCCAAAGAGCCTCTGGGCATCGGCCAGGCGGATAAACGCCAGGCTGGAATCGTACTGATAGAAACCGGAGCGGAAGATTCCAACAACCTGAAAGCGCTGGAACTTGGGAATCAGGCCCAGGGGCGTCAGTTCCCCCTGCGGACTGGTCACCATCACGGTGGAACCGACTTTCGCATCCAGAGACTCGGCCAGATCATGGCCGACCAGGATGGGAGGAACGCTCTGATTCGGGTTCGAAAGCCCGGCGAGACGGCCGCTGTCTTCCGATTGAGGCTCGGGGGGTTGAGGCTCGAGCGGCGCGGCGCTGCCCAGCGTTACGCTGGAGAGGAGGTCGCTGACCTGGCGCTCCTTGCCGGGCACAATTCCTTCGAGGAGCGCGTAGCCGGCGCGCGCCCCGCGAGAGACCATCACCTGCTCATAGAGCCCCGGGGCCGCCGCCTTGACGCCGGGCAGCGTGGCCAGCCGCTCATCCAGGACGCGCCAGTTGCGGATGCCGTCGTCGTTCACGCGCATCAACTGGACATGGGCAGTCGAGCTCAGCAGCCGGTCGCGAAGATCGCGGCTCATGCCATTGGTGATGGCCAGGGCAATGATGAGCGCAGCCACTCCGGCCGCCACTCCCAGAACTGCAATGGCGGTCACGATGCCCACCACGGCCTGGCGGCGCTTGGCCCTTAGATAGCGGGCGGCGACAAAGAACTCCAGGCTCATTCACGAACCACGGTTTTAGCGGCTTCGACATTGTCATACCGGTCGTAGACGCGGACGGTGAGGACGTGTTCGGCAGGGTCCGAGACCTCCTCCGCCGGGCTCTGGCCGGATCTGGATGATGCGGGCGAGGAGCCGGGCCTCGGCCTCAGGGGAATGGTGAAGTCGTAGCGCTCGGTCAGAGAATCGGAGAGCTTGCCGACCGGCTCCGCATACTGCCAGGGACCGGCATCCAGCGAGTACTCGGCCCGGGTCACCGGAGAGCTGGCGTCGGCTGCCTGGAAGGAGGCGTGAATCGCACCGCCCTCCACCTTGGCCAGGAAGGCTGAGATCGCCGGCGGCGTGGTGTCGATGACGAAGTGATCGCTCTGCCGCGCCCCGGTGAGAGCCTCGCCGGGAGCGTGGGAAGGAGCATCGCTGGCGACAATTTTCAAGCGGTATCCTCCATCCGGAAGAAGCATAGAATCAAAAGTATAGAAGCGATCCTTCAAGTGGCTCCTGAGCAGCCGCCAGTTCTTTTCGCCATCCCCCCGGAAGTACACATCGAAGAGCAGCTCGTCGCCGTTGTCGTCATGGGCAGCCCAGCGGGCGGTCACTGCGGTCCTGTCTTTGAAGGCGGCCAGGGGTCCGGAGGGGCCGTCCTGTACGAAGGTCACGCCTTGCTGGGCCGAGGGCAGATTGATGGTAATCGGCTGCGGCTGCTGCGGCTGCAGGGCCGCCGTATTCACCTTGGCGCCCGGCTGCACGACGATCTCATCTACCACCGGAGCGGTGTTTACCGGCAGATAGTTGATGCCCACGGAGCTGATCCGCGCTCCTGGTTCGAGGACGGCCTTCCATTGCACAAACCTCGCGGCCGGCACACCCAGCGTGGGAGAACCGGCAGACACCTTCTGCCAGTCGCTCCAGTTTCTCTCCGGGCTCTCCACATTGCCGGAGCGGGCGTAGACCTCGAACGGTCCTGAAGCGCCGCCGTCGTTGGCATTGACCTCTGCCCGCCCCCAGGTGGAGAACATGCCGGCGTCAAAGACGTCGCTGAGATAGGTGGCGTGAGCGGCCGGCTGGGCGGTGAGCTTGAGCAGTTTGCCGGTGTTGCTGGTGGCGACGTAGACGCCATCCTGCGCCTTGGCAAAGGCGGTCGCCTGCCCGGCCTCAGCGCGGGCCACATCGGCGTAACTGCCGTCTTCCTGAATCCGATAGATCCTGCCGCGATTGCCGGTAGCCACCAGCAGGCCCTGCGGAGTGGAGTGCAGCGCATAGACGACATCGTCCTTGGAGGTCCACAGCTTGCTCGGCGCGCCCTGGGGATTCAGCTCGTCGATCTCTGAGCCTTCGGGAACCAGGGCATTCGCACTGGGCCCGGGCATCCCCGGAGTCATGATCGTGATCGTGGCCGTAGCTCCTGCGCCACTGCCCTGAATGGGGAGCGGCGGCAGCGTGCTCTTGTTCTTATCCCCGACGTTGGCAATGTACAGATGCCCATCCGGCGACTCTGCGACTGCTGTTACCTCGCGGTTGGGCGCGTCATAGAGAACGACTCCCTTCCCCTCCCTGCCGATCCGGTAGACCAGGCCGCTGCCGTCGCTGCCCGCGATGAGGTCGCCCCTGGGCTCGAAGAGCAGGCAGCGGATGTGCTGCTCGTCGCTCGAAAAGAAGAGCTCGGGTTTGGCTTTGGCCGCGCCCTGCGCCACGTTGACGCGATAGATCGCGGCAGGGTCTCCGGTGGCGACATAGAGCATTCCCTGCGCGTCGAAGGCGAGGTCCCAGATGTATTTCGGCGGATCGGCCGGCTTGCCCGGCGCGCTCGCAGGCAGATTGGCGGGATCGAAGAC
Organism: Acidobacteriaceae bacterium; assembly: GCA_035933805.1. GTDB lineage: Bacteria > Acidobacteriota > Terriglobia > Terriglobales > Acidobacteriaceae > PALSA-350. The sequence continues at coordinate 20,483 of DASYYO010000029.1, read as the reverse complement.
GACGGCCGCTGTGCTTTCATCGAGATTCGTCTGGTTGGGAAGGATGCGATAGACCTTGCCGCCTGGCAGAGTGGCCGCGTAGACCGAACCGTCAGGACCGGTCCGAACGGCCTCTACCGATAGCTCCCTGGTGGAAAAGAGCTTTGTAGATTGGCCGGCTGCCGAGACCTTCAGCACGGTGGCCGGAGAGCCGGTGGCAAGATAGGCGTTTCCCTGGCTGTCGGAAGCCAGCGACCAGACATAGGTCGAAGGAGTCAGCAGCACGGAGCGAAGCTCAGGACCCGCCTCCAGATAGCTGTTGCTATCGATCGCTACGCTATGCGGCTGGCCTTTCTCGAACTCGTCATAGTGAGACTGCAGCCAAAGCTTCGTGCCTTGAGCCGGGAGCAGTTGAGGATAAAAGACGAGAAGAAGCCAACCTGCGGAGAAGAGACGGCGCATCATGCTGAAAGACAGTCTACTAGGGACCGGCATTTCAAGCGCGCCGGAGGGACAGTATTCGACCTCAAAAAGCGGCTCTCCGCAGATCGGGGCCGCATGGCAAAACCGGTCAGCTCTCAGGATCCCGCTTGGGGTTGACGAGAACCGCGCGATAACGAAGATGGTTCTTCTTCACCTTGTTCAGCGCCTCATTCACCTTGGCCATGGGGAATGCCTCAGTCATGGCCTGCACTTTGTGGCGCTGGGCAACGTCGAGCATCTCCACCAGCATGCGCGGCGGCCCGATGGGGCTGCCGGTGACCGACTTTTGCGCGGCTACGAGAGGCAATGCCGGCAATGAGAGAGGAGAGGGCGGCACACCGACAAAACACAAAGTTCCCCTCGGGCGGAGGATGGTAAGGTACGCATTCCAATCCTGATCGGCATTGATGGTCGACAGGATTAAATCGAAGTAGCCGGCGAACTTCTTGAACATCTTGGTTTCGCGGGTGTTGACGAAATGATGGGCGCCCAGGGAGCGGGCCTCCGACTCCTTGGCCGGAGAGGCGGAGAAAGCCGTCACCTCCGCGCCGAACGCATGGGCAAACTGCAGGGCCAGGTGGCCCAGGCCGCCGATACCGACCACCCCGACGCGAGAGCTGGGATTGATTCCGTGGGTGCGAAGCGGGTTATACACGGTAATGCCGCCGCATAGCAGCGGAGCGGCGCGCTCACTGTCCAGACCCTCGGGAATTGGCACAACGAACCGCGCATTCACGCGGACGCGCTCGGCATATCCGCCATGCCGATGAACGCAGGTGCCCTGACTGTCGGCGCAGAGATTCTCGGCGCCCTGCAGGCACCATTCACAGTGGCCGCAGGAGCCCGCCTGCCATCCAACGCCTACGCGGTCGCCGGCATTCAGTCCCAGAACGGCCGTGCCGGTCGCCGTCACCTTGCCGATGATTTCGTGTCCAGGGATAAAGGGATACTGGCTGATCGCCCAATCGTTGTCGATCAGGTGGATATCGCTGCGGCAGATTCCGCAGTGAGTGATGGCGATTTCAACTTCATTCTGTCTGAGGTCGCCCGGATCGTATTTGTAGGGGAGAAGTTCAGCGCCCGCAGCATGGGTCGCAAATCCATTGATAAAAGACATAATCTTTCGCTCTAGCTTAGCTAAGGAGATGGGACCCGGTTGCAGCGCGCGTGGCCGGCGGCCATTCTACTCAATATCGAGAGAAATGACCTGCTGGCCGGTTAGCATCGCTTCGACTGGGATTGATGTTACCGGAACCACGGATTCGCCGTGCAGAGACATTTCACGGTTCGCCCGGAGGGGCTCCAGCACGTTCGCCATGGAGACGGGAATGGACGGGAGGGTGCGGCCGTCGATGACGGCCTGGGGCTCCGGCAAGAGCAGAGTGACATAGAGCTCGTTGTCGGCGTGGGCCGAATTCAATTGGTGGATCATGCCGCTGAGATCCTGCGGCGGGTCGATCCCCGGATACTCGCTCGTCAGCCGGTCCAGCGTGTTTCCATCGCTGAGCAGGATGCGGAGTGCGCCCGGGGGCAGAGTCTGCGGAAGGCGGATGGGAATGCGGAGATTTCTGGACTGTCCCTGGAAGGGCCGGAGGGTGGCCTCGACCATTACGGTATCTCCGGCATGGGCCGAGGGCACGGTGACCCGTGCAGTCTCCAGCTCGATGCTGCGCCGGCCGGGCAGAACATCCACCGTCAGCTCGACGCCCTGGACGTTATGCAGACGGGCCGGATTGCCATAGATCTCGCCGAAACGCTGGCCCACGCTTAGCGCCGCACGCAGGGCGGAGGGAAGCTGAGCGGTAGGCGCCACAAAGGAATCCAGCTTCAGGCGCGGATAGCCCTCCAGAGTAACCGAACCTTGCACCGAGTAGGTGAGCTCTTCGCCATAGGCGTTGTTCTGCATCAACGACTGGTAGAGAGAGACCATCAGCGCGGTTGGCGTTACGTCGGCGTTGTCCACGACCTGGATGTGCAGGGTCCGCTCCTGCCCTTCGTCGCGAAGATGGATGGTGACGGGGATCATCTGGGCGGTTTCGCCGAGAACGCCGCGAATCGCTGAGGCGCGGTCATCGGTGAAGGAACCAATCGTCCGGCCGGTGTTGATGATCTTGAAAGAGTTGAGGGGAGAGGCCAGGGTCGCCACCACATCGGCCTGGGTCATGGGCATGGAGACCTTGCCGAATTGGGTAATGGGATGCCCGCAGGCCAGAACCTGGCTGGGGTCGACAAAGGTGACGGTGCAGGTCGCGGCAATCTCCATGTCTCCCTTGACCAGCAGGGCGCTCACCGCCGAGCCGGGCAGGAGCGGATCACCGGGTTTTCCGTCCGGGGCATCGGATTCGGAGCCGCCGGCAACGCCACCCAGCCCCGCAACCGGCGTAAAGCCCAGCGCGCGGAAGCGGTCCCCGAAGACCTGAACCGCCTGCTGACTAAAACCGGAGAAGACCAGGGGCGTTTCAATGGGCCGGATCTCGGGACTTGCGGCCGTCTCGGTCGGGCCGGGGGACGGAGGGGCAGGGTTGAGACCGGCCAACTGTTCGACGGCCGGCTGCGAGGCCGTCGCCGCCCGCGCCCGGTAGAGGGGCGCTGTGTGCTTGCCGACGTCCAGCATCTCCGCGATCGGGGTGATGCCGGCAATCGGCTCCTTGCTGAACTGGCCGATCCGGTAAGAGAGGGCGCCGAGCAGCTTTCCATCGACATAGACTGGGCTGCCGCTCATGCCGGCGACGACACCGGTGTACTCTGGCTTCGTACCCTTGAGACGTGCCAAAATCATATCCTGACCCGGTCCCAGTGCGTTTTTGAGAACGCCGAGGATCTCAACATTCATGGCTTCCGGCTGCGTGCCTTCAAAGACCGTATAGGCGACCCCATGCAAGCCGCGATGCACTTCCGCGAGGGGGAAGATGGAAGCCGCCGAGGAAGGCGGAGGCGTATCCTGACTGATTTGCGCGCCAAGGCCGGACGCACCGAGAAAAAATGCGGCCAGTGCGAGTTGGTATGTTCTCTTACTACTTTTCCACACGTCTACAGAGTAGACGTTCCAGCGGCTGGAGCAAAGAGCCGTATCTATGATCAAGATCATTTTCTCTATCGGGTGAAAGCGGAGTTGCAGTTCCGCAGCCGATCTTTGCCGCCCCTGGAGTGAAAATGCCTAGCAGTGAGGTATTCGATGAAGGCCAACATCTCTTCCGCTCTCTCTCGTCAGGTTCGCCCTGGCAAGACCGTACGACAGGCCCGTTTTGGCTCGGTGGTCTCCAGCGCTTTCCTGGCATGTCTGCTCTTCTTGTTTAACTGGACAGCTGCCCGGGCCGCCGCCATACAGGGACAGCAGACGGATTCGGCCCCGAAGGCCCAGCAGACCCCCGACGCTGCCAAACAGCAGGACCAGACGGCCCCCGAGGAGGGTGGCCCCGGGGGCGACAACGGCGCCATCGCCATCCCCAAAAAGCCGGAAAAGCCGACCGCTCCCCCGCCCCCTCCGGAGCCTAAGGTGAAGAACCCCAAGGGACTGGAAAACTACTCGATGCGGGTCGATGTTCCGGTCGTGAGCCTGAATGTGGATGTCATCCTGCAAAAGACACACGAGTTCGTGCCGAACCTGCAGGAGACCAACTTTCGCGTCTACGAGGACGGAACTCCGCAGAAGCTCATCAGCTTCCAGCGCACCAAGGCGCCCATTACCGCCGTTCTGCTCTGCGAGTTCGCTTCCACGAATTACTGGTTCATTTACGACATGCAGAACGCCGCCTACGCCTTCGCCCAGCAGCTCCAGCCGGACGACTACGTTGCCGTCGTAACGTATGACATGAAGACCCAGATTCTAACGGACTTCACCCAGGACAAGCGGATGGTGTACGAGTCTCTGAACGCCCTGCAGATTCCCGGCTTCAGCGAGACGAATGAGTTCGACGCGCTCTATGAGACGCTGGACCGTCTCACCCGGATCGAAGGCCGCAAGTATGTGATCCTCGTCTCCTCCGGCATCGACACCTTCAGCAAGATCAACCTCGACAAGATACTGAAGAAGATCAAGGACACGCCCAACGTGACCATCTTCACCGTGGGAACCGGCCAGGCAGCGCGGATCACCGGCAATGCCCCCAGCGGCATGTTCGGACCGAAGGAGATCGATTACCTGCAGGCCGACAACGAACTCACGACATTCGCGCGGATGACCGGCGGACAGGCATTCTTTCCCCGTTTTGAAGGCGAGATGCCCGACATCTTCCACGCCATCAATGACGAGATACGGAACCAGTACGTTCTTGCCTACACGCCGACGAATCCGAGACAGGATGGAACCTATCGCAAGATCCGCGTAGAGCTGGTGGACGGCGAGGGCCAGCCGCTCAAGATGCAGGATGAGAAGCATCATCCGTTGAAATACGACATCATCGCGCGCGACGGCTACCGGGCCAAGCAGGAAGTGGAGTAGCGGCCCGGGGCTGCCGGGCAAGCGGCTATCGCGTCGCCAGGGGATTCCTCATACAATAGGGCTTCCATGAACTCCAAGAATGGGAAGCTCTTCGCCTGACCGTGGCCACCGCGACTCTATCCCAGAGACAAGCGCCGAATCGGGTCTACCTCTCGTCTGTCGAGGGCTGGCACCCGAAGCATAACCCGTGGCTGATCGCCCTCACGGTGACGCTGGCGACCTTCATGGAGGTGCTCGATACCTCCATTGCCAACGTGGCGCTGCCGCATATCGCCGGATCGCTGGGCGCCAGCCAGGACGAAGCCACCTGGGTGCTGACCAGCTATCTGGTTTCGAGCGCCATTGTGCTGCCCATCTCCGGCTGGCTCTCCGACCGCTTCGGGCGGAAGCGCTTTTACATGACCTGTGTCATGCTCTTTACCTGCTGCTCCCTTCTTTGCGGCCTGGCGCCTTCGCTGCCCATTCTGATCCTGGCGCGCATCCTGCAGGGGCTGGGCGGAGGAGGGCTTGCGCCGAGCGAACAGGCGATTCTGGCCGATACCTTTCCCACCGATCAGCGGGGCCAGGCCTTCGCGCTGTATGGCATGGCGGTGGTGGCCGCGCCGGCGATCGGGCCGACCCTGGGTGGATGGATCACCGACAACTTCAATTGGCACTGGATCTTCTTCATCAATCTTCCCATCGGGCTGTTCTCTCTCTTTTTGAGCAACAGGATGGTGGAGGATCCTCCATACCTGGTCAAAGAAAGGGCGAGAAAGAAGCCGATCGACGCGACCGGCCTTGGGTTGGTCGCCATTGGCGTCGGCTGCCTGGAGTTCGTGCTCGACAAGGGCCAGGAGAAGGACTGGTTCAGCGATCATGCGATCGCCTCTGTGTTTGCCATCGCAGTGGTTACATTGATCTTTTTCGTCTGGTGGGAGTGGCGGGATCCGCACCCGATCGTCGACGTCAAGCTGCTGAAGAACCGGAACTTTGGAACCGCCGTAGGCTTTCAATTTGTGCTGGGCATGGTGCTGTTCAGCACCACCGTGCTGATTCCGCAGTTCCTGCAAAGCCTGATGGGCTATACGGCCGAGCGCGCCGGCATGGCTCTTTCCGCGGGAGCTTTGGTCCTCATGATGCTCATGCCGGTCTCCGGACGGCTGGTCTCGAAGATGGACCCGCGGCTGATGATCTCCATCGGATTCTTTGTCACCGCGATCGCCTTGTTCCACATGACGACGCTCGACTTGAACGTGAGCTTCGGAACCATCGTGGGAATGCGCGTCTACCAGGTGCTGGGCCTCTCGTTTATCTTCATCCCGATCAGTACGCTGAACTACGTCGGGGTTCCCCAGGGGAAGAACAACCAGATCTCCAGCTTCTCCAACTTTGCCCGCAATTTTGGCGGCAGCTCCGGCACTGCCCTGCTGACCACATTCCTGACGCGCACGCAGCAAACCCATCAGTCGTCGCTCGCGGCCAACATTGTTCCCGGCAGCTTTGCCTATGAGAACTATCTTGCCCAGACCAAGAGCGCGCTGATGGCGGCCGGCCAGGGAGCGACCCAGGCCTCAGCCGCCGCGCTTGGGCATGCCTACCAGCAGATGCTGCGGCAGTCCGCGATGCTCAGCTATCAAAATGCGTTCTGGGTATTGAGCGTGACCGTGGCGGTGCTGGTGCCATGGCCCTTTGTGATGCGCCGCCCACCCAAACGCAAGCGCCTTCCCGAGGAGATGGAGCTGGCGCATTGATGGATTGAATCGATGACAAATGACCGGCAGCTTCGCATGCCATGTTGAAGATGGCTTTCGTCGCGATTCTGCGGGCATCGCGCTGGCGCGCAGCTTCGTCCCTGGAATATATTGGGTGCGCACAAAACCCAGCCACACCTGCATCGGCTGCGGATCGCAGCCGGGGAGCCAGAGAGTCACCATGCCCAAAGCCGGTCTTGCAATTGCCTTGATTTTGCCCTGGATCGCGGCGCCGCTTCTGCTCGCGCAGCAGAACACGACAGGGTCCGCAGCGTCATTGCCCTTCGCCGAACGCATCGCCCATTCCGACCCGGCGCAATACAAACACCTCACCGGCGTGCACGACGGTCCGGGCTCCATGGAGTTCAAGGTGATGCTTGGGGCGGATGCCCTCGACACCAACCTGATCTTCTTCCATCGCGGCGTGATCCCGCCGAAGAGCGGCATCGGCGCGCACTTCCACAACCGCTGCGAGGAGATGTTTGTCATTCTCGACGGTGAAGCTCAATTCACGATCGACGGGCGCACCTCCGTCCTCAAAGGACCGGCCGGCGCTCCGGACCGCCTCGGCCACTCCCATGCCATCTACAACAACTCTGATCGCCCGTTGCAATGGCTCAACATCAATGTCGGTTTGACCAAGACATACGATGCATTCAACCTCGGCGATCCGCGGGTGGGCGTCCCCCTCGATCCGATTCCCACCTTTATCACCATGCATCTGGATCGATCGCTACTGAAGCCTGTGGACCACATGAACGGCGGCGCGGGGACAGTCGAATACCGGCGGGCGCTTGAACCGAGCGTGTTCTTCACCACATGGTCGTATGTCGATCATCTTCTGCTTCCGCCCGGCTCCTCGGTTGGACCGGTTTCGAAACCAGACATGAGCGAGGTGTATTACGTTCTCTCGGGCGACGGTACGGCCACGAACGGCTCCGAGAGCGCTGCGATTCACACGGGAGATGTTATTCCGGTTCGCTTGAATGAGCGCGCCTCGTTCACCAACTCCGGGAGCGCGCCGCTCGAGTTCATGGTCATCGGCGTAGCCCGGGACATGGCGGCCAAAGATGCTCTGATGGAGGCCCGGCACAGGCCCGGCGGACGCTGAACCATCCTGCGGGCGGGCAAGCCGCGAAGCAGCACAACCGAAGGCATGGCGGACGGAAAACCTGGAGCCACCCGCGTCGATCCCGCAGACCCCGCCCGCTCAACACTTGGCTGACTTGAGCATCTGTTCCGCGTGGCGAAGCGAGGTCTCCGTGAGCGTGGCTCCGCTGAGCATGCGCGCTACCTCTTCCGCGCGTTCGCCTTCATTGAGCAGCCGGACCGAGGTACGGGTTCTTCCCTGCCGCTCCCGCTTCTCTACCACAAAGTGCTGTCCGGCAAAGGCGGCTATCTGCGGCAGATGGGTAACGCACAGCACCTGCTGGCTGAGGGAGAGGGTCTTCAGCTTTTGCCCGACGGCCTCCGCCGCCCGGCCGCCGATTCCGATATCGATCTCGTCGAAGACCAGGGTGCGCGGCAGAACGGTCTTGCGCCGCTTTCCCTGCCCTTCCTCCACGCTGACCTTCAAAGCCAGCATCACGCGCGACATCTCGCCGCCTGAAGCAATCTCGTGGAGCAGCTTGAGCGGCTCCCCGGCGTTGGTGGCAATGCGGCATTCGACCAGATCCCAACCCTGGCGCGACCAGTGGGCAGCGGACTCGCGGGGTGTTACCTCAACGGCGAACCTGGCTTTCAAGGCGAGATCATTGATGTGCGACTCGGCAAGCTTCTCCAGCCTGCCCGCCGCGGCCTTGCGCGCCGCGGTCAACTGTCGCGCAGCTGCGCGAAATGCCTCGGCAGCCTTCTCCCGGGCCGCCTGCAGCTCCAGGAGCAACTGGTCGCGGTTCTCAATCTCGGCGAGCTTCTCCCGTACCTGTTCCCCATAGGCGATCACCTCAGCGATCGTCTTGCCATACTTCCTCTTCAGGCGTTCGAGCAGAGACAAGCGGTCTTCAATCTCGCCCAGCCGGTCGGGGGAGGCCTGCACGTGTTCGGCATAGTCCCGCACCGTGGCGCTCACGTCCCCGAGGACGGCTCGCGCGGAGGCGACCTGCTGCACCGCCTCGTCAAAGCTGCTGTCATAGCGCGCCAGCTCTTCCAGGCTGCGCAGCGCCGAGCGCAGTGCGGCCTCAGCCGAGCTTCCGCCTTCGTAGAGCAGCTCGTGCACGGTCATGGCTGCGGCATAGATCTTCTCCGCGTTGGCCAGCACGCGCCGCTCGGTCTCAAGAGCCTCGTCTTCGGATTCCTTGAGGGCCGCGCTCTCAATCTCGCGCCGCTGGAAGCTCCACAGGTCGGCCTGGCGCATCCGGTCCTGTTCGTCGCCCTCGAGCTTGCTCAAGCGCTCGCAGATCTCCTGCCAGGCATCGAAGGCGGCCGCGGCTGCTTCCGTCGCGATCGCTCCATATCGATCCAGAAGCTGGCGCTGCTGCGCCTCATCGAAGCCGCCGAGGGTCTCACTCTGGGCATGGACGAGAGCCAGCTCCGGAGCCAACTGGCGAAGGACACCCACGGTCGCCGGCTGATTGTTGACGTAGACACGGCCCTTGCCGTTGGCCTGGATCTCACGGCGCAGAATGATCTCCGAGCCCTCGGCGTCGATCCCGTTTGCTTCGAGCGTAGCCTCCGCGCCTGGAGTGCTCTCAAAGACGCAGGCCACCACGGCCCGCTCGGCGCCATGGCGCACCACGTCGGAGGAGGCCTTCTCACCCATCAGCAGGGCAAGCGCATCCACCAGGATGGATTTGCCGGCGCCCGTCTCCCCGGTCAGCAGATTGAGGCCGGGACCAAACACGGCAATCGCGTGGTCGATCACCGCATAGTTCTCAGCGCGCAACTCGAGCAACATTCGACGGTCCCTGGTGAGCGAAATCCCCGATAAGCCCTTCGTGGATGGGCGTTTGTGGTTCCTGCCGGACGGACGGAACCCCTCCCGGCAGATTGCGCCCGCGTTGCTGCGCGTCCGCTCTCAAATCGTGTGGTCGAGCGCAGCATAGCATATTCGCTCGGGAATCCCCGCAAACACGCCGCCACCGCCCCTTCCGGGTTACTTGGTTCCTGCGCCTGGGTCTGCTAACGTGAAAGTCACGTGATGCCACAATTGTTTCATCTCGCGATCTTTCTTTTCCAGGGAGAAGATGCGGGCGCGCCAGCCGTCCCCGTCCCCAACTCCGGAGCCGGCGCTATCCTCGATGTGCTTCACCACATCGGCCCGGTGGCGATGGCGGTGCTGGGCGTACTCGCCATCTCCAGCCTGTATTCCTGGACCATTATCCTGGCGAAGTGGTCCGTCTTCCGCCGCGCCCGGGCGCAGAGCCGGCGCTTTTTGCGCGCCTTCCGCAAGGCCAACCGGCTGCAGGAGATCTCCGCCGTCAGCGACCAGTTCAAGCCCAGCCCGCTGGTGAACATCTTCGACAGTGTCTATGAGACTTACCGGAGGCAGACCGGCGGCTTCGGACCTCCGAAGAACGTCACCGGGCTCGAGCGCACCGCTCAATCCGCGGCCGGCGAGTCCCTCAGCGGACTCGAAGAACGGCTGACCTGGCTGGCCACCATTGGCGCGGTCTCCCCCTTCGTTGGTCTCTTCGGCACGGTGATGGGAATCGTCGACGCCTTTCACGGATTGGGGACAGAGGGCGCGGCAACTCTGCGCGCCGTGGCTCCGGGCGTCTCCGAAGCATTGATCACCACCGCCGCCGGCCTGCTGGTGGCGATTCCCGCCGTTGTCGCCTACAACCAGTTCGCGGCTTCCCTGCGCGAGTTTGCCGCCCGCATGGATGATTTTTCGCGCGAGCTGATCAATAGCCTGGAAGAGATCTCGCTGCAATCCAAACAGGACCCGATGGAGAGGGAGGCCGCGCGTGGCCTTCACAACTAACTCCGGCCAGACCCGGACCTCGATGGCGGAGATCAACATCACGCCGCTGGTCGACGTGGTGCTGGTTCTGCTCATCATCTTTATGGTGACTGCGCCGGTGCTCCAGTCCGGAATTGATGTCTCGGTGCCGAAGACCCGCACCGTCAAGCAGATCACGCAACAGCGCCTGGTGCTGACCATCGACCGCGAGCAGAACGTCTTCTTAGGAGACAAGCCGGTCAACCTCGAGCAGCTCCCCTCCCTGCTGCACCAGCCGAATGCCGACCCCGCGCACCAGATCATCTATTTGCGCGCCGATGAGCGAGTGCCCTTCGGCGCATTTGCTTCCGTGATGGATGCCGTCAAACAAGCGGGGATTACCAACATCAGCATCGTGACCCAGCCGATCACAAAGACGGCGAAGTAGCCCAAGCATGGCATGGTCTTACACAAACGGCGATCTTCTGGATCAAGCGGGGTATGAGCGGACGCCTTTGGGCGCGCCCTTCGCCAAGTCCACTTTGCTGCATCTGCTGATCGCCGGAATGTTCTTTGGCTACGCATACGTCAACAACTTCTTCCATGGCAGCGAATGGGGCTCAAACAGCACCCAGGAGGGGGCGATCCAGGCCACGCTGGTCAGTTCGGCCGCCGTGCCGCTGCCCCAGGACCACCCGCCGACGGAAAATGTTCTTTCCACCGAGACTCCGAGCGCCTCTCCCGCACTGCAGGAGCAGAAGGCGGAGCCGATGCCCTTGCCGGAGGCGGTTCCGATCCCAGAAAAGCAGACTCCGGTGAAGAAGGCGCAGAAGCCTCAGGTGACGCCTCCTCCGCCGCAGAAGCAACCGCCTCCCAAGCCCAACCACAAGGCGAACTTCGGCGAGGCGGCGCCGGCCAATCTGCCTCGGGCCGCGGCGAACGCTCCAACTGCAAGCGCCGCCAACGCGGTCACCGGCGGCGACTTCGGCTCCCGTTTTGGCTGGTATGTGGACGTGATCAAGCGGAAGGTTGCGCAGAACTGGTTATTGCCGGAGGTGGCAGCCGGCACACCCGCGGGAGCCACGGTTTATGTTCAATTCAGCGTGGGCCGCGACGGGTCAGTCAGCGGAGTGCGGATCGCTACGCCCAGCGGCAGTCCCTCACTGGACTCCTCCTGCCTGCACGCTGTCCAACGGGTGGATACCTTCGGCGCACTCCCGCCCGGCTACAACGAAAGCAGCCTGAGCGTGCTCTACCACTGCACCTATCCCGGTCATCCTTAGACATTCCGGCGGGCAAGGGTAGTAATCCCTTTGGAACGTCCCACGGCCTAAACAAAGTAGTATCTGGACTTTTGTCGTATAAAATGTTGTGCGAAGGGCATGAAAATCAACAAAGCGCGCACTCTCCCCCGTGTTCTCTTCCTGTTTTTAAGTCTTCTCCTGCTCGCCCGATTGAATGCAGCAGCCCAGGACTGGGTTCGCACCGGAACCAATCTCGGAGCTCAAAGAATCCGTCTTGCCGTTGCGAATTTCAGCCCTTCCTCCTCCGACCCGCAGGCCGCCGGCCTCAAGACAACCTTCGACACCACCTTTTACAACGACCTGACGAATGCCGGGATCTTCGACATGGTCTCGAAGAGCATGAGCCCTCCGGTGATGCCGGCGAATCCGCAGCAGATGAATATCGCCCAGTGGTCGGCCGCTCCGGCCGATGCGGCAATGGTGGCCTTCGGCTCCCTGGGCGTCAATGCAGGGCGTGTAAGCGTCTATGGATGGCTCTTCGACGCCAAGAATCCGGCCTCTCCCCAGATCCTCGGAAAGCAGTACAACGAGGCTGCCAGCGAAGACAATGCCCGGCTGATCGCCCACCGGTTCGCCGATGAGATTATCACGCTGCTGGGCGGCGGGATTCCCGGCATTGCCGAGACGCACATCTTCTTCGTCTCCTCGCACGGCGGAAACAAAGAGATCTGGCAGATGGATTACGACGGCCAGGGAGCCAGACCCATCACCCGCCTTGGGACGATCTCCCTCTCCCCGCGTCCTTCGCCGGACAACAGCCGGGTCGCCTTCGCGTCCCTGGGACGGAACGGCTGGTCCATCCGTATGTACTCCCTGGTGCTTGGGCGGCTGGTCAGCTTTCCATCGCCCGGCGGCAATACCTTCTCTCCGGCCTGGTCGAGCGATGGCGGAAAGCTCGCGTACTCCTCTTCCCGCTCCGGCGATCCGGAGATCTACATCTCTGACGCCAGCGGAGCCGGCGCAAGGCGCGTAACGGCCTTTCGCGGCCCGGATGTCTCCCCGACCTGGAACCCGAAGACCAATGCGCAGATCGCGTGGTGCAGCGGCCGCACCGGACTCCCGCAGATCTACACCATGGACGCGGACGGCACCAACGTTCAAAGGATGACCGATGGGGGATATGCAACCTCGCCTTCCTGGTCGCCTAATGGGCAATTCCTCGCCTTCGCATGGGACCGGAAATATGGACCAGGAGCCCCTGGAGGACAGGATATTTACATCATGGACGTCGCCAGCAAGCGCTGGACCCAACTCACACACGAACAGGGGCGCAACGATTTTCCTTCCTGGTCTCCGGACGGACGGCACCTCGTCTTTCAGCGCGAGGAGGGCGGAAGTTCCCAGATCTGGACCATGCTGGCGGATGGAACGGAACAGCATCGGCTGTCGCAAAGCGGTGGAAGCTCAATGCCGAACTGGAGTTGGAAATAAATATGTGTGCCTGCGGCTGGAGGTCCATCGCCAGCCTTGTCTTGGTTGATCCGCTTTATTTTGATCGCTGGATCGAATGTGCGGCAGAGCTGAACGGCTCCGCTCGGCCTCTGCGCACGGAATGCAGATCCGCCGGCGGGATAGCGCGGAAGTGAAGCAAATGCCGCGCCTCGTCGAATCGAGGCTGGACAGAAGGAGAAAGACCGTGAACGCTCCGTATCGTAAGCATCTGGTGTCCCTCACCGCCGTTGCCGCCCTTTTAATTGCAGCCGGCTGCCATAAAAAGGCAGCGGCGCCCCCACCGCCGCCCCCGCCCGCCGCCTCGCCGGAACCCACTGCGACGATCACGGTTCAACCCGATACCATCAACTCCGGAGGAACTGCGGTTCTTACCTGGAAGACAACAGATGCGACGGAGATTTCGATTGAAGGAATGGGCGCGGTCGCTCCGGAGGGAACACAAAAGGTCTCGCCTGCTGATTCGACGACCTACCATCTGGTTGCGCGCGGTCCGGGAGGATCAGCCGATGCTACCGCCCGGCTGACGGTCAATGCGCCGCCGGCGCAGGCGCCTCAGGCGGCTGCGGAGACGATCGACGAGCAGACATTCGAGCAGAACGTGAAGCCCGCCTTCTTCGACTACGACAGCTACGAGATCCGGCCGGATGCGCAGGCAACCCTGGCCCAGGATGCCGCCTATCTCACGGCACACCCGGCGCTCAAGATCGTAATCGGCGGATACTGCGACGAGCGCGGCTCGGCGGAGTACAACCTGGCCCTCGGAGAAAACCGCGCCAACTCAGCCAAGCAGTCGCTGGTCAACGCCGGTATCCCCGCGGACCGTATTCGCACCGTCAGTTACGGCAAGGAAAAGCAATTCTGCACGCAGTCGAACGAAGCCTGCTGGCAGCAGAACCGGCGCGCCGGCTTCTCGCTCGATCAGTAAACCGCCGCAGAGAATTTCCGGCTCCCATGACTGGCGCAATGTTCGAGCGCAGGGATGGGAGCCGGGCTAAATTCTTTTGGATGAGCACTTCTCTCCGCCAGCCCGGGGATCTTCTGGCGCACCCCGGCTCCATCGGCAGCACGGCTCCCGTGAAATGCTCTAAACTTAAGGGTTGATCGAGTTTTTGCCGATCTCAGGGGAATCTTATGGGAAATGCGATGCGAAGAACTATCCTACGACTTGCCGCAGTTGCGATGTTTTGCTCTCTGGTCCCGCAACCGCGCGCCTTTGCCGTTTCCAAGGAGATCGTTCAACTGCAGACGCAGGTGCAGCAGCTACAGGATATGCTGCAGCATCTGCAGACCACGAATGACGAGCGCATGGGCGTGATCGTCAATCTTGTTCAACAAAATACCGACAGTGTGAACAAGATGACCGCTTTGATCAACACTCTCCAGTCGGCCCTCAAGGAGGAGAGCGACGCCAGCGGAAGCAGGAACACCCAGCTTTCCACCCAGATTCAGGGCTTGAACGACTCTGTAGATGAATTGAAGACGCGGGTGACCGCCCTGACTGCGCAGGTCCAAAGCATACAGAGCCAGATGCAGAACGTGAACAATCCACCGGCTCAAACCGGGGGAGCTGCTGCGCCGGGTGGAGCGTCCCCGCAACCCGGTGCCCCCGCAGGCGCGCCGGCGGAAGCCGTCCCCTCTCCCCAGGCCCAGGCGGCGCCTCCGCTGGATCAGCTCTACCAGGGAGGCCTTCGCGACTACAACTCAGCCAAGTACGCCATCGCCGAGTCGGAGTTCAACGACGTACTCCGCTATTATCCGCGCGATCCGCTCGCCGGAAACGCTCAGTTTTATCTAGGAGAGATCGCCTTTCGGCAGGCGAAGTTCCAGGAGGCGGTCAAGCACTACGACGCCGTTCTGGAGCAGTACTCCGGCAATCCCAAGGCGCCCGCTGCCGAACTGCGTAAGGCGGAATCGCTGCTGGAAGTAGGCCAGAAGGAAGCCGGCGTACGGGAACTGCGCTCGCTCGTGCAGCGTTATCCGCAAACCCCCGAAGCGCAGCAGGGCCGCAGCAAATTAAATGGCATGGGCGTCCGCATCTACGCTTCCAAGCCGAGCGCCTACCAGCAGTAGCCGCTTCGCGAGCGCCGCTGCCAATTCCCCCCGCGCGCTTGCCTCATCCCTCCGGTTCTTTGATCTCCCCTTATCCCTTCTCAGAGTCAGCATGCCTGCCCGCTGCGCAGGCTGGTTCTGCCGGCTGAATGGAAGCAGCCGCGAAGAGGCGAGGAGCGCCGCAAAAGCCGGGTGCCCCGCAGCGAATCGCACATGACGCGAGGAGCCGCCCATGCTCGAACGTATGGGGGTTCGGGTTGGGTTGGAAAAAGCCCGGTGGCGGCGGCGCCTGGCCCAGTCGAAAGAGCACAAGCGCCGTCGGAACAATAGAATACCGTCTTAGTTACTTTTCCCGGCCAGAGACCTGGCCTGCAGCTCGACCAGTTGCGTGAGATCTCTCTTCTCCAGGCCATGGACTTCTTTATTGAAGGCGTCCACCTTGCTCGACCAGTTCATGGAGCAGAACTTCGGGCCGCACATGGAGCAGAAGGCGGCTTCCTTGTAGTAGTCGTCCGGCAGAGTTTCGTCGTGCATGGCGCGCGCCGTCTCGGGATCGAGTGAGAGCGCGAACTGCTTCTCCCAGTCGAAGGTGTACCGCGCGTAGCTGATGGCGTCATCCCGGTCCTGCGCGCCGGGGCGATGCCGCGCCAGGTCGGCCGCGTGGGCGGCGATCTTGTAGGCGATGATGCCGTCCTTGACGTCCTTCTCGTTGGGCAGGCCCAGGTGTTCCTTGGGGGTGACATAGCACAGCATGGAAGCGCCATGCCAGCCGATCATCGCCGCGCCGATGGCGCTGGTGATATGGTCATAGCCCGGCGCGATGTCGGTGACCAGAGGGCCCAGGGTGTAGAACGGGGCGGCAAAGCAATACTCCACTTCCTTCTCCACCTGCTCCTGGATCTTGTCCAGAGGCACATGGCCCGGCCCTTCAATCATCACCTGGACGTCGCTCTCCCAGGCTTTTTTCGTCAGCTCGCCCAGGGTCTTCAGCTCGGCGAACTGCGCCTCGTCGCTGGCGTCCGCGATCGAGCCCGGCCGCAGCCCATCGCCCAGGGAGAAGCTCACGTCATACTTCGCCATCACCTTGACGATGCGGTCGAAGTTCTCATAGAGAAAGTTCTGCCTGTGGTGGTGGGTCATCCACTGGGCGAGGATGGCGCCCCCGCGGCTCACGATGCCGGTGATGCGTTTGGCCACCAGCGGAACATACTGAATCAGAACCCCGGCGTGGACGGTAAAGTAGTCCACGCCCTGCGCGGCCTGTTCCTCGATCACTTCGAGATACACGTCGATGTTGAGGTCTTCCAGTTTTTTGACGCGGTTGAGCGCCTCATAGATGGGCACCGTCCCAATCGGCACCGGGCTATGGCGGAGGATGGCCTCCCGGATCTCAGGAATGTTTCCCCCGGTCGAAAGGTCCATCACCGTGTCCGCGCCGAAGCCGACTGCGGTATGCAGTTTTTCGAGCTCCTGCTGAATGTTCGAGGTCACCGCGGAATTGCCGATATTGGCGTTGATCTTGCAGCGGCTCGCCACGCCGATGGCCATCGGCTCCAGCTCCGGGTGATTGATGTTGGCGGGAATGATCAGCCGGCCGGCGGCGATCTCGCTGCGGATCAGCTCGGCCGACAGCTTCTCCCGTTCGGCGACGAAGACCATCTCCTCGGTGATGTGGCCCTGCCGGGCGAAATGCATCTGGGACATGTTGCGATCCCCGGAGCGTTCTGCTTCCGCTCTGCGCTTCGCGATCCATTCGGCGCGCGGCCGCAGAATTTCCTGAGTGGCAAATTCGCCCTTGCCGTGGATTCCATTGCTGTCGCTGCTCATTTGGGGCACCTCTTCAAAATTCGCTGCTGGCCGTGGTCGAATCACCGTCGACCGCTCTGTTTCGAACGGCTCGAGTGCACGCGGCTGAGTTGTACTGGCTGATTATAATTGCGATTCGCCCATGAAGCTTGACTGCGCCATGCCGGGCTCTTACCCTTGTAGGTGGCAATGGAGAATAGCTCTTATGAAGAAGCAAAATGTTAAGGTTGCGGTTGCCGTCTTCCTGATTCTGGGAACGGTCGCCTACCTGGCGATCACCGGCGTGCAGTCCAACAAGAGCTACTATGTCACCATAAGCGAACTCCAGGCCATGGGCAACAAGGCGTATACCCGGCATCTGCGGGTAGCGGGAAACGTGGCTCCGGGCTCCATCGAGCGCAGCGGGGCGAATGCCAACTTCGTCCTGGTCGAGCAGGGCCGGACGCTGAAGGTGAACTACCAGGGCATCGAGCCGCCGCCGGATACCTTCAAGGACGATGCACAGGCGCTGGCGGTCGGGACCTTCGGGCAGGATGGCGTCTTCCACGCCACTGAGCTGCAGGCCAAGTGCGCCTCGAAATATGCGCCGGTCGGCAAGACGCCCACCAAGACGGCAACCCCCTCCATGGCCGGGACAGCCTCCCTCGCCACTCCGGCATCTGCCGAGCCGGTCCGGTAGCGGCTCCGGAGATTCTCCACGACACGCAGGCGGACGATTCCCGCAAAACGGCGGCCCACCCCCGGCGGCAATACCGGCCGGTATTGCTCCGGTTCTATACTCCATTAGATAGAATGCCCGCCATCGCAGCCCGGCTTGAAAACGTCTCGCGCCTCTTCGGGCGCTTCCCCGCCCTGCGGCAAATCTCTGTCAGCTTTGAGGTTGGCCGCTGCTACGTGCTGCTGGGGGAGAATGGCGCCGGCAAATCCACCCTGCTGCGGGTGATCGCCGGGCTGCTCGAGCCGACGCTAGGCGCAGCCCGCATCTTTTCCGGAGAGCCGGGCGTCGAAGGGGGCCGCTTCGAGGTGGACCGCGAGTCCCGATCCACGATCGGCTACATGAGCCACGCGCCCATGCTCTACGACGAGCTCTCCGGGGTGGAGAACCTGCGCTACTTCGCCGGCCTTTACCGCACCTGCCGCTGCCTGGCGCCGGAGGAGGCGCTGCGCATGGTCGGCCTCGATCCGGCGCTCGACCGCCCCGTCGGGCAATACTCCCAGGGCATGCGGCAGCGCGCCTCCCTTGCCCGCGTGCTGCTGCCGCAGCCTGAGCTGATGCTGCTCGACGAGCCATTCTCCAACATGGATGCCGCCAGCGTGCGCCAGATGATGACGCTGATCGAGAGCCTGCGGGAGAGCGGCCGCACCATCCTGCTGACCACGCATCAGCGGGAGCTGGCCGCCCCGCTGGCTGACTACTTCGTGGTTATGGAAGCGGGCCGGCTGGTCTCGGTGACCGCGGGCCCGGCGCTCGCCTCCGCGCGCGACCTCTGGGCCGAGGCCAAACGCGTATGAAGAAGACAAACGCCGCCCGCATTCTGGACGGGCTCGGAATCTCCTATTCGCTGCGGGAGTATGAGGTGGATCCGGAGGATCTCTCCGCCGGCAACGTTGCGCGCAAGATCGGCCTGCCTCCCGAACAGGTCTTCAAGACTCTGCTGACCACCACCGGCCCCGGCGAGTTCGCCTTCGCAGTGGTGCCGGGAAACGCAGAACTCGATTTCAAGAAACTCGCCCGCGCCGCCGGAGTGCGCAAAGCTGAAATGGTGAGCCTGAAGGACGTTCAGCCCCTTACCGGGTATGTGCGCGGAGCGGTGACCGTCTTTGGCGCAAGCAAGAGCTTTCCCGCCTTCGCCGACGAGACCATCGAGCTCTTCGACCTGATCTCCGTCTCGGCGGGCCAGCGCGGCGTACAGATTCTGCTCACCCCCGGGGACTACCTCCGCGCCTCCGGGGCGACGCTCGCCGGTCTGAGCAAAGAAGCGGTCCGCCCGTGACCCGCCCGTACCTGCTGCTCCATTTAGCCAAAGACCTGCGTATCGAGTGGCGATCGAAGGACGCGGTCAACTCCATGCTCTTCTTCGCGCTGCTGGTTGTCGTGCTCTTCAGCCTGGCATTCGATCCGACCGCAACCGTCTCCCGGCATATCTCGGGTGGCATCATCTGCGTGGCAACGCTCTTTGCCTCGGTCAGCGCGCTCAACCAGGCATGGGCCCGCGAGCTGCGCCACCAGGTCCTGGACGCGCAGCGCATGACCCCGGCGCCGCCATCCTCGCTCTTCCTTGCCAAGGTAATCGCCAACTTCCTCTTTGTCTCGGCGATCCAGATCGTGCTGGCCCCGGTCTTCGCCATCTTCTACAACCTGCACCCGGCCGGCCAGGGCTGGCTGCTCGCGGTCGTGCTGCCTTTGGGCACCTGGGCGCTGGTGGTCAATGGAACCTTCTTCGCCGCGCTCTCGCTCCGCACCCGAAACCGGGAACTGCTGCTCCCTCTGCTGCTCTTTCCGATCTTTCTGCCGGCGCTTCTGGGCATGGTGCAGGCCTCGACCGCGATCCTGGTGGGCGATGCAGACCCGGTGCTCTGGATCAAGATGCTCGCCGGCTACGACGTCATCTTTACCTCGGCCGGAGTGCTGCTCTTTTCCATTGTTCTTCATGCCGAGTGAGCCGGCCGCGCCGGTTCGGGGAAGAATGGTCTAAACTATCGGATGGGAGTCGCGCTTATGAAGCTCTTACGCGTGGTCTGGCTCGCCCTCACCGCCTGCCTGTTTGGTTACGGCTTCTATCAGGCCATGTATGTCGCACCCACCGAGGCCACGATGGGCGACATCCAACGCATCTTCTACTACCACTTTCCGTCCTGGTGCGGGATGGGGCTGTTCTTCGCCATCAACCTGGGCGCTTCCATCGTTTATCTCGCCTCGCGCAAGAACCATCCTCTTCGCGCTCTCAGCGCGGATGCGGTGGCCCTGGCCGCGGCGGAGATGGGAGTGGTCTTCTGCACCGTGGGTCTGGTAACCGGTTCGCTGTGGGCCCGTCCGGTGTGGGGCATCTGGTGGACGTGGGATGCGCGGCTGACCGCCACTTTCGTTCTCTGGCTCATCTATATCAGCTATCTGCTGCTGCGCAACTTCGCCGAGGGCGACCAGATGCGCACGCTGGCCGCGGTGCTCGCGGTCTTCGGATATCTCGATGTGCCGATCGTCTATTTCTCCACCCGCTGGTGGCGCACCCAGCATCCCGCTCCGGTGATCGGCGGAGGAGCGGACTCGGGGCTGGATCCGAGTATGTGGCCGGCGGTATGGTGGAACCTGGCCGCCTGGATGGCCTGGGGCGCTCTGATCGCCAGCATTCGCTACG
>DASYYO010000020.1:0-3832 GCA_035933805.1 Acidobacteriaceae bacterium | reverse complement strand
CCGGTGAAGTCGCTCTGTGAATGGAGCCGCTGGAAGGGTCGAAAGAGGCGATCCGCGTAGCGTGGATTGAATCCCGCGCCGTTGTCGCGAACGAAATAGACAGTTCCGCCTTCCTCTTCGGTGAAGCCGAAGTCGATCTCTCCTGATTCCAATTTCGACGTATATTTCCAGGCATTGCCGAGGAGGTTTTCCAGCACCACCTCCATCAGGCCCTCGTCTGCGAAGACGTGCGCGCCCCTGGCCACGTTGAACCTGACGCGGCGATGGTTGTTTTCTGATTGCAGGCGCGCAGTGACGTTCTCGGCGATATGGCTGAGATCGATGGGCGTGCGATGTAGAGGATGGCTGGATGCCCGGGAGAGGTTGAGCAGATCGTCAATCAGCAGCGACATCCGCTTCGAGCCCTCAATCAGGCGCTGGACCAGCATTCGCGCTTCGGGATTGAGGCTCTCCGAGGTGGAGTGCTCGAGCAGGAAAGCGATGTTGTTGATGTGCTGCAGAGGCCCGCGAAGGTCGTGCGCGACAGAGTAGGAGAAAGCCTCAAGTTCCTTGTTGGTTGCGGAGAGCTCCGCGGTGCGTTCGGCTACGCGCTGTTCCAGTTCGCTGCGCGTCTTCTCCAGGGCACGGTCGCGGGTCTGGATCTGCTCGAGCATATCGTTGAACGATTGGACCAGGGAGGAGAGTTCATCGCTGGAGGGGGGAAGCTTGGCGCGGACCGAGTAGTCTTTTTCGCGCGAGACGATCTGGGCGGTCCGAGCCAGCCCGCTGAGAGGATCGCTCACCAGGTGGCGGATGGCCGATGTAGAGAGCAGAGCGATGGCAAAGCACAGCAGGAGCATCCCGGCAGAGATGAGGCCAAACCGTTCGGCGCGGCGGGCCACGTCGCCGGTCTCTGCGAGTAAATAGACCGTGCCGACCCACCCGCCCTGGAACTGGATGCGGCTTCCGAGGAGGATATCGCGGCCCCTGGTCCAATAGTGCTGGGTCTCGCTGAGCGAGAGATGCTCGTTGAGTTTCATTTGCACTGACGGTGTGCGCAGGTAATGCGCAAACTCAGTACCGTCGGGCCGAATGATGACGGCGGCGCGGATCTGGGGTGAGTTGCGCAGCGCAGCCAGGGTATTCTGGGCTGCAACCCGGTCATCGAACATCAGCGCCGTGATGCAGTTCGCTCCCACGATGTTGGCTTCAGTCGAGAGAGCGGAGATGAGCTCCTGGCGAAGACTGTAGAGGTCATAGGCCAGGAACGAGATATAGGCGAGCAGCAGTGCCATGCCGCTGACCACAAGGGTCATGCGCGTGAGCTTGTCGGCGATGGATTGGCTGCTCCAGAACTTCATGGCACATCCTCTGCCGGCGGCTTTCCGATCACGGAAGAGGCGACGCGCAGCAGTTCCGAGCTGAGTGCAAGATGGGCACGATTGACCGCATTCAGATTCACGGCAAACCGGACATGGTTTTGGATGAGCACGAACTGGATCATGCCGCCGCGGTCGAGGAAATCGGGCGCGTCGCTGACGGTGAGAGCATCGGAGCCGGAGAGAAGGGCCAGATCCTCCCGGAGCTCATCGCCGTCTTTGGCATTGATCAGGACGATGGCGCAGGCTCTGGCATCGGTCACATCGGGCAGGCGACGAATGTGCACGGGAAGATTGTTGATGGTTTCGTTCGCGGCGATGTCGTCGATGCTGTGGCCGATGGGGTCCTGGCCGAGAATGCAGAGATCGAACGATGACGGGGAATGATCTGGCAGAGTGGTGTGGCGCAGGAACCGGCCGAAATTGAGCAGGTAAGCCGCTTTCACCTCCGATTCCGTAGGGTGGGAAGGCGGGGCTTGCGCGCGCAGAGCAAGGCCCGTCAAAGACAGGAATGCACAGAGAGTGCCGACGCATCCAGGCCGTCTGGACCGGAACGGCGGGATTGGGGAACTCTCCAACATGCGTGGTTTGCGCTCTCATTCTCGGTGCCCGCGGGGAAGAGGCACGCGATGAAGTGAAGGAACGGCCCGGGCCAGCGAAGGGCCATCCCCAGCGATGCTTAGCAATCTAACAGATTATTCGAGAGTTGCCTGGGCTTTGTCGTCGTCGGCGGAGCCGGTAAAGAAGCGGGAGACTGCCTCGAGCAATTTGGCGGGCTCACCTTTGCGCACAAAGCCGTCTACAAACGGGGCAATGTCGGTGGGAAGCGACCAGAGATCCGACAGCAGGATGATGGGCGTAGATGGGTAGAGAGCCCGGATCTCCTGCGCATACTGGGGAGAGGTCTTGATCGAGTTGAGCCGGTAATCGAGAAGGACGAGGCCGACGGAGTCGTGATGGGGGATCTCCACGCCGCCGAACCGTACCAGCGCAGGAATGGCATCGTAGCCGGCCTGCTTGATGAGAAGGCCGTAAATCTCAAGGTGCATGGGATCGTCGTCGACGATAAGCACTTTGAGATGACCGGATTGCATTCCTTTTTCCAGCATGGGTGAGGGTACAGAATATACAGGATTGGAGATCTGGTCAAAAGAGAATAGCCCCGAACAGTTCACAACCGCACATGACCCGGAGATACCAGAAGATAAGACGATTTAGCTCTTCCTGCGGCTCACCTGGAGCGATTCTGGATTCCGATAAAATGGAAAAGATGAGTTTTCCGGTCAAAATCTGTGTCGTTTGCGGAGAGGAATTTGAGTTGAAGCCGGACAAGCCGGGATTTGCGAACCGATGTCCCGACTGCAGCGCCCCCGAGGGCGAGCCGGAAGGCGGTAAGAAGCACTTGAGCGCCGAGGAGCGGAAGGCCGAGTCGGAGGCCAACGCGGAACGGCGCAAGGCAATTCGCGATCTGCTCTATCGCAAGGACCGGTAGCGCTCCGGCTGCAGGAGACGCCGTGAGTGCGGATGATCGCTTTCTGCTTCGCTTCAGAGAAGAGAGCCATCACGCCCCGATACTCCTGCTTCGCAGGATTTGTGTGTTTCGTTATTGAGTTTGTACTAGCCGCCGATGTGGACCATGGAGCGCGAGGGCTTGAGGAAGCCGGGCTCGCCGATGTGATGACGGGCTTCCTTGCCTTGTATGGTGCGCACGATGTAGTCGGCGAGAGAGTTATCGCTTTCGCCGGCGCGCATGCGGCCGTAGAGGTCGTGCTCGACCTGCGAAAACAGGCAGGTTCGGATCTTGCCGTCGGAGGTCAGGCGTACGCGGCTGCAAGCGCCGCAGAAGGCCTGGCTGACGGGTGCGATGATGCCGATTTCGCCCTGGCCATCGGCGAAGGTATAGCGGCGGGCGGTTTCGCCGGGATCACGGGGGGGGAGGGGGACCAGGGGCATTTCGCGGCTGATGCGATCGACGATTTCGCGGAGCGTAACGACGATCTCGGGCGACCAGAGCCGACCCTCTTCCAAGGGCATGAACTCGATGAAGCGGACGACGACGTCTTCTTCGCGGGCAAAGCGGGCAAAGCCTTCGATCTCACCGTCGTTGAACCCGCGCAACAGCACGCAGTTGATCTTCAAGGGAGTCAGGCCCGCGGCTTTTGCAGCGCGAATGCCGGCAAGGACTTTTTTGAAGCTGCCCGGGACACGGGTGATGCGTTCGAAGGTCGGCGCATCGACAGCGTCCATGCTGACGGTGACGCGCTGAAGTCCTGCGTCTTTGAGCGGCTGCGCCAGTTTATCGAGCAGATGCCCGTTGGTGGTCACAGCAAGGTCGAGCGGTTCGCCATTCAGGGTGCGCAGAGAAGCCAATTCCTGGATGAGCTCGATGAGTCCGTTGCGCAGCAGAGGCTCGCCACCGGTGAGGCGGACTTTTTCGATGCCGAGGTTGACAAACAGCTTGATGAGACGGAGAT
>DASYYO010000478.1:0-16023 GCA_035933805.1 Acidobacteriaceae bacterium | reverse complement strand
GCTGGTGATTGTTCAGCGCTCGGAGCTGTTCTTGCACGAACTCGCTGTGATGGCTCTCGCGGCATGGCTGGCCGGCAGTCATCAGCGGATGCTCTTCGTCTTCGGAATTTTGACGGCGCCCATCCTCTGCCGGCTGCTCTCGTCCTCCTGGGAAAACTACGATCCAGCCGAGGATCGCGTTCTGCCTAACGCGGTGCTCCTCCTCGCATCATTGCTCGTTGTCTGGGCTGCCTTTCCGAGCCTGCGGAACTTAACCAGGCAGGTCGAGGAGCACAGCCCCGTACGGGCGGTGAACTTCATCAAGAGCCACCGTCTCGCCGGCCCCATGCTGAACGAGTATGTCTACGGCGGGTATCTTGCGTGGGCGGCTCCCGAGCACCCGGTCTTTGTGGACGGCCGCGCCGATGTCTTCGAGTGGACCGGTGTCCTCGCCCGCTTTGGGGATTGGGCAACGCTCCAGAGCGATCCCGAGGAACTGCTCAACCGATATCAGATCGCCTTCTGCCTGCTGGCGCGGGATTCTTCGATGGCCCGTGTTCTGCCGTTGCTGGAAGATTGGAAGGCGGTCTATTCCGACGATCAGTCCATAATTTTTGTGCGCTCCGGTGCCGGCAGCAGGTTGCAATAAGTACTCGCGGCTCTAGTGGATCCGTCCTTTGCTGCGCTCTCCGGCCGGGAACAATAGCTCCTGGAGGTACAGGAACCTTACCTGCGCAGGCAGAAACGCGTGCTACGATAGCAGAACGAAAAGGGCAGGTTGCAAATGGGCCCGGACCCCTGCCTTCACCTCAGGCCGATTTGCATCCACGTGCAGCGGCCGGCGATAGCCGGACTTGTCCGGCAGCGAATTCCCCCTCGTTGACGTGTCACGAAAAGACGCAAAAATTCAGACTCGAATAACGGACGGGTTGATGGGTTCCACCGTGCTCGAAACTCAAGAGAGTAGGACTCCTGCACGCTCGAGCCTCCGTCTCCGGAGCGACTGGGAGTTCTGGTCTGTGCTCGCTGGCTTGACGGGGATTTACGTCGCGGCGCTCTTTTTTGAAGGCCAGCGGTTTGTCTGGTTCGACGAACTCTGCACATTTGACATTGCCCGGGCAGGGTCTCTCCGGCAACTATGGCAGTGGGTTCTCAAGTACGATAACAATCCGCCCACCGTTTATCTGCTGAGCCGCTGGAGCATGGAAATCTTCGGGCCCACGGCATTTGGACTACGGCTGCCCTCCATGCTGGCGTTCTATCTGGGCAGCGTGGCGATGCTGCTCTATCTCCGCCGGAAGGTGGGGACTGCCGTCGGCGCTTTCGCCGTCCTCATGCTCTGGTCCAGCGCAACGTTTTACTATGCGACCGAGGCTCGCGTTTATGCGCTGGTATTCATGAGCTTCTCCTTCCTGCTTCTCTCCTGGGATACGGCCACCCGGCAAGAACATCGGACGTTGGCCCTTTGGGGAGTCGCTTTCTTCAACGCGCTTCTCCTTGTCTCGCATGTCTTTGCCTCGCTCTGCCTGATGGCAGTTCTGGTTGCTGAGGCCGTTCGTTATCTTCGCCGGCGCCAGCCCGATTACCCGCTCTATGCTGCTCTGGTGCTCCCGATGGGCGCGATGCTGGTCTATATCCCGCTCATCCGCGTCTATCATGGACTCATCCTGTGGCCGCAGTTTCATGCCTCGTTTCTCATGGCGGGCAGGTTTTACTACCACGCGATGGACTCCGTGGCACGAGCGCTGTTTGTCGTTGCGCTCGCCGCTGTCGTTCTTTTGCCAAGTTCAAAGAACCGCCGTACTCTCACTCCATCCTTCGCTGCCGAAGATTGGGCGCTTTTCATCTGTGTGCTGCTGAACCCTCTTTTCCTGAATCTGCTGTTGATGCATCGCCAGGGAGATTTCTTCGACCGGTACACGCTGGTCAGCGACGTCATGATTTACGGCGTCCTTGCGGTTCTATTTGCCGTTCGGCTGCGATTTAGAAAGATTACCGCATATGCCGCGGCCTTGGTGATGCTCTTCCTTATGGTGCACATGGTGCAGCGGAACTGGGTGAAAAGGCCGCGGCAGCTCGATCCCAGCACCTTCCGTTCGCTTCGCCCGGAGCTTCCCATTGTCATTAGCAATGGCGCGACCTTTGTCGAGATGAGTCAGCACGAGTCGCCTGCGGTCGTTCAGCGGCTCTACTACATCAAAGACCGCAGCGCCGCGCTGAAGTATGACCACACCAACTACTACTATGATTTTGAGGCGCTCGACGACATGAAGAGCGCCGGGTTTCCGTTCGCAGGACATGTTGAGCCATACTCGGAGTTCGTCGCGCACCACCGGCAATTTATCATCTACGCGGACCCCTTCGAATGGCTGCCGCTCAAGCTGCGGGAAGATGGCGCTCAGTTTACCTTGTTGATGGCTTTCCTGAACGAGATCCCGTATCCGCCTGACTCTCTCCTCCATCCGCCTCCTCCGCCTCCGGAGATGCTGATGGGATCTCCTCGAATCTCGTATGCGACACCCTACGTCGAACAAGCGAGTCCCTATATAGCAAGGCATGTGTTTCTCGTGACGATGCCCCCGCGCTAGCGGCTTTTGGGGAGCGCCGGCGCGCGAGATCTCCGGGAGAAGAGCAGAGATAAAAAGCAAATCCGGCTTTCCCCCGCGGCACGTTCGCCACGGAGGAAAGCCGGATTTTTTCAGCTGTTGCGGTCGCCTGCTACTGACATTGAGTGAAGGCCAATGTCTGGGCCGGTATGGTGAAGCTTCCGGTCGAGGTCAAGACATAGGCTTGCGTCTTCAGTTCGGACGGCGAGCAGTCTGCTATTCCGCCAGAGGACGGGACGAATGCCAGGCCGTCCAGCATATAGCTCGCCAAGGGCGAAGCCTGGGCCAGCTTTACGCCGGTTGCCGAGTAGGCGCCGAGGTAGGGTCCCGCCGCCGGGAGCATCATCGAGTAGCCCACGCAGTCCGTGCCCGCTGCGCAGGAGGACGAGGTGCCGGTTTCGAGCGCAAGCGTGGCAGACGGCTGTTGCGCGTTGGGAAGCAGGGGGATGGTGAAAGCAGTTCCTCCGGGCGTCGCTGACTCCAGAGCGCTGACCTGAACATCTGCGATGGTCCCCTGATTGGAGGCGTTCTGGGAGCTGACTCCGCCGGTGAATTTCACCGCGCCTGATGTGCCAACGGCTCCTGCATACAGATTCACCGTTCCAGTAGTCTGTCCATTGGCCACGCCCGTGATGATCGAAGGCCCATACGCGGTTCCGTCGGTGCGCTCTCCGACGATGACGATGTCATAGCTTCCCGAGGGAATCGGGCAGAAGACAAAGGAGCCGTCGGCTCCCGTGAGCGTTGCCATCACCACCCGGTCCACACCCGTCGAGTCGGGTTGCTCGAGCGCTACCATGGCCTGTCCATTCAGCGGATTTCCCGTCGCCGCGTCGAGGACCTTCCCGTTGATCGAAGTGGAGGTAGTGCTGACCTCTCCGGCATGGAGAACCGGCTTCAGCCGGTATTGACCGTTGCCCTCTTGAACGATGGATTCACAGGTGTTGAAGTCTATATCCAGATCCTTGGTCTGCCCGGCCGCAATGTTGAAGCCCCCCGAAGCAATTTGCCCGGATGGAATCTTCAACCCCGTCTTCGATTCGCTGGAAAGCAGCAAAGTATGGACGCTGTTATCCGAGGACAGAACCACGCAGTTGGATGAACCGTTGCAGGCGTTGTTGGCGACTGTAGCGCTGTTATCGGCCAGAATCATACGGATTTGCTGATAGTTGCCCGCCTGCAGCTGCGACGTATCGCCCAGCGTTGCAAGGAAGCATTGATTGTTTGCCTGTCCGAGCAGGTCAATCTGCTTGGGCTGGGAGGAGAGGCCGGGGGTAAGGTCCTGCCAACCGCTGTCGGTCGAGGCGGCCGTCGCGCTGACGTTGGCCTGGACGTCGGTAATGGTGACATAGACATGCGCAAATGGGCCGGTGGGCCCGCTGCACGTGGCCGGATCGCTCAACATTACGGTGGCAGTCGTCGTTCCTGTTGTCGTCACGGAGGAACCGGAACCACCGCAAGCTGCAATGAGCAGCCCTGCCAGCAGCAGCCCCGCTGTCAGACAAAAGGTTACCTGTATGGCCGTAGAGGGAGAAGAGCCCTTTAGCAGTTTCAAGTTGTTTCTCCTGGGAAAGCGCTTCTGATATGTAAGGTGAACCAACACAGGGGGACCAGGGAGCAGGCTGGTTGGCAGCATGGAGGTGTAAGGAAGCTGGATGAGACGGCTTGGCCGGCGCCATTTCAGATCCTCGGATTCCACTTGCTCGCGTCACCGCAGCAAGCTCGAACTTCAGCAAGAGTTCGGGCGGCAGAGATGGGATCGGCCTCCCCCGATTCTTTCCGTGGATTCCGCCCAAACGCATTGAAACCCCGACGGAGGAACTGGATCTCATCCCGCCACCACAAATCTGGTTAATAGAGCATCACCGCTACTCGATACGTGGTAAACCCCTGCCCTCGCTCGCCGGAATTGCAGGCGCCTACGGCTGCCGTCCGGAATCTTCCGGTTCGTATCTGCTGCAGGAGCACATCGGGAAGCCGGCTCAGGTCGGAGCCTTCCCACCGCATGATGAACTTGGGCCGCATCGTTCCGGCGGAGCCGTGATCCATGGCACAGGTCTGCCGCGCGGCGCTGGTTCCATCCATCGGCCGCACTCCTCGATCCGCCAGCAGTTCACCGACCTGTCGCTCAATCTGAGATGAGCCAAGATTGGGGACGCCTGTGGCAAAGTCTTCCACCGCCCACAAATTGCCGCCCTGGCGCACCAGCCCAATGCCGATCTCGTCAAGCCGCGCGTCGAGAATGTTTCTGCGGTGAGGCGGCGAGTGCATCCACTCCACCTCTATGCTTTGCGGAGCCGGCCCGACAGCAAGGTTTTCCGCAACGACGCGGAAGTGGGCGCCGCTCTCTCCGACGCGCGTGACCAGATCCGCCTCTCCCGTGTACTGGTGAGACAACGCACCGGCCCGTATCATGAGCTCCGCATGTGCCTGGGCCGCCCGCGCAAGAGCTGGATCCCATCGAAGTGTGCCGAGCCCATGCCGCGTCCGGTCCTCGTTGGTCGCCTGCATCAACTGCCTTGCTTCGAGCCCCTGCGCATGCGCATGGTTCGGCGTGGCCACCAGACCAAAGCAGAACATGCCCGCCAGTATCCATCTCTTCACGCGCCTTTTCCTCCCCATCTATTCAACCCGAAGCACACACCCTCTCTGATAGCACCAAAGGTGTAGACATATAACGCAACAGTTTCGGGCTCTAAAGGGTCGAGAGGCATCCACCGGAAGGGAAAGGCCGGCACAGGCGTTCGAGATTGGAAAGTAAGTCTTTTTGCCAGGAGGCTTGGATGGCGCCGGATCAGGAGCGATCGGAAAAAGCGGGGTTCTGCTCGATGGGTCAACCGGGAAGGGTTCCATGCCTGGGCGCATGGAGCCGATAGGGTCCTCAGATGGGATTAGGCAGGGCGGACGGATGACAAAAGTATTTGCATCGCCACGCAGGACTGGGCTCTGACCGGGCTATGTGGCATGGCGCAACTCTTATCCGACGAGACGCCGCAGGGCCTCTTTGTCTCGGATCAACAGCGTTGAGCCTGATAATTCCAGGATATGCTGCCTTTTGAGCTGGCTCAATGCGCGGCTGACAGTCTCACGGCTTGTGCCGATCAGCTGCCCGATTTCATCGTGAGTGAAGGACACCTTGATGCGGGGTATGCCGTCGATCACGAGAGCATCGGCCGCCCATTGTAGTAAGAGGCGAGCCAGCTTTTCAGTCGCCGTCTGAGAAAGGCCAAGCGTGCGAATACGATCGTAAGCTGCCTGGCAATCCCTGCTGATCTGCTCGCTGGCTTGCCTGCGGCCCTCACTGTTGTGATCCAGGAAGTTGATAAAGTCGTCGTGTCTTACAAAGGCAACTCGCGAGTTCTGCGTTGTCTCTGCAGTGAAGTCGTAAGGCCGGTCTGTGAGGCAGGCGTGTAAGCCGAGAATTTGTCCCGGATGTACGATCCTGATAATCAGCATCCTTCCAAAACGGTTTCCCGTCACCATCTTGGCGTGTCCGCGGATGAGAACGTATACGCCGGTGCATGGCTGTCCTTCGAGGAAGATCACCTTGCCCGCAGGGTATGAGAAGGAGTTTTCAATGCCGTTCAGCTTTTCGAGTATGGATCGCGCGAGGGAAGTAGGTTCATCGCAGTCGGCCAGAGCGTTGTTGCCGCGAACCCGCTGTAAGGAATGCTCCGTGCGGAGTTGCGTCTCTCTTGGAGGGAAATATACAGGGCCGTGCAGAGGAGCAGTTCTCGGGGACACAAGTGAGCTTGCCATACTATCTCATCATCCTTTCCGAGGAGGCACATCGATCTCGCCTTCGATTGTTTACAGTCTAGGAACCGTTCCAGGTACTGCCTACTAGGGTGAACCCTGAAGTAGCGAAAGTGGCTCGCGTCTGGCTTTGCACTTCAGGATTAAATGGTTCGGGATGCGGCCGCTTGAAGGTCTCCTAACTCCGCCACGGGGGCCTGCAATTCTGAGCCACACGTCAGGATTACCGCTCGCTCGATGAAATTCTCCAGCTCCCTTACATTGCCGGGCCAAGGCCAGTTCTTCAGCGCCTTCATCGTCTCGTCAGGCACCGTAGTGATTGATTTATTCCTGCGCCGCGCATGCTTTGCCACAAAATGGCCGATGAGAGGAGGGATATCACCCCGCCGCTCGCGCAGCGGTGCGATCCCGATTGGGAAGACCTTCAGCCGCTGATAGAGACCGCTTGAGAGGTCTCCCATCGTGGCCATCTCCGGCAAGTTGCGGGCGGTTGCGGCGATCAGACGAAAATCGCTGGGAATGGCATTTGTTCCACCCAGCCTTGCAATCTTCTTTTCGCGCAACGCACGGACAAGCTTCGGTTGGAGCTCCGGAGGAAGGTCGCCTATCTCGTCGATGAATAGAGTCCCTCTGTGAGCTAACTCCAGACGTCCGACTTTCTGCTTAGGAACGCCACGGAAAGCCCCGCTCTCCTGCCCGAACATCTCGCTCTCGATCTGGTGCAGAGGAATTGCGGAACAATTCAACTTGACAAAGGTGCGGCCGCATCGCGGGCCCAGGTTATGGATTGCGCGGGCAAGCATCTCCTTGCCTGTCCCCGTCTCCCCCTCAATCAGGATGGTTGCCTCTGTAGGCGCTGCTGTCCCGACCTTGTTCAAGGCTTCTTCAAGAGCGGAGCTCTCGCCGATAATCTCTTCGAAGCCGCATTCTGCCCGCAGCTCTCCTTCGAGATACTTCGCTTCCTCGCGCAGCCTCCCGGCAAGCTTGAAGAGCTGCGAGAATGCCTGAAGACGCCTCATCGGAAGGCGTTCCTCGAGTCGGAGAAGGTCCGGGTCTCTTCGTTCGCCGCGGCTGAGGTCCTGCAAGAAAACCAATACGAATGGTTCGCCGTCTGCGCGGACTGAGCAGAGCAGCACATCGACGGGGAACTCGCTGCCGTCTCGATGACGGCCATCGAGCACGAGCCCAGGCTCCATCGAGCGCAGCTGCGCATCGGATGCGATCGCCATGTCCGCATGAGATTCGATCTCGCGCGACAAATTCGAGATGTGCCTGTCGGCCTTGCTGCCGATCAGTTCGTGCCGGAAATAGCCAAGAAGCCGCTCCGCCTGGCAATTTACCTCTTGAATCCGGCCGTCGCCGGCGATTACCAGGAGCGCGTCCGATGAGGAGTCGACGAGTCTTTCAAGAACCGCCCGCCCGCGCCGTGAGATTCGGTGTTCAGACAACTGCTCCATCATGCCTTCACGCCTTCCTCGGAATGGATGATTCCAATCTCCGGCAATGCGCTGGAATTCTAAAGTGCGCATCCCAGTTCCGGGGAAACAAAGGTCTCTCCGGCCAACACTTTTGAGACGGCGATCGGCAACTGCTCTGTGGCATGGGTCTTCAGCACGTAGCCCTTAGCCCCCAGACTCCGTGCCTTCGCGACATACGCCGTGGACGATTGAATCGTGAGAAAGATGATCTTTGCCTCAAGCCGCAGGGCAAGAATTCTCGCCGCAGCCTCGAAGCCGCTCATGACCGGCATGCTGATATCGGAGATAATCAGGTCCGGCGCGAGATTCTGCGCTGCCTCGGTGAGGGCGCGCCCGTCCTGCACCGCGCCCGCAACGTCATACTCGCTGATGAGAAGCGATCGCAGGTCCCCGAGAAACTCTGGGTGGTCATCTGCAATCAAGATTCTTTTTCTGTCCAAGAGGTCTCCAGAGAAGCTTGGGCTTCTCAGCGCCGAGTATGGAGTTATGTCGAGCATTTTGGTCTCACCTCAGGAACAAACCGCTTTGGTCTTTCACCCTGAGAAAGAATAAGCCGGGAAACATGAATCTGCGACTAGAGAAAACCCTAGTTCATTCCGGGATAAGACCCTGTTGGATGGCAACCTTTGCCAGCTCGGCAGCTGTTCGAACGCCGAGCTTCTCCATCAGCCGTGCGCGATGAAATTCAACCGTCTTGACAGACAGGTTCAGAAGGTCGGCGATCTCCTTGTTGCCGCGTCCGTCAATAATCAGGTGCAGGATCTCTCTCTGCCGCTCGGTAAGATCGGAGGACGCATGATTGACCGACCCCGAACGGTTCCAGAGATGCGCAATGACATCCTCGCCAAAGCTTGGACTGATGTAGGTGTGGCCGCGGAGGACGCTGGCGATCGCCCGCTGCAGTTCCTCAGTCGTCTCCGATTTGAGCACGTATCCGGAGACCCCAATCTGCAATGCCTGCCGCAGGTAGGCGGGATTCAAGTGCTGGCTCAAAAAGACCAGCTTTACGGAAGGAAGAACCCTCTTGATCCGCCGGGCGGATTCGAAGCCGTTCATGACCGGCATGCTGATGTCGAGCACGACAACATCGGGCCGCAGCGTCTCCGCCGCCTCAATCAAAGCCTTGCCGTTCGTGGCCTGTCCGACGATTTCAAACTCCGGCTCAAGCGTCGCGCGCACGCCACCCAGGATGAGGACGTGGTCGTCTCCCAGCAGAACACGCTTGCTTGCCGTGCCTGTTGTTCTTTGCATGGAATCACTCCCGGCCGTGAACAGCGACAGCCCAGGAACCTGACGCTTGGCAATCCCGATTAGATCAGTTCCAGACGATCGGGTGATGAAAATCGATGACGAAGCCAAGGACTGTTTGATACGACCAAAGATAGGTACGATGTCCCTTCAGGATTGTCATTGATTTACTGACTCGGAGGGCATGGTATGGAACCGATGGGCCGCCTCCCCATTTTCCTTAACAAGACGGACCGGCTGGAAAGGCAGTCTCTCGCCTGGTCCACCATCGGGCTGGGAATGCTCTTCCTTATCGGACTGATCTCCGCCTGGACGCTTCGGGAAGTCAATGCCTCAGATCTTCTGGTGGATGAGACCTACAACGTCATCGATACCTCTCAGCAGCTCCTCTCCGATCTGCATGATGCGGAGACAGCAGAACTGAGATATCTCCTCAGTGGAGATGAGAGCTATGTGGCCAGCTACCGGAGCGCGATCTCGAGGATTCCGCAGGGGCTGGCGACGCTGCGGACCCTGACTTCCGACAATCCGAGCCAGCAGCGGCGAATCACAGATTTGCAGCCGTTGCTGATGACAAGGATAAGCACCCTTGCCGAAACCATCCGGCTCCGCAAGGGCTCCGGGTTCGAGGCTGCTGAGCAGTCGAGGCTCACCGATGAGCGCCGCCACACGATCGAACAGATCGGCCGGATCGGCGACGACATTCAGGGCGAAGAGTACCGCCTGCTTCAGCAGCGCACCGCCACGCGCCGCGCACGATTGCAGGCGGGGCTTGCCGCCACGCTCGGCTCGGCTACGCTGGCCCTGATTGCACTGATCCTCGCGCCGATGCAGGTGCGCCGGGCTGTGAAGGAGCGGGACTTCGCTCATCGCCAGAAACAGGAGAGCGAGTCCATGGCTCAATCTCTCTTTGAAGCCGCGCCTCAGGCCATCATCATTGTCGATCAAAAGGGAGAGATCGTGATGGCGAATCCTGAGACCGAGAGAATCTTCGGATACAAGGCCGATGAGTTGCGCGGCAAGTCCGTAGAAATCCTCGTCCCGGAGCATCTGCGGGCCTTGCACCCCGCGCATCGCGGGCAGTATCACGCCCGGCCGGCAACCCGCACGATGGGGCTCGACCTTCAACTGAAAGCGCTCAGAAAGGGCGGTGGGGAGTTCGACACCGAGATCAGCCTCACTTCCATTGAAACGGCTAAGGGTACCCTCGCGGTTGCTTTCGCGTCGGACATCTCCAGGAGGCGGGCGGACGAAAAAGCAATTCGGCAGCAGAGAGAAGAGCTGAGGCAGCTAGCCGGAAAACTAATGAGCGCTCAGGACGACGAGCGCCGCCGGATCGCACGGGACCTGCATGACGATTTGAGCCAAGACCTGGCATGCATTGCGATGGATTTGGGAAGGCTCGCCCTGACTGGCTCCCGCGATGAAATCGCACCGCGCTTGCGCCCGATTCAGCGGCGGGCCGCTGAGGCCGCGGAACTCGTGCGCAGGATCTCTCATCAACTCCATCCCTCGATCCTTGACGATCTCGGTCTAAGGGCGGCCCTGGAGGAGTTTTGCATCGAGTTTGAGCACCGGTCGGGGGTTATTACTCATTTCGCCAGCCAGAACGTTCCGGACTCCTTGCCCCCCGATGTGTCGAGCTGCGTCTACCACGTTGCGGGAGAATGTCTGCGCAACGTCTCCAAGCACTCGCAGAGCGAGTCGGTCTTCGTCGATATCGAGTTCTCCGGGAGCAGCTTGCACCTGAGCGTCAGAGATGAAGGAAAAGGTTTCCAGGCGCAGCCTGCACACCCTCGCTCGGGCATCGGAATTGTTGCCATGAAGGAGCGCGTCCGGCTGTTAGGAGGTAGCCTGGTGATCGAGTCAGGTCCGGAAAAGGGAACGAGAGTGGAGGTCCGGGTGCCGGTGACCATCTCCGTGGATGCCGTGTGAACGGCTAACCCTTGCTGCAGCCTTCAACCTTGTGCAGCAAGGTTGAGGCATCACCAGGGCCCTCAGCAGGGCTCTGGTGATGCCCATCTGAGCAACAGCAATCGTTCCGGAGGGGGTTCGAGGCGTCTCGAGCGGCCTACCGGCTCTCGATCGGAATATATTTCGCCGGATACTCCGGGCCGATGTACTCGGCGCGCGGACGAATCAGGCGATTGTCATCGAGCTGTTCAATGACGTGGGCCGCCCATCCGGCGATCCGGCTGATGGCGAAGATCGGGGTAAACAGGTCCAGATCAATTCCCAGGGTGGTGTAGGTCGAGGCGGAGTAAAAATCGACGTTTGCGTTCAGCTTCTTTTCGGCCAGCACGAATTTCTCGATGGCGCGCGACATCTCGAACCACTTGGGATTGCCCGAGGCTTTTCCCAGTTCCTCAGACATTCTGCGCAGATGCGTCGCCCTCGGATCTTCCGTGTGATACACCCGGTGTCCGAAGCCCGAGATCTTCTTCTTCGCGGCCAGCATCTTCCGTACATACTCCACCGGGTCCGCGCCCTCTTTATCGATGGAAAAGAGCATGCGCATAACGGCCTCATTGGCGCCGCCGTGCAGCGGGCCCTTGAGCGCGCCGATCGCTCCCGTGATCGCAGAGTGTACATCTGAAAGGGTTGCGGCGATCACGCGGGCGGCGAAGGTAGAGGCGTTCAGCTCATGGTCGGCATGCAGAATCAGCGCGACATCCAGGCTTTTGGTCGCCGTCTCGGAGGGCTTCTGGCCGTTCAGCATCCAGAGGAAGTTTCCTGCATGGCTGAGACTGAGGTCCGGTTCGATTACTGGCTGGTTCTTGCGCAGCCTGTCGTAGATCGCGACGATCATGGGGATCTGAGCGGTCAGGTGAAAGCTCTTGCGGACGTTGGCGTCGTGGCCGCTGTCATTCTCGTCAGGATCGTAGAAGCTCAGGGCCGAGACGGCTGTTCGCAAGACCTCCATCGGCGTAGCGCTCCGGGGAAATGAGCGGAGCATCTCAACCAGCTTCGGGTCAAGGGATCGCGCCTGGGAGAGCTTCTGGCAAAAGTCGTCGAGTTCGGCGCGCTTCGGCAGCCGGCCGAACCAGAGCAGGTAAGCCGTCTCCTCGAAGCTCGACTTGTCGGCAAGTTCATGGATATCAACGCCGCGGTAGGCCAGGACCCCGGCATCGCCATCGATCCAGCAGATCCCGGAATTTGCGGCCACTACCCCTTCAAGTCCCTTTCCCGCCACTGCCGTCGACATACCTGCCTCTCCTAGTTGATCCTTGCGAGCGATCCGGTTCGAATTGTTGAACTTATCCCCGAAGAGTCTCATCCTTCGAGAGAGCGTGGATGGAGCCGCCGGGCAGCCAGTCTTCCAGTCAAGGCGCAAGCCTTGCGCGCCAGGAAATCCGCTGGATTCTGCTTTCAGCCGCGGAAACCTCCAGCCAGAAAAACTATTCATTGATAGTGACGCGAGGGAAGCATCGAATGACGCCGTAATCTCACCGGGCAAGACGATTTTCCCGCAATTCAACGGCCACCCAAGTGCGGCTCTAACAAAGTTATAGCGCAGCCTTCACAGCATTGTCACTTAAGCGCCGCTTTGGGGGTGGACGGGAGCGCAGGCCGGCTGGGAGGGCAACGATCTGCAGCGAAGTTGCTCAGAGAGATCGCTGGCGTCTGCCCGGTGATCGACTGGCACAAGACGGCGGCAGTCGCCGGGGCCAACAGAATGCCGTTGCGATAGTGACCGGTCGCCAGCCAGCAATTGGGCAGAACTGACCTGTCTGAGCCGGCTCTTCCGATCAGCGGCAAACCGTTGGGAGTGCCCGGACGCAATCCCGACCAGCTTTCGACCACCTCGCCGGACGCAATGGGCGGCCAAAGTGCGGCTGCCTGAGAGAGCAGGCGGTTCAGCGCCGCCGGCTCGACACGCCGGTCGAATCCCATATCCTCGACGGTGGCCCCGACGACCACACGGCCGTCTCCGCGCGGAACCAGATAAATCTCCGGGGTCCGCAGCACCTCGTGGAGCCGTGGCGCTTTGTCCAGGCGAACGGTGACCATCTGTCCTTTGCGCGGCAGGACTGTCGGCGGAAAGTCCTGCGCGGTCTCCGCCGGCAGAGCAGGGGAGTACGGAACCGTACCGGCCCATGCGCCGCAGCAGTTCACAAAGCAGCCCGCACTCACGCAACCGGCCGAAGTTGTGATCGTGACCGAGTCTGTATGAGGGGTGACCGAGACAACGGCGATGCTCTCTTCCAGAAGGACGCCAGCCTCGGCCGCGGCCAGGGGCAGGGCGGCGCAAAGGTCGCGCGGGTCCAGGCTCCACTCGTCGAGCCATAGAAAGGAGCGTCCGCCCGATTGAAGCTCAGGAATCCTCCGGACCGCCTCCTCGGGAGTGATGGAAGTACGGGTTGCCGTTGCCGCGCAATCGAAGTGTTCTCCCGGCCGGGAAGCCTGCAGGGTATTCTTCGTGCGCAGCGGCACGGGACGCCCGGATAAGCGCGCGAGGGTGCTCAGGTATTCGGGATAGAGGCTGCGGCTTAAGGCGGCCAGGGCAGCCAGTTGCGGAGGATTCTCCGGGTCTTCAGCGGCGAGCATGCCTGCCGCGGCCCAACTCGCCTCCCCCATGGCACGCCCTCGCTCGATGACCCTCACCCGGAATCCGTTCCGGGCGAGTTGGAGGGCCAGGGTAAGCCCGATAATTCCTCCTCCGCCGATAACAACGTCTGCGCGCTCCACGCGTCCATTGTAGGATGAGGAGCGTCTAAATAGCGCGTCCCCAGTTCTGGCGCGCTCCGCCGGTCGTGCACGGTGCCGATCGCGGATCTTTGGGAAAGGCAGAGTCCTATGAGCGAAATTGAAACGGTGGAAAGAACCCATTCCGGGCTCTTTGTGGGATTGGTTGGCTTTGCAGTCTTGGCTTCTTTTGTCGGGTTGGTCTGGTCGTACACTCTGGAAAACAGGGTGGAAAAGGCCAATTCGCTGCTCTCCGCAGCCCGGCAGCAGAATGCAAAACTGGCGGCGGATCTCGATGAGACGAACGCCCGGCTGCGGGTGACCTCAGAGACGCTCGGCCGGAGCGTCGGTCTCACACAGCGGCAGCTGGAGCAGCGCGCCAGCGATCTGCTCAAAAGGCAGCAGGCGGATGCAGCCCGTCTGGAGCATCAGCAGATGGCCGCACAGGCTGAGTCGCAAAAGCAGATCGGCGCCGTCACCGGAGATCTTTCCAGCGTCAAGACGGATGTCGGCGGTGTGAAGACCGATGTTGCCCAGACGAAAAGCGAGCTGCAGAGTGCGGAAAGCAGGCTGCAGAGCGCTTTGGGCGATCTGGGGGTTCAAAGCGGCCTGATTGCGACCAACAGCAAAGAGCTGGATATCCTCAAGCACAAAGGCGATCGCAACTACTATGAGTTCAACTTGAAGAAAGGTGCGAAGCCCACTCCAATCTCCGGAGTTGCCCTGGCGCTCAAGAAGGCCGATCAAAAGCACTCGCGCTACACGCTGACGGTGGAAGCGGACGACAGAAAGATTGAGAAAAAGGACCGCGGACTGAACGAGCCGGTGCAGTTCTATACGGGGAGAGCCAATCTTCTGTACGAACTGGTCGTCAACAACATAAGCAAGAATCACGTCTCCGGCTATCTCTCCACGCCGAAGGGCGCGCCTGCGCCGCTGTCTCCGTAATGGAGGGATGAGACCTTGCTTTTCCTGAGAGGCGGCGCCCGCCGCCTCAGCGGGGAAAGCTGATGCGAAGATCGTTCTGGTGAATGAACGAGATGATCATGTCTGCTTTCTTTCGCGAGTCCCACTGCTGCCGGGTAAAGGGAAAGCTGAAGATTGCCAGGCCCTCGGTGCTCTGTCCGGGAGGGATCGTAGCGCTGCGGTCGAAGGGGGCGGAGCGGAGCGAGCTCAGATCTGGAAAAGCCTGAAAGATCCTGTTGAAATCCCTGGCTCCTGCGGCCACGCTCGACTCGGTCGAGTCATCCGGCATGGTCACGGTTACGGAAATATCCTGTAAGAACAACGGAATATCTGTCTGATTGTGCACCCGGACTCTGGCCAGAATCACCAGTTGGTCAAAGGATTCCTTGCCCCCCTGCATGCCGGCGCCGCCGCCCCCGCCGTCTACCGTGGAGTGGACAGGGTAGTAGTTCACACTCAAGACTTCAGCGGACGATACCGGGGGCCTGTGCACGATATAGACGAATGTGCCGATGGCAAGGGTTACCACCACGGCAGCAATCAGAAAGGTCTTCCAGGCGCTCTTGAACGGATGAGCCGGATCGACCTGTGCCAGTCGAAGGTCGGAGGAATCGGGGAATTCCGGTGATGGAGTCACAGTGCACGCATTCTAGATCATTTCCGGGCCGCGTGGAACGAACGAAGGGGGAAGGAGCCCCCGAGGTTCCAAAGCCCGGCCGGCTCTTGAGTTAGAGGGCCGGTCTTCTAAACTATGGGAAGCCAATGCGAATCCTCGTTACCGGAAAAGACGGGCAGGTCGGAGGCGCTCTCGCCGCGCTGCCATGGAACCATCACGAAATGCTCTTTGCGGGGCGCTCCTCCTGCGATCTGAGCGACCCGCAGAGCATCCGGGATCTGGTGCGCCAGGCTGCGCCCCAGGTCATTGTGAATACGGCAGCCTATACGGCGGTGGACAAGGCGGAATCCGAGCCTGAGATCTGCTTCGCCATCAATGCGGCCGCGCCCGGAGTCTTTGCCCAGGAGGCAGCCAGGCTCGACGCGCTGCTCATCCACTACTCGACCGATTACGTCTTCGACGGCGAAAAAAATGCACCCTATGTCGAGAGCGATCCAATCGCTCCGCTCAGCGTATACGGCTCCTCCAAAGCCGTTGGGGAAGCTGCGATTGCAAATGCCACCCGCCGCTACCTGGTGCTGCGTACGACCTGGGTGTATGCGGCGCAAGGGAAGAACTTTTTACGAACCATGCTGCGCCTCGCGGAGGACCGGCCGGAGCTGCGCGTGGTCGACGATCAGATCGGCGC
>DASYYO010000471.1:0-12521 GCA_035933805.1 Acidobacteriaceae bacterium | reverse complement strand
CGGCCTTCACTTCACCCGTCCCTCGGTAG
Organism: Acidobacteriaceae bacterium; assembly: GCA_035933805.1. Lineage (GTDB taxonomy): Bacteria > Acidobacteriota > Terriglobia > Terriglobales > Acidobacteriaceae > PALSA-350. The sequence goes on along the minus strand of DASYYO010000471.1, from coordinate 12,492 downwards.
TGAACGATCGGGTTCTGCTTCGCCCCAATGACCCTCTCAACCAGACTGCTCTGCTGGAAACGCAGCGCAAGCTCTATGACCTCGCCCTCTTCAATGAGGTCAACACGGCGATACAAAATCCAAGCGGCGACGAGACCTATAAGAACGTACTGCTGAACCTCACCGAGGCAAAACGCTGGGACATCAACTATGGATTTGGCTTTGAAGCCCAGACCGGAACCCCGACGAGCAGATACACGGCCAATGGAAAATTCGGCGCCAGCCCGCGCGTCCTGTTCAGCATCAGCCGCATCAATCTGCGCGGAACCGATCAGTCCATTACCTTGCGGACCAACTACGGGACTCTGGAGCAGCTCGTCATGCTCACCTATCAGGACCCGAATCTGTTCCGCAGATCGAGCTGGAACCTGGCGCTCTCCGGCGGGTACAACAATACCGCCGATATAAGTACCTATCAGGCGTCAATTGCCTCAGCTTCCGGCCGGGTCTCGCAGCGCGCCAACAAGGCCAATTCGCTGATCTATTCATTTTCCTATCGCCGTGTCGCGGTGAACCCAAATACCCTTCAAGTCAGTCCGGCGCTGATTCCGCTGCTTGCTCAGCCCACTCGGGTGGGCGGCCCGGGGGTTACCTGGATCCGCGACACTCGTGATGTCGCACTCGACGCGCATCACGGCAGCTTTACCAGCGCCGAGCAGTTCCTGGCAGATGCACTCTTCCGGTCGGAGGCTAACTTCAATCGCCTGGACATCAGTAACGCGACCTACTACGACTTTGGCCGTGATCATTGGGTCTTCGCCCGCCAGACCCGCTACGGCCAGGAGCGAGCGTTCGGCAATGGAGCCGAACAGGTCATTCCCCTTCCTGAGCGTCTCTACGCCGGCGGCGCCACCTCTCATCGGGGCTTCGCGATCAATTCCGCCGGACCTCGCGATCCGCAGACTGGATATCCGATCGGCGGCGCAGGCGTCTTCGTAAACACATCGGAGCTTCGTGCTCCGGCTCCGGAGCTGCCCTATTTCGGAACCAACCTGAGTTTTGTCCTCTTCCATGACATGGGAAACGTCTTTGAAACCTCTTCGGATATCTGGCAGAGCCTGCTGCGCGTCAGGCAGCCGCACAGCGACACCTGCAGGGATGTTTCCACCACTTACACCGCATACAACACGCGGAGTACTTGTGACTTCAACGACTCCTCCCATGCCTTAGGCCTGGGCCTACGCTACTACACGCCGATCGGACCGGTCCGCGCGGATTTCAGCTATAACTTGAATCCTCCGATTTACCCGGTTATTTACGATTACAACAGTACCTCGCCGACGCCGGATCCGCATGTCGGCTCAGCCGGGCATTTCAATTTCTACTTCAGCATCGGGCAGAGCTTCTGATGGACCGGAAGAATCACAACGCGGCGATCTCCCCTGTCCTTGTCTCCGTGCTCTTCGTTCTGACCTGCGCAGGCCTCCGCGGCTTCGCGCAGAGCCGCCCGCTCGCATCCTCCGCACCGTCCGCGCCTCCTTCTTCTTCTGTTTCGCCCGATACGGAGGCAAAAGGCCAGCGGGTGGTGCTCGACCGCGTCGTGGCCGTCATCAACGGCGACGTGATTCTGGAGAGTGACGTACAGGAAGAGACGCGGTTCGGCGCGCTTCAGCCGGACGAGGCAGAGGCTGGGCGCAATTCAGCCAAGACGGCTCTGCAGCGGCTGATCGATCGCGATCTGATTCTGCAGCAGATTCGCGCCCTGCAGGTGAAGGTTGTCACGCCGGCGCAGGCTGAGGTTGACCGGCAGCTCACGGAATTGCGGAAAGAGATTCCCGCATGCGCGCAGTATCATTGCGAGACCGATTCGGGGTGGCATGATTTTCTCCGGGCGAACGGATTGACTGAGCCGGAGGTGCAAGCGCACTGGCGTCAGCGCCTTGAGATTCTCTCCTTCATCCAATCGCGGTTTGGCGCCGGCGTTCGCATCTCCCGAGCGGAGGCGTCGGAATACTACAACAAGAGCTTTGTGCCGGAGTTTGTCAAACGGAAGCTCAAGCCCCCTCCCCTTTCGGCTGTGTCCGGCCGCATCGAGGAGATTCTGCTGCAACAGCGGGTGAACACATTTCTGCGGGACTGGCTGCAGAGCTTGAAGGACGAAGGCAGCGTGGCCATTCTGAGCGCGCAATATAATGACCTTGGCAAACCTGACCCCCCAGAGGAGGACGGCAAAGGAGACTACCCATGAGCAGTTCCAGGGACAGCCGTCCGAACGGGACCGAAGGCGGACCCGCGACTGCTTCGGAGCCCCGCCCGGCAGAGGCTCCGGCACGGAGCCGCTCCGCATGGTTCTACATGTGGACCCTGGGTGGCGGCTTCCTCCTCCTGATCGTTCTCCTGGCCGCCGGGCTGCTTCTTTACGCCTCCACTCCGCAGTTTGCCAACATCGTCAGGAAGAAGATCATCACCGTTCTTCAGGATTCGACCGGCGGACGCGTCGAGCTGCATTCGTTCCATTGGAACCTTTGGCATCTCGCCATTCAGGCGGACGACCTCACGATCCATGGACTGGAAGGCCCTGGTGAAACTCCCTATGTCCACGTCGACCGGCTCTATATCCAGGCCGAGGTCCTGGCCTTTCTTCGTCCGCAGGTCGGCCTGAGCAGGCTGGAGGCGGAGCATCCGGTATTTCATCTGATCGTTTACCCCGACGGCAGCACGAACCAGCCGCGGCCAAAATCGAAGCCGCAGAGCAATCAGTCTCTCGGGGACACGATCTTCGATCTCAAGATCCGGCGTGTGGAGATCAACCGCGGCGTCGCCATTCTCAACCAGCGCTCCGTTCCATTCAATCTCGCGGCCAGAGATCTTGGGGCGGTGGTGACCTATCTTCCTGCGAGCGACCACTACCTGGGCAGAGTTCAGGCGGCGGACCTTCGCCTGCAGGGCGGCTCCGCTCCCGCGCTGAACAGCACACTCGCACTTGAAGTTGAGGTGGCCCGCAATGCGGCCCAGATCCGGTCGCTGCATTTCTCGAGCGGCGGCTCGCACCTGGAGGCATCCGGCGCCGTGCAGAACTTCGCTGAGCCGGCTTGGCGCCTGGCGGCCAGGGGCAATATCGACCTGCGGGAAGTGGCCGCTTTGACTGGAGTCGATGGCCTGCGTCAGGGAGCAGCGAGTCTGAATCTGACTGGGGAGGGGAGCGGAAGCACACGCTTTTCCCTGGGCGGGGATCTCCGCATTGTGGACGGGGGATATAGAGACAACTATGTGGTGCTCAGTGGGGTGAACGCAACCACACATCTATTGATTAACCCCACGGAGATCGCGCTCGAAGGCGTCAAAGGGAGTCTGCGGGAGGGGGGCAGCGTCGATGCCACGCTCCGCATCGCCCACTGGAATAAGGGCGCCGCTACCTCCCCGGAAACGCCGCTGCGGCCCATCCGTGGCAAGCCGGTTTCCGCTGTCCAACCTGCCTTTACCATTCAGGCGGTAATTCACGCTGTGCGGCTGCCTACAGTGTTGAGAGCGGTTGCCGTTCGCCAATTCCAGAATCTTGGTTTTGATACTGCGGCGACTGGAGCGGTCGATATCGCCTGGACGGGACCCGCGGACGATCTGACCGTCAGCGCCGGACTTCAACTCACCGCTCCCCGTTTCCCAGTTGCCGGCGAATTGCCCCTCAGCGGCATGGTCGACGCCAAGTATTTCCAGCGGAATGGAACCGTCGAGATTCGCCGATTCGAGGCTCATACCTTGTCCACCAGTGCCGGCGTAAGCGGAAGCCTGGCGGTCTATCCCATCACCCGGTCCTCCGCTCTTCAAGTCGATCTCAGCACGACGAGCCTGGGGGAGTTTGACCGTGTGCTTACGGATCTCGGCCTGACTCTCAACGGTAGATCCGGAGTGGCGGCTCTTCCTGTTCAGCTTCACGGCCAGGCGGAGTTCAATGGGACTGCAGGCGGTTCGCTGATGGACCCCGATATCAAGGGACATCTCACCGCTGCCAACTTCTCGCTCGACCTCAGCGCCTTCGGGCCGACGGCGCCGTCTTCCGCATTGAGCGGGACTTTGAGCCGGCCTTCCCCCGGGCCGCTCGCCGGGGCTTCTGTCCGATCCATTCATTGGGATCATGTGGATGCAGTTGGTGAGTACTCCTCCGCTCTCATTTCTGTCCAGCAGGCATCGCTTGTCGCAGGCGGAGCGAGAGTCGACCTCCATGGCACGGTGGCCGGCCATCCCATCAGCCGCGGTCGAAGCGCGTTCGACGATTTCTCGAGGATTGAAGCGACGGCCAACATCCATCAGGCCCCCCTCACCGATCTGCTGGCGATTGTCGGCCAATCTCTCCCCATCACCGGAACTGTCAGCCTGCAGATGCATGCCGGAGGTACGTTGGGTGACCTCAATGGCGGCGGCAATCTGGCTGTTCTGGGCGGCGAAATGGCCAACGAGCCGTATCGCAGTATCTCCGCCGATCTGTCGTTTGCCGGGCATTCTCTGAATCTGGTCAAGCTGACGCTGCTGCAGCAGGGAGGAGCGGTGGTCGCCAACGGCACCTACGATCTGCGGAAGAAGAACTTTCTGGCGAACCTGGACGGGACGAACTTCGAATTGGCCCGTTTCCGCCATCTGCAGACCCCCAGCTTCCCAGTGACGGGGTCGCTCAAATTCGACGCTCATGCCTCCGGTAGCTTTACGTCGCCGTCCGTTTTGCTCGGTATTCATCTGAGCAATCTGACACTCGGCGGAGAGCCGGCGGGAGGCATAGAGGCCGTGGCGAACACGCAGAGTGGAATCGCGCACTTCACTGCACATTCGGCAGGGGTGACAACGAGGATCGAGTTGAGCGGTCAGACCGCGCTCCATGACGACTTCCAAACCCAGGCCAAGTTGGTTTTCAGCGAATTTGACATCGATCCTTTCCTGAGAATCATGAAGGTGCAGAATCTGACCGGGCACTCTTTGATTGCTGGAAGAGTGGAATTGGCCGGCCCTGCCCGGGAGCCGAAGCGATTCAGCGGAGACGCGGAGATCGACCGGCTCGCCCTGACGATGGAAAACGTAACGCTGGGTAGCGAAGGCCCTTTGCGTGCTTCCTTCCGGGATGGCGTTGTGCGAGTCACACAGGCGCATATCGTCGGGCCGGACACAAACATGACGATCACCGGCGCCGCCAATGTCATGGGCAAACGCGATCTCAACCTGCGCGCGAGCGGATCGGTCAACATGAGGCTGGCCGAAACGCTCGATCCTGACATTAACTCTTCCGGTCATGTCGACTTCAATGTTGAGGCGGCCGGAACCCTCACCAAGCCTTCGCTGACCGGACAGGTGCGCCTCACCAACGTGGCCATGGCGCTCAATGACGTTTCTACCGGGATCAGCAGGCTGAATGGCACCCTGGTCTTCGACCAGGACCGTCTGGAGGTGCAGCAGCTGGTGGGGACAACCGGCGGCGGCCAGCTCAAGCTCGCCGGTTTCATCACCTACCAGAATGGGATCTATGGCGACCTCACGGCAACCGGAAAGGATATCCGCATCCGTTACTCCGGCATCAGCGCGACGGCCGACACCACGCTGCACCTGCAAGGCTCTCAGGCCAATATGCTGTTCAGCGGGAATGTGGTGATTACGCGCTTTATCATCGGGCCGAATCTGGATTTTGCGGCCTTTACCGCACCCCCTGCCGCCGCTCCACCGCCCAGCCTGAATGCGCCTTCCAATCGCGTCCGGCTGGACATTCGCGTGACTTCCGCGCCGCAGCTCGATTTCCAGAACTCCTACGCGCAACTGGCGGGCAGTGTGGACCTGCGCATCCGGGGAACCGTCGCCCAGCCTGCCCTTCTCGGCCGAATCAATATCACCGAGGGAACCGCCAACTTTGCCGGCACTACCTATCAGTTGCAGCACGGAGAGATCTATTTCACCAACCCGGTGCGGATTGAGCCCGTCATTGACATCGATGCCACTACCCGCATCCAGGAGTATGACGTCACTGTGGGCCTTCACGGCAGCACGGCGCACCTTACCCCAACCTTCCGCTCCGAGCCGCCGCTTCCGCAAGCCGATGTCATCTCCCTCCTGGCGCTCGGGCGCACGCAGCAGGACCAGCAGATTTACTCCCAGGACCAGGAACAAGCCGGCGTGAACTCGACCACCAACGCCTTGTTGGGAGGAGCGCTGAATGCAACGGTGAGTAGCCGTGTGCAGAAGCTCTTTGGCGTAGGCAGCGTGAAGATTGATCCGACCTATCTCGCGAACCTGGGTAACTCAACGGCTCGCATCACTGTGCAACAAAATATATCCCGCAATGTCGAGCTCACCTACGCGACAAATGTGAATGCCACGGCTGAGCAACTGATCCAGGCACAGGTGAATCTCACGGCCAACATCTCGATTCTCGCTATCCGTGATGAATCGGATGTTTTCAGCGTCGTTCTGAAGGTACATCGGCGTCTGCGCTAGCGTCTTCGCACTCGGGGGAGTTGAAGCCATCGGCGCCGTCTTTCGACTCTGGATGCATGTATCGGAGATGATTCAACCAGACCGAAGAGTCCATAGAGTTACGGCAAAAGTGGAAATGCGATTCCGCAACATAGAGGAGAAATCCAATGAGGAGAGCACATCTTAGCGCCAACTGGGTGATGGCGCTTGCGATTCTGGTTCCGGGTCTGCCCGCATTGCTGGTCAACGCACCCATAGCCAATGCGCAGAACGCGCAGAACGATAACAATCTCCGGGCTAGCGTCCTCAACGCGATCAAGAAAGATGAGTTCAAAAACGTTCAGGCGAACGTCAAGGATGGGATCGTCACCCTTCAGGGCACAGTGAAAGACTTCGCGACCAAGGAGGAACTGGACAAGCGGGTGCACCGGATAAAGGGCGCTTCCGGGATCAACAACATAGTCGAGGTTGAAGGCGCCGGCCAGATTTCTGACCAGCAGATTCAGCAGGAGATTCTCAAACAGTTGCAATACGATCGCGTCGGCTACGGGAACGCATTCGACGCCATAACCGTAAACGTGCAGAACGGGGTGGCGACGATGAGCGGTCATGCACTGGGCCCGGTGGCAAAAGACTCTGCCTTGGCTTTAGCCTCTCGAACCCCTGGCGTCCAGGATGTTGTCGACGATATTCAGGTCGATCCGGTATCCCCGATGGACTGGCAGACCCGCGCTCAGGTCTGGCGCGCCGTCTATGGTTTTCCGTCGCTGAACAAATACGCAATCGATCCCGCTCAACCCATTCGGATCACCGTGGTGAACGGCCGCGTCATCCTGACCGGTGTGGTCGACAGTCAGGCTGATAAGAATGTGGCGGGTATTCAGGCGAACGGCGTTCCGGGAGTCTTCAGCGTTACCAACGACCTTCAAGTTGCAGGCCAGGGCGAGCGGAAATAGAGACGCCGGATCTTGGCTAATTCAGAAGCTTGCCGGCCCGGGAGAGACGGTTCCAATACGAGCTGCTTTTCTGGGCCTGCGTTCTCCGCACCTTCCATGGTCTGGATTGCCTCCGGCCGGTACACTGAAGACCGGAGGGTTTTTCGAATTATGACTCTGGCGCGAAGCGTGGCGACCACCCTTGAGATGATCAAGTGGGAGCATTCTGTCTTTGCGTTGCCGTTTGCTCTCAGCGGAGCAATGCTCGCCGCTCACGGCTGGCCGGCCTGGGGCAAGGTTTTCTGGATCGTCGTGTGCATGGTCACCGCCCGTTCCGCTGCAATGGCTTTCAATCGCTGGGCGGATGCCGGACTCGATGCGCTCAATCCGCGCACAGCGCAGCGCGCGATCCCCGCTGGCCGGCTGAGCCGCAGTTTCACCGCATGGTTCACCGTGCTGATGGCCATCGCCTTCGTGCTAGCTTCGGCTCAACTCAACCGGGCCACGCTGCTGCTCTCTCCCTTTGCGCTCGCTGTCCTGCTCTCCTACTCCTACACCAAGCGCTTTACCCGCTGGTCCCATCTGGTGCTTGGGTTCGCCCTGGGAATCGCTCCGGCTGCAGCATGGATTGCGATCCGCGGCACGCTGGACCCACGCATTCTCGTGCTTACGGCCGCGGTGATCTTCTGGGTGGCCGGCTTCGATGTGCTCTATGCTTGCCAGGATGTCGAGCATGACAGGCAATGCGATTTGAACAGCGTTCCGCGTTACGTGGGCATTCGCGGAGCCTTCTGGATTGCCCGCGGCATGCACCTCATCATGCTCGTTCTGCTGCTCTGGCTGCTCAGACTTTTTGCCTTGAATAGCGCCGCCTGGGCCGGCGTAGCCGTGGTCGCCGCTCTCCTGGTGTATGAGCATTTGATTATCTCGCCCACGGATTTAAGGCGTCTGAACGCTGCCTTTTTCACCATGAACGGGATCATCTCCTTCGTCTTTTTCTGTTCAATCGCGGTTTCGCTCACTCGGTAGCGGCTGCATTCCAGCCGCACAAAAAGGCAGCCGGCGGTGTGAGCGCCGGCTGATAAGAGTAGAACGAGAGATGCTTTCCCGCCGTCGGCTGAGACTACGCCGAACGCTGCTTGTGCTGGTCCTTGTAGGCGTCGATCTTCTCGTTCGCGTTATCCTTGGTATTGGCAATGGACTCGCGCATATTGGCACGGCTCTCGTTGGCTTGATGCTCCGCGGCTTCCTGGCGACGCTTGCTGGCGTCGGCGGCAGCGTCCTTCACGTTGCCCCAGGTTTCCTTGGCGGCTCCCGTTGCCTGGTCGACCAGGCCCTCATTCGCGAGTCCTTGGTTGCCTATTGATTCGCCGACAGCCTGCTTTGCGCGGCCCTTCACCTCGTCCAGTTTGCCGCTCACTTGGTCCTTGTTCATGATCTATGCTCCTTGTGTCATTAGCCCGGAAGATTCCCGGGCCGGTTGATTGCGGTTGTACGTGGTTGGTTGCGCTTTTCCGGAACGACGCCTCGAATTGGTCTTGCGTCCGCCCCCACCTGCGCTTGCTTTCAGATTTTTCTATCCGGCAGTCAGGGTATCTCCTCGTGTGGTCCGCTGATGATTCAGACTGCGCGTCTGCCGCTTACCAGTTGGAGGACAAGTACGACGAGTGCGATCAGCAGCAGAAGATGGATGTACCACGCCACGACGTGAAATCCTATAAACCCGACCAGCCAAAGAACCAACAAAATAACGAACAGCGTCCAGAGCATCTCTCATTTCTCCCTTCCAAAAGTCTTGCTACGGTGTGATATGTTGCGCTAGTGTCCCGGCGGGTTGCCGTGCCTTAGTAAATTGAGAATCGGGAGAAGAAATGCGGATTGCCATTCAGGGGGAGTATGGGTCGTTTAGTCATGAAGCGGCACTCAATATGGCGCCGGAGGCAACCATTTACCCCTGTGCTCTATCCGCGGATGTCTTCAACTTAGTGGAGAAAGAGGGTGTCTCGGCTGTCATTCCGATCGAGAACTCGCTCGCTGGTTCTGTAGCGGAGCACTTCGATCTTTTGTTTCAGCGGGACGTGCGGATCGAGGGGGAATCCCTCTTGCGCATCCGCCACAATCTCATTGGAATTCCGGGCAGCAGCCTGGCTGAGATCCGGCGCGCATCTTCTCACCCCGTGGCGCTCGCTCAATGCCGCCGATTTCTCAGTCTCCATCCGGCCATCGTCGCCACGCCTGCCTATGATACGGCAGGCAGCGTCAAGCAGATCGTCGAGCGGGGAGACCGGAGCGAGGGAGCCATCGCCAGCAGGCAGGCAGCGGTCTGGCACGGCGGGGAAGTGCTTGAGGAAGATATTGAGGACAATCCAGCCAACTTCACGCGCTTCTTCCTGATTCAGCATGCGGAAAGCGTGCGGCCGGTATTGGATGCAAACAAGGTCAGCATCGCCTTCACCCTCGAGAACCGTCCCGGTGCGCTGGTCTCAGCCTTGGAGGTCTTTGCCGCACACAGCACCAACCTGAGCAAGATCGAGTCGCGCCCTGTCCACGGGCAGCCCTGGGAATATGTCTTCTACGCCGACTATCAGATCTCCCGGCCGGAGACAGCCGATCGTATTCTCGCCCAGCTCGGGCGACGGTGTCTGGTGGTCAAGGAACTGGGCCGCTACCCGGCGGCGCTCCCGGCTCGCTGACCTTGCTGGGTGCGCCCTCCCCTTTTTGACGGCCTGAAAAATCCAGACTGGCAGTTGGGGGTTCTCCGCACCCCAGGAAAGCAACCTTTGAGGCGCGTGAAAGCGGGAAAATAAGGGATCTCTGCAACTTTCCGGCTCCTGGAACATCCTAGTATCTGATTATTTGATAGAAAGGGACTCATGGCTAGCGATTTCCTAAGCGTTATCAACCCGACCGAGCCTAGCCGGCGGGAATCGAGCAACTCCGGCGGCCGCGCCTTGCCTGTTCTGCCGGTGCGGAGCACGGTGCTCTTCCCCCATGCTGTTTTACCCCTGACGGTTGGCCGCGAAAGCTCAATCCAACTGATCCAGTCGCTCGGGGAAGAAAAGACCATTGTCGTTGTTGCCCAGCGTGACGAGCGCCTGGACGACCCGCAACCAAGCGATCTCTACTCAGTAGGCACGAAGGCGACGGTTCACAAGGTCGTCAAGATGCCCAACCAGAGCCTCTTTGTCTTCACCGAAGGCACCGAGCGCGTCAAGCTGGGGGAATTCAATCAGATCGAGCCGTTTATGACGGCAACCGTCGAGCACATCGAGGAGCTTCACGCGGGAAAGAGCGCTGAAGTGGAGGCCTTGCAGCGGAATGTCACCGCTGCCTTCCAGCAGATCGTGACCGCTTCCCCGACCCTCTCCGATGAACTGCAGACGATCGCCCTCAACATCGAAGATCCAGGCCGGTTGGCCGATTTCATCGCTTCGTCTCTCCCGTTCCTGTCGACGATTGATAAGCAGGAACTGTTGGAGACGCCCGATGTCATCGCCCGCCTCGAGCGCATGAACAAGCATCTGGCGAAGGAAGCCGAAGTTCAACAACTGCGCAACAAGATCCAGTCTGAGGTGCAGGATCAGGTGCAGCAGTCGCAGCGTGACTACTACTTGCGCGAGCAGCTCAAGGCCATCCAGAAAGAGCTTGGGGAGATGGACGAGGGCCAGAAAGACATCGAGGATCTGCGCGCGAAAATTGACGCGGCCGGCATGCCGGAAGACGTAAAAAAAGAGGCGACCAAGGAGCTGAACCGCCTTGCTCGCATGTCTCCCATGGCCGCGGATTACTCCCTCACACGCAATTACATCGAGTGGCTGGCTGTGCTGCCTTGGGCGAAATCCACGGGCGGAGCCGTCGACATTACCAAGGCCAAGGAGATTTTGGATCAGGACCACTACGACCTGAAGCGGGTGAAGGACCGCGTTCTGGATTATCTGAGTGTCCGCCGGCTCAAGCCGGATATGAAGGGGCCGATTCTTTGCTTCGTAGGACCTCCGGGCGTCGGCAAGACCTCCCTTGGACGTAGTATCGCGCGTTCCCTGGGACGGAAGTTCCAGAGGATCTCACTTGGCGGAATGCACGACGAGGCGGAGATCCGTGGACATCGCCGCACTTACATCGGGGCACTGCCGGGACAGATTATTCAGGCGCTTCGGAGAGCGGAAGCCAACGACCCGGTCTTCATGCTCGATGAGATCGACAAGCTCGGCCGCGATTTCAGAGGCGATCCGGCGTCTGCCTTGCTGGAGACCCTGGATCCGGAGCAGAACAACACTTTCCGGGACAACTACCTGGATGTACCGTTCGATCTCTCCAAGGTCCTCTTTATCTGCACGGCAAACATCCTGGATCCGATCCCTGAGCCTCTTCGGGACCGCATGGAGATCATTGATCTGTCGGGCTATACGGAAGATGAGAAGGTGCACATTGCCTTCCGCTACCTCATTCCTCGGCAGATGAAGGAAAACGGCATCGTGGCCGGCGAAAACGGCGAGTCCTCGATCGAGTTTCCTGAAGATTCTGTGCGTTATATCGTCCGGCACTACACGCGGGAGGCAGGTGTTCGCAAGCTGGAGCAGTTGATTGGCACCGTGGCCCGCAAGCAGGCGAGGCGCATTGCGGAAGGCAAGAACGAGAAGCTCATGGTCACCCATGAGGTGATTCACGAGTTCCTGGGCGGAATCAAAGTGCGCGTCGATACGGAGATTGCCGAGCGCACGCAGCGTGCCGGCGTTGCCGTCGGGCTCGCATGGACTCCTGCCGGGGGGGACATCCTCTTCATCGAAGCTAATCGCATGAAGGGCAAGGGCGGCTTCACCATGACCGGGCAGATCGGCGAGGTGATGCAGGAGTCCATGCAAGCAGCGCTTACCTGGGTTCGCTCCAACGCTGCAAGCCTGGGCTTGGCGGAGGACTTCATGAAGGACCTGGACATCCATATCCACGTCCCGGCCGGAGCCATCCCCAAGGACGGGCCGTCCGCCGGCGTCACCATGGCCACTGTGCTGGTGTCGCTGTTGACCGATACGCCTGTTCATCCGCTTACCGCGATGACCGGTGAGATCACGCTGAGCGGAAACGTTCTGCCGGTCGGCGGAATTAAGGAGAAGTTCCTCGCTGCCAAACGGGC
>DASYYO010000450.1:0-35372 GCA_035933805.1 Acidobacteriaceae bacterium | reverse complement strand
ATACTGCAGTGATGCAAGCGTCTTCCCCGAGTCTTAAAGTGGATCTGTTCCATCCGGGCCAGCGGATCGCGATCGCCGTCTCGGGAGGCGCGGACTCCGTGGCCTTGCTGCGCAGGCTACTGGAGGAGCGATCGAAGCTGGGTGTCGTGCTCTCGGTCGTTCACGTGCATCATGGCATCCGAGGCGAGCAGGCGGATGCGGATGCCGCGTTTGTCGAGGAGCTCGCTGCCCGCTTCGAACTGCCCTTTTATCTTTATGGCGGGGACGCTCCCTCGGCTGCCGTGGAGAATCGAGAGACCCTGGAGGAGGCTGCCCGGAACCTTCGCTACGCCCGCTTCCAGCAGATGATGGCAGAGGGAAGGGTGGATGCCGTGGTGACAGCCCACACCCTCGACGACCAGGCGGAGACGGTTCTCTATAAGCTTCTCCGCGGAGCCTGGACCGAGGGGCTGAGCGGCATCCATGTGGTTCTTCCTCTGGAGCAGGGAATCGTGCTCCGGCCGTTTTTGGAAGCCACGCACCGGGAGATCGAGAGCTGGCTCGGCGATCTGAACCAGCCATGGCGTGAAGATGCCACGAACCGCGACCTCAGGCATACACGCAACCGGATCCGCCACGAGCTGTTGCCGCTGCTCGTCAGGTTCAATCCGGAGATCGCCAGGCAGTTGTCGCGCGTGGCGGCGATCTCGGCTGACGAGGAGCGCTATTGGCAAGCTGAGCTGGCGCGCCTGCTGCCCTCGCTCTTGTTACCGGGCCGGCCGGTCCGGGGCGGAGGGCGTCGTGTCTCAGCCGAGCAGGAAGAAGCAAGCGTAGGAATTGAGCTCGAACGTCTCAATAGGCTTGCCCCTGCCGTAAAACGCCGGGTTTTGCGAGCGGCCGCGCGCCAGCTCGGCGCGAAGCTTGGGTTCGAACATACCGAGCAGTTGCTGGCGCTCGCCGATCCGGCCCAGCACTCCACCGGCCGCCGGCTGGAACTGCCGGGCAGGCTCGCCGCCGAGCGAGGCCTGCGGGAGATCCGGCTTACCCGGGGAAGTTTGCCAGAGAGGCCGGCGCCGTCAACCCCGGAATACCCCTTCCGGATCCCGGGGGAGATCCGCGCTCCAGCCTACGGAATCCTGCTGCGGGCGGTGGCCACAGATGCCGGAGAAGGCTTTTCTGCAGTCTTGCGCAACTGGAGAGCGGGGGACCGGGTGATCCTGCGCCATAGCAGCGGTCCGAGGAAGATTAAGGAGATCCTCGACCGCCTGCACGTCCGGGGCAGAGAACGCGGGCTGTGGCCGGTGGTCGAGGTATCAGGAAACATCGTATGGATGCGCGGGGTTCAGGTGGATGCACCTCAGTTCGATTTCGCGGCCGATCCGATCCCCGGGCAGGCCCCAGCGCCGTAGTCTGCCTGGTCAGTGGAACCGGAGGCCGGCGTCGGACCGGCTGTCCCGATCCGGCAAGCTGAACCGGGGAGCGCGATGCGATGATCCCAGTGCAATAAGCCTCCTGCTTTCAACATCGCGCCAGGACAGCGTCTCGCGGTCACCGGCAAATCGAAAGCCGGTAACCACCCCAGAAGGGGACTGGCAGGTTTTGGGCAAACGTTTTGTTGTTACGGGGAGTAGAATAAAAGTTGCGCAATGGGCTTTAGGCTGGGCCACTGTGCCGCATTCGGAAGGTTCCAAGTCTTCAGAATCGACGACGGGGTTCGATCGTCTAACACTGTAAAGGGTCAAGAGCGTCCGACTGTCAAGCGCCCGCCGCTTTTTAGGACGTGCCTGTCTTTTTAGAAGTTGCGCAAGAGAAACGAGGGTTTCGTGAATTCTACGGTCAAAACAATCATCTTCTGGGTCTTCATCGTGGCTTGCTTGGTCCTTCTCTGGCAAATCGTCCAGAAGAGCACTGGCATGAGCCATGACCGGGAGGTCTCTTTCTCGCAGTTCATGCAGGATGCCCAGTCGGGCAAGGTCGCCGATGTGACGGTGGTCAACAATAACGAAGTTCACGGCCACTACGCCAGTGATAAAGAGGCGTTCCACACGATCGTGCCGGCGAACTATCCTGACATGTTCAAGATCCTGCAGGATAACAAAGTGGGGATTACGGTAAAGGATACGCAGGGAAGCTCCTGGCTGCCGATCCTGTTGAACTTCTCGCCTGTAATCATCATTGGAGCCCTGTGGTTTTTCATGCTTCGCCAGATGCAGAGCGGCGGCAACAAGGCCTTGTCGTTTGGCAAGAGCCGGGCGCGCCTGCTGTCAATGCAGCAAAAGAAGATTACTTTCAAAGACGTCGCCGGGGTGGACGAGGCAAAGGAAGAGCTCAAGGAGATTATTGAGTTCCTCCGCGAGGCGCAGAAGTTCCAAAAGCTCGGCGGGAGGATTCCCAAGGGCGTTCTCCTGGTAGGCCCCCCGGGAACCGGCAAGACCCTGCTCGCCCGGGCGGTTGCCGGCGAGGCGAATGTGCCGTTCTTCTCCATCTCCGGCTCGGATTTCGTCGAGATGTTCGTCGGCGTAGGCGCGAGCCGGGTGCGTGATCTGTTCGAGCAAGGGAAAAAGAACGCCCCTTGCATCATCTTCATCGACGAAATCGATGCCGTCGGGCGCCATCGTGGCGCAGGTTTGGGCGGCGGCCACGATGAGCGAGAGCAGACGCTGAATCAGTTGCTGGTCGAGATGGACGGTTTCGAGTCCAATGATGGGGTGATTCTGGTGGCCGCAACCAACCGGCCGGATGTCCTCGATCCAGCCCTGCTTCGGCCCGGCCGCTTTGACCGGCGCGTCGTTGTCGGCCGTCCCGATGTGCGCGGCCGCGAAGAGGTGCTCCGCGTTCACGCCAAGAAAGTTCCTTTGGCCGAAGACGTCGATCTTCGCGTGCTGGCTAGGGGAACGCCTGGGTTCTCCGGCGCGGATCTCGCGAACATGGTCAACGAGGCGGCGCTCAATGCTGCGCGCGCCAACCGTAAGGCAGTCCATCAGTTCGATTTCGAGCTGGCCAAAGACAAGGTCATGATGGGCGCCGAACGGAAATCCATGCTGCTCTCCGAGGACGACAAGCGCGACACCGCCTACCACGAGGCGGGCCACGTGCTTGTGGCCGCCAAACGCGATCACGCGGATCCGCTTCACAAGGTCACCATTATCCCTCGGGGTATGGCCTTGGGCGTCACGATGCAGTTGCCGGAAGAGGATAAGCACACGGTAACCAAGGATTACCTTGAGACGCAGCTGGCCATCCTGATGGGCGGACGTTGCGCCGAGGAGATCTTCATGTCGCGCAAGACCACCGGCGCCGGAAACGATATCGAGCGCGCTACCGATCTGGCCCGCAAGATGGTTTGCGAGTACGGTATGAGCCGCATGGGCCCGCTGACCTTCGGTAAGAAGGAAGAGCAGATCTTCCTGGGACGGGAGATCGCGCAGCACCGTGATTTCTCTGAGGAGACGGCCCGGCAGATCGATGCCGAGGTTCGCAGCCTCGTAGATGACGCCTACCGGTCGGCCTATACGATCCTGGAGACCCACAAAGACGTCATGCACCGCATGGCGAAGGCTCTGCTCGATCGCGAGACCCTGGATGCGACGGAGATCCGGATGATCATCGAGGGCAACGACCTGCCGCCGCTGGCTCCTCTTGGTGGCGATCCCGGTAGCGGGAGCGTACAGCACGTCATCAAACCGGAGCCGGGCCGTGCCCCGGGCTTTGGCGGAGAGAGCCAGCCATCGCCGGCATAATCGGAGATCGACCTCAACCCAGGCGATTTCCA
Source organism: Acidobacteriaceae bacterium (assembly GCA_035933805.1). Classification (GTDB taxonomy): domain Bacteria; phylum Acidobacteriota; class Terriglobia; order Terriglobales; family Acidobacteriaceae; genus PALSA-350. The sequence goes on along the minus strand of DASYYO010000450.1, from coordinate 31,621 downwards.
ACCGCTGCTAAAACAGAAGAACGCTCCCGTGAGGGAGCGTTCTTCGTTTGGGTGCGGCGTGGCTCGCGCATACCGCCGGAAATCATGGCCGTGGCATCACGGGCGCAGTGCGGAAAGCATCCACTCCTGAGACAATATCGTCTGTATGTGGGGCTTGGAGCCGATTTCCCAGACTTGTAGACCGAGGCAGGACATCCGGATGAGAGTTCTCCCCGGATTGTTCCGCGTTTCGGGGAACTGGGCGGCCCAACGCAGCAAAGGGTCCGCTCTGACAGTCTTGTTGCCGTTTCTCTGGTTGTTGCTCCTTCTTTCCGGCTGCGGATACCACACCCTGGGTTCGGCTGCTCATATGCCAGCCACCGTACATACCCTCTCCATCCCCATCTTCAAAAACAGGTCCCAGTCGTACCACACAGAGGTGGCCATGACACAAGCGGTGGTTCGCGAGTTCAGCGACCGCACGCGCCTGAGCGTGGTCTCCGGGGAGGCAGCCGATAGTGCAGACGCGAAGTTGAGCGGTGTCATTGTTGCTGAGTCCGTTCAACCCTTGACGTATAAGACGCAGACGACCACGTCGGTCGCCGGGGCAAACTCGAGCTTCACCTCCAGTTTTCTGGTCACCATCAATGCGGATGTCGTGCTCACTGACCGCGATAACCGGGTCCTATATCAGCACAGCAACTATGTCTTCCACGAGCAGTATGAGACGTCTTCGGACCTGGCCAGTTTTATTCAGGAAGATTCGCCGGCCGTCCAGCGCCTCTCGCGAGACTTCGCCCAGGCGCTGGTGGGCGATATTCTGGAGTCCTTCTAATGTCGCCGGGCGGCGTTCTGGCCGGGAAGTGCCGATGCGGTTTTCTGTATAAAGCCAGCCAGCCCGGCAAGGACCGCAGGGAATCATGATCGAAAGACAAAGACTTCGCAGCTTTTCATCCTCGGATCGATTCGTGGCTGAGATCAATGCTGCGGCCGCCGGCAAAGCGCCGCTCAAGCCGGGGTACGTTTTGGCTGGCGACGAGATCTTTCTCTATGAGCGCTGCCGCAAAGCGGTGATGGGCTCGCTTATAGAGCCGTCGCTTCGCGAATTCTCGTTCAGCGACTTCAATCTGGCGGAGATCAGTATCTTCGACGTGCTGGATCGCGCGCGAACCCCATCTTTGATGGCTCCGTTCCAGGTAATCTTCGTCAAGAACATAAAGAACCTGTATACGCGTGGAGCGAAAAAAGAGGAGTTTGCCGAGCTGAACACGTATTTTCGGTCGCCCAATTCGCAAGCTGTTCTGCTCTTTGTCGCGGATCATCTGCGCATTCCGGCCGATCTGCGCCGAATGGACATGCAGGACAAGGAGCGCTATGAGCGGATTCGCGAGACCCTGGGCGAGTACTGCGGCATGGTCGAGTTGGCCCGCGTGGATGAAGCCGATGCCGTCCGGTGGCTGATCGCGAGTGCGGAAGAACACTCGGTAAAGTTTGACCCGGATGCAGCTCGCGAACTCGCGGACGCCCTGGGCGCGGATATGATGCTGATCTCCGGTGAGCTCGAAAAACTTCTGTTGTACGTGGGAGAGCGCGGCAGGATCACGCTGGGCGACGTGGAAACGATGGTGCTGGCGGCCAAACAGCGCTCGCTTTACGAGCTTACCGACGCGATCTCCGCCAAAGACAAGCCGCGCGCCGTAGCACTGCTCCATGGCCTGTTGAATGCCTCCGACGGAGGAGAGGACTCGGCCATCGGACACCTTTACATGCTGGCGCGTACCTTTCGCCAAATGCTTATCATTCTGGAGAAGGATGTTCGTGACTCTCGCGCGGTCTGGCAGGCGCTCTGGCAAGGCTTCCGCATGCCGCCGTTCGCGGCCGAGGATCTGATACGCCAGGCGCGCCGCTACAAGTCCCGCCGCGAGCTCACCCGCGCGGTTCGCCTGATTGCGCGTGCTGACGGAGAGCTGCGCTCATCGCCTCCCGACAAGCGATTGGTGCTGGAACGGCTGGTTCTGGATCTGGCGAGCGAACCGTCTTCCGCGGATCTCAATATCGCCAACCCGCAATATGCGATGGACCTCTAACGCGAGCAGCCTGCCGGTTGCGTGGCCCTAAGCTCCGGCTTCCGCGAATTCCGATTCGGCAGCGTTAGCGGCTGGCGCCGGCGCATGCGAAGCAGCTTTTGATTCCGTCTCCCCACCCCGCCGCAGGCGGTCGCGCAGCTCGGCGGTGGCGCGGCGGTGACAGAGAAGGCATAGTGTGCGAATGTTTTCAAGATCGCACTCGCCGCCTCCCTCAGCCACCGGCAGAATATGGTCCGCGTCCCAAAGACTCTTGCGGTTCAGCCGCCGCAAACCCCAGGGCGCGAGCAATTCCGGGCGGCGGCCGCCACGTGACCGCAGCAGGCGGCGGTAGCCGATGAGCGTATCCGTGGCGCACAGAGCGCACACTCCCCGATCCCGCGCGAACACCTGCTCCCGCAGATAGCCGGGATTAGTTCGCAGCCGCCATTCGTGCACGCACCACTCCGAACAGAAGGTAGAGCGGCGCGGCGGCACTTCAAGAGCGCACCAGCGGCACAACGCCCGGCCCTCCGGCCCCCTGGGCAGATGGTCGCGGGCGGCAATCCCGCCTTTCATCGTTCGTTGGGTGCTCATGCGGAGAAGTTCACGTCTCTGGTCAAGCGCAATGCGGACTCCGGCTCCTCACCAGACGCGGCACATCTTGGCCGGGTTCATCGGCTGTCCCTTCTTGCAGCCGAAGGCCTGGCCGAACTCCGGCATGTTCATCACAACCGCATTCGCCCGGATGCGGTCTGGCGAATGCGGATCGGTCTGCACCAGCATGCGAACCAGCTCCGGGCGCATTGTGGAGCACCAGTTCTGGCCCCACCCGACGAACAGGTGTTGCAGCGGAGTCATGCCATCCGTCTTCTGCTCCAGGTTTACGTGATCCGCGGCTGCCTGCGCCATGAAAGCCATGAAGGCTAGACGCAGGCCGCCATTGTCGGCGGTGTTCTCTCCCAGGGTGAGCTTACCGTTCACATGCAGATCGTCGACTGCGACAAAATTGTTGTACTGCTTCACCAGGCAGTCGGCCCGCTGCTCGAAGTGCTTCGCGTCGTCCTGATTCCACCAGTCCACGAGATTGCCCTTGCCATCGAACTGCCGCCCTTCATCATCGAAGCCGTGGGTCAATTCGTGGCCGACGACAGAGCCGATATGTCCATAATTCGTTTCGCTGGATGCGGTCTTGTCATAGAAGGCCGGCTGGAGAATGCCCGCAGGAAAATTGATGTCGTTCATGCTGGGGTCATAGTAGGCATTGACAGTTGGCGGAGACATCTCCCACTCGTTGCGATTGACGGGTTTGCCGATCTTCCCTAACTCATAGGCGACGTCAAATTCACGCGTCCGCAGGCTATTGCCCATCGAGTCGTCTCGATGGACCACCAGGCTGGAGTAGTCCCGCCACTTTTCGGGGTAGCCGATCTTGTTGGCTACCAGGTGCAGCTTCTCTTCCGCCTTTGCTTTCGTCTCGGGGCTCATCCAATCGAGCTGCTGGAGATCGCGCTCCATGGCGCCTTCGATTTGTCGAACAAGATCAAGCGTCTTTGCCTTGCTGTCTCCGGCGAAGTATTGCGCGACATAGAGCTTCCCGAGCACCTCTCCCAGGCTGGCGTCGGTCGCGCTGACGCAGCGCTTGGAGCGCTGTTCCTGTTCGAGCGTTCCTTCAAGCTGGCGTCCGTAAAAGTTGAAGTGCTCCTCGTCGAAAACCTTCGGGAGCCGCATGCTCTCTGATTCAATCAGGTGGATCTTCAGATACGTGCGGATCGTCTCCAGGTTCGTCTTGTCAACGACTCCCTGCAGGCCACCGAAAAAATCCGGAGAAGCCACATTCAGAGAGTTCACCGCAGGGACTCCGGTATCGTCCAGGATCGTTTTGATCTTGAGAACGGGCATCTGGGTAGAGACCGAATCCACGGATACGATGTGATAGACGTTCTTCGGATCGCGGCGGTCCACGGCGCTCATGGAAATCCTGGCCAGGGCTGTTTCCAGGTCCATCACTGCATGGGCATCATCGCTAGCCTTCGCTGCGGGTTCACCGGTCAGCTTGAGCACATTGATCAGGTGCTGGAGGTATTCCTGACGAATCTCAACGCTCTTGGCGTCGGTTCGCAGATAGTAGTCTTTCTCGGGCAAACCCAGGCCGCCCTGATCGAGAACGGCGATCTCCTTGGTAGCGTCTTTGAAATCCTGCTGTGAGCCCACCTCAAAGAAGGCGCTGACCTCCAGCTTCTGCATGCGGGCGAGCAGCGGAGCCAGCTCAGTCTTGTCTTTCAGCGCTTCGATCGCATCCAGCTGTGGCTGCAGAGCAGCCAGCCCTTTCTTCTCGATCGCAGCCGTGTCCATGCAACTGGCATAGTAATCACCGATCTTCTGCTCGTCGGAGCCGGATGGCGCGTGTGCGGATGCCGCGCCTTCGAGGATTTTGAGCAATACCTGGGAGTTGTATTCCCGCAGATTGGTGAACTCGTCGAACTCTGAAAGCTCCGGAGGGATGGGATGCAGTTTAGAGAAGTTGCCGCAGGCGTACTGGTAAAAGTCGACGCAAGGGTTTGCACTGGTGTCCATCGCGCCCCGGTCGAAGCCTGGGAGCGGGGAATAGACCTTGCTGTTCTGAGCAGAGCGAGTGGTCTGAGCCGGCGCTGTCGCCGCCGTACAAAAGGCCAAGGCAAAAATCGGCAAAAACGGCAATGATGCGCGTCTCATTCATCCCTCCAAACAGGAAAAGACCGGCAAATCCGGCCACCAGACAAACCATGAGCATATCGCTCGGGAAGGCTGAGGGACCAGTGGCTGACTTTGACAATCCTAACAATCACCCTGGGAAGTTCCTACACTATGGTGATTTCTGGCAAACTAAACAAAAGCGGCGGATCGGCCCGTAATTGGAATCGACCATCTCGTGACTGAAGTCGAAGGCACTCCGGACACAACGGACCCGGCGATCTCCCGGCGATGACCCGCAGCCGGAGCGAGAAAATTCTGAGGGAAGATGACACTTGAACTGCCCTCGAACTCCCAACAGATCCGTGCAATGATCCGCTACCCGAACAGCGCAACGGAAATTCAGCAGACTCTCTCCGCCGGTCTCCGCTCCGGGGGCCGGGGACGCGCCTTATGGGTAGTCGCCTCGTGGATTCTGGGGCTGGCCCCTCTGCTTTTTCTTCCTCCAGCAGCTGGCGCCGGCGCCTCTACGCAAGCGGGGACAGCTCCTCCCGGATCGAAGCTCGAGGCGAGCATTCCCGTGGGGCCGCTAGGCTACCATCCGCCGGGTGTGCTTTACATGCTGTCCAAGTTGAGTTTTGGATCGCTGGACTTCATTGATTCTTCCCATCTTTTGTTCACGTTTCATGAGTCGCGTCTGCTGCGCCGTATCGACGCCAACGACCCTACGGAAGACGACCAGATGATTCACGCAGTTGTTCTGGGCGTTCCGGGAGGGCAAGTCAGTGCCTCGGCCGACTGGCTCATGCGAGATCGGGACAGATACCTGTGGCCGCTGGGCGACGGCCGCTTCCTGGTCCGGCAGCGGAATACGTATTTCACAACGGACTCGTCCCTGAAGCTGCACGGCTTCATTGGCTCCCCCACCCAGGTGCGCGCGACCGAGGTCTCCCCGGATGGGCAGATCCTGGTGGTGGAGGAGGATTATGAGAAGCACACTCCGGAAGTGCACCAAAAGCTCGCTGCCGAGGCCGCTCGCCTCGGCGAGCCGCCGCCCGATGAGGACATCGAGCTCGCACTGGTCAACCTCAGTAACAGAGCGGTTCGCGTGGCGCTGCGGGTAGAGCTGCCCATTGCGCTGCCCGTCACATCATCCGGCTATTTGAACGTCACTCGGGAGAAAGATGACGAGTTCGTGATGCACTTCATCCCGTTCCAGGGACAGGAAGTCATCCTGGGAAAGGTGAACTCTTCCTGCACGCCGCGAGAGCGATTTCTCAATCCCAACGTGTTGATGATCGAGAGCTGCAGCCCGGTTACGGACGACGTCCTGCTTGATACCTGGACGATCGATGGCAGGCGGCTGTGGCGAGGCCGGCGCGACGGCCGCTCGGTATGGCCAACCTTCGCTACGGCGCAGAACGGGAGCCGTTTCGCCGTGGGTATGCTTCGAACCACGCACAGCATCAACCTTGCCGACTCGCTGAATGACGAGGATGTCAAACAGCAGATGGTGCAGGTCTTTGACACCCGGACCGGCGCGCTGCTGCTGACCACGGATGCATCTCCGATCCAGAGCGCCGGCCAGAATTTCGCCCTCTCACCGGACGGAGCGCGGCTTGCGGTGTTGCGCGAGGGAGCGATTGAGGTCTTCGCCGTCCCTTCGGCGCCGCCGGCTCAAAAATAACGTCGACGCCTGGCATCATGCTGCAAGGGTTGAGCAGTCGAAGGCAGGAAAACGGGCAGCTGCGATGCTGCTCCGTTGTCTGGGAGAAGCTTCGCCGCTGTCGCGATTTTGGGATTCAGGGGGCTGGAGTCAGGCGGCCTTGGCGCTGAGAGCCTTCACCCGGGCATTGAGGCGGCTCTTGTAGCGGGAAGCTGTGTTGTCGTGAAGGATGCCTTTTTGCACGCTCTTGTCCAGTGCGGAGACGGTCTTGCGGTATTGCTCATTGACTGCCGCGGAATCGCCTTTTGCGAGAGCTTCGCGAAGGGCGCGGAGCGACTTGCGAATCCGGCTCTTGTTAGCGCGGTTCGCCGCGGTGCGTTTCTCTGTCTGACGGACGCGCTTCAGCGCCGAAACATGGTTCGCCATGGAAATCCTTAGCTTTCTTTTGAGTATTCAAGGGCACAGACGGCAGGATGCACTCATCTTCCCAATCCTTAATCTTATGGAAGTTTGCCATCGCGGTCAATTGTTTACGCTTTGCGTTCCGGATGAGAATTCACCGAATAAGCGTTGACGCCCTACGGGCAAACCGCTACTCTGTGGCCATTCCGGGAAACATTTGGTGAACTTTGCCAACCCGCACCAGCATCTTATCAGTGTGCAGTCTCCTGTCCTGCTGCCGCTGAACCCTCCGGCCGTCAGCCTGCCACTCTTCCTGAATGGCTCTCAAGCATCTGTATCTGGCGCTCCCGGTAGCCGGAGCTTGTCCGTCGATGGAATTCAATCTACCCCTTTTATTTTCAACCTGATGGGAGGTCACCTCACCCCTTGATGAAAAAATCCCTGGAAATCACGCCGAACCTGGAGCCCCTGTTTGGGACTCGCGATGAAAATCTCAGGCTGCTCGAAGATAACCTGCACGTACGTATCGACTTACGATCCGATGCGTTGCACGTTGAGGGTTCGCCCGAAGGCATCCATCGGGTGGAAGCGATCTTTGCCGACTATGAGCATCTACGGCGAAACGGCACATTGCTGCAGAATGGTGAGCTCCATGGAATGTTGAGGCTGGTTACGGCGGATCCTGCGGTAAGTCTGCGTAGCCTGGCTGAGACCGGGAAACAGCGCTCCGCAGGGATCAAGCGCATGGTCCAGCCCCGCTCGATCAATCAGCGGCGCTACGTCGAGGCGATCGAGCAGAGCGATATGGTGTTCGGCGTTGGGCCGGCGGGTACGGGGAAGACTTATCTGGCCGTTGCGATGGCCGCTTCAGCGATGCTGGCGAAAAAGGTTAGCCGCATCATCCTGGTCCGGCCGGCGGTAGAGGCGGGGGAGCGCCTCGGCTTTCTTCCCGGAACGCTGCAGGAGAAGGTGGATCCATACCTGCGGCCCCTCTACGACGCGCTCTACGACCTGCTGGAGCAGGATCGCGTGGACAAGATGCTGGAGCGGAACGTGATCGAGGTTGCCCCTCTGGCGTTCATGCGGGGCCGGACGCTCAACGACGCCTTCATCATCATGGATGAGGCGCAGAACACCAGCAGCGAGCAGATGAAGATGTTCCTTACGCGGCTGGGCAACAACTCCAAGGCAGTGATCACCGGCGATGTTACTCAAATCGACTTGCCCAATCCTCGCAGGAGCGGCCTGGTCGAAGCGATCGAGGTTCTCAAGGGCGTGGATGGCATCCAATTCTGCCACTTTGAAGATGGTGATGTCGTCCGGCACCATCTCGTCCAGCGCGTGATCAGGGCCTACGATGGCTTTGGCAAAGCGCAGCGTGAGTTGCCGATGAACCTGTCGGAAGAGTCTTCTGGAAAGCCGATTTCGAAGCCTCAGTGATGCAGCCCAGCCGCCGGCTGCTCTCGCCGGCGGCTTGCCTTCGTGCGGTACCATTCAAGCAGGGAGGCAAAGCCTTTGGAGCCCCAGGCCGCCGCCGGAGACGGATCCCGCGAGAGATCTGCGTGGAATGCCGTCCATTGCGAGACCGGAGGGACGGAAGCCTTGTGCGTGGCCGAGGGTATCTGCCCGGCAGGTTCCTGCCTCGCAGGCCCGCGGAACGGAGCAGGTTTCGCCGGATTGCCCTCACGATGAAAACGTTCTTGAACTTCCGCGGCAACCTCGGTTCCGCCGCACGATGATTGCGATAGAACCTGTGCCGTCGATTTCCTCCCTGGTGAGACGCGCCATCCGCCGGCGTGAACTCTCGCAGTTCCTTGCCTGCGCCGCCGAGGCTGCCCAGCTAGCCGGCGAAGTCTCGGTGTTACTCACCGGAGACGCTCAGATTCGAGCGCTCAACCGCCAGTTTCGCGGCAAGGATAAAGCCACGGATGTGCTTTCCTTTCCCGCGGCGTCCCCGTTTTCCGGCGGTCACGCGGGAGACCTGGCCATCTCGATCGAGACGGCTTCGCGTCAGGCTGCCGAGCTTGGGCACACCTTACAAATTGAGGTGAAGGTCTTACTGCTGCACGGTCTTCTGCACCTGGCCGGTTTCGATCATGAGACGGACTCCGGCGAGATGGCGAGGCGCGAGGCGCGGCTGAGAAAACAGCTGGCATTGCCTGCGGGCCTCATCGAGCGCGAACACGCCCGCGCGGCCAGCTCCGGGGCTGCGAACACGAGCGCGCGGCGTCCGAGCAAGGCCGCTGCTTCCACCCGGTCCAAACGCAACCGGGCGGAAAACTCGCCGGCAAAACGTCGCAAGGCGGTCAAACGCAGGCCGGGGAGCAGCCGGCGATGAACTTTCTCTCCGCAATTGCGATTGCAGTTCTGCTGGGCATCCTGACCCTGACCTCGTATGTCGACCGCCTATATTCCGAGATGGGCAAGTTTCTCTCGCGTGAGTTCCAGGAAAACATCGACATCTGGGAGCTGAAGGTTGAGCCGCGCCTGGGCATGAGCCGGGATCGGATCGCCCTTGCCGCCGCGTTGTGGGTGCGTCTGTCTCTGGCAGTCCTCACGCTGTACTTCGGCGGGTTGTTGTTTGCCGGCACTTCGGCCATCGACCGGCCAAGCATCGCAGAAATTGCGCAGGCGGTCTTTGGGGCCATCCTGGTGATCGTTCTCTTCAACCAGTTTTTGCCCTTTGTTTTTTTCACCCGGACACGCGGCCAATGGATTCTGCCGCTGCGGATGTTTCTGCGGCTGCTCCTCTACCTCATCTTCCCGGTAACTCTGCTGCTCTCCTTTCTGCTTTCAGTGGCTTCGCTGGCCGAGCCGCCGCCGGGAACCGAGGAGGAGGAACATAGCGATGCTGCCGCGGTGGATGCATTGATCGAAGCCGGGGAAGAGGAAGGGATTATTGAGAAGGGGGACCGCGATCTGGTGCGGTCGGCCGTCGAATTCGGCGACAAGGTGGTGCGCGAGGTGATGACCCCGCGGCCGAACATCTTCGCCGTGCCCGCGGAGACGACGCTGGCAGAGTTCATTCTGCTCCTCAGAAACCGCCATTGTTCGAGGGTTCCCGTGTATTCCGGCTCGCTGGATCATATCGAGGGGATTGTCTTCGCCCATGATTTGCTGCAGTTCTCCGACGAGTTGGCGAAGACCCGCACGGTGCAGGCGATTCAGCGGCCGGCGGCGTTCGTTCCTGAGACCAAGCGGGTGAACGAGCTGCTCCGAGAGATGCAGCGCGAGAAGCACCATATGCGCATCGTGATTGACGAATACGGAGGCGTCTCCGGCCTGGTCACGATTGAGGATCTCCTGGAGGAGATCGTCGGCACCATCCAGGATGAACACGAGAACGAGCACGACATGCCGGTCCGAGAGACCGGCGGTTCCTGGCTTGTGCCGGGCAATCTGGAGGTGGCTCGCTTGAGAGACCTGCTGGGCGAGGGCTACGGGCCCGGCCCGGAGTATCACGCGACTACGGTGGCAGGGCTGGTGAGTGAGATTGCCGGGCGCATTCCCCTCCCTGGCGAGGTGATTGTCGCTGATTCTCTGCGCTTTGAGGTAGTTGCATCGACCAATCGCAGGATTGAGCGGCTGCGGATCTCAGCCTTCGAAGCTCCCGCAGCTTCCGCTTGATCTCTCCGGCTGGCGAGCAGAAAGGCCGGCCCGGCCCCGGGATTCCGGCAACTCGCCTCAAAAAAAATAGGTTCTTCCTGACCGAACGGCAGCGAAGCGGCGGGACCGTGCGCGGCGCCTTCCAACCATTTAGAATTGAGAGATATAGGCCAGAGAAAGACATCGAATGCACCGTTGGTCCAAGCTCTTTATCCCTACCTTGCGCGAAGCCCCGGCCGATGCCGAGGTCGCCAGCCACAAGTTCCTCCTCCGTGCCGGCTATGTGCGCCAGCTCAGCGCGGGCATCTATTCCTATCTGTTCATGGGGCAGCGGTCTTTGAACAAGATCGTGAAGATTACCCGCGAGGAGATGGACCGCATCGGGCAGGAGTTCCTGCTGCCCGCGCTCCATCCCCGTGAGTTATGGGAAGAGAGCGGGCGCTGGACCGGCATGGGACAGAACATGTTCCGGCTGCAGGACCGCAAAGGCGCATGGCTGGTTCTTGGCATGACTCATGAAGAGGTCATGACGGATATTGCCCGCAAGGAACTGCGAAGCTACAAGCAATTGCCGCAGATCTGGTATCAGATCCAGACCAAGTTCCGCGATGAGCCCCGGCCAAAGTCGGGCTTGCTGCGGGTACGGCAGTTCATCATGAAGGACAGCTATTCGTTCGATGTGGATGCCGCCGGCCTCGATGAAAGCTACCGCAAACACGACGAGGTCTATCGCAGGATCTTCACCCGCTGCGGGCTGAACTTCGTCGCTGTCGAAGCCGATTCCGGAGCGATGGGCGGGTCGCAATCGCAAGAGTTTATGGTTTACAGCGAGGCCGGCGAGGATCTGATCGCGAGTTGCTCTACCTGCGGATACGCGGCAAATATGGAGAAGGCCGCTGCGCGCCTTGCTCCGGTCGAGGATCTTGCCCCAGGGGTAAACGGCTCACCAGAGCTGGTACACACTCCAGGCCAGCGTACGATTGAAGAAGTCGGAGACTTCCTCAATGTCGAGCCGGTGCATCAGCTCAAGACGATGGCCTACATGGCGGTGGTCCCGCCGGCAAACGCGGGGGGAGCCGACGACGTACGGCCGGTGGTGGTCTTCCTGCGCGGCGACCACACCTTGAATGAAGCGAAACTGGCCGGACTCCTGCCTGGAGTCCGGGAGATTCGTCCCATGCAACCGGAGGAGATCGAGAGCGTATTCCGCGCGCCGGCGGGATATCTTGGACCGGTAGGGCTCGATATTCTGCCGGCTTCGCCGGACGGCGCGCATTCTTTTGCCGCGCGCCAGGCCGGCTCCCGGGTCATGGTGATTCTGGACCGGGCGGTGGAAAATCGCGCGAATCTCATCGCCGGCGCGAATCAAAAGGAATACCACCTGCGGAATGTGACGCCGGGACGCGATTTTTCTCCGACAATGGTGGCCGACGTGCGAAATGTTCAAGAGGGAGAAGACTGCCCGGTTTGTCCGGCGGCTCCCGGTTCCCCCATGAAGGTCGCCAAAGCGGTCGAAATCGGGCACATCTTCAAGCTGGGCTACCGCTATTCAGAGACCATGGGCGCCCGGGTGCTCGATGCCAACGGAAAAGAAATAATGCCTATCATGGGCTGTTACGGGATCGGCATGGAGCGCATCCTAACCTCGGCTATCGAGCAAAACCATGACCAGAACGGCTTTTGGATGCCATCTGCGATCGCTCCATTTGACGTGGTTGTGACGGTGACGAACGTCTCGGATCCAACGCTGGCAGCGACCGGCGAGCAGGTCGCCTCGCTGCTGGAGAGCGCCGGGTTTGATGTTCTTCTGGATGACCGGAACGAGCGTGCGGGAGTCAAATTTAAGGACGCAGATCTGGTGGGAATTCCCTATCGGGTCAACGTCGGCAAGAAGGCGGCGGAGGGCCGGCTCGAGCTGGTCACCCGTGCGACCGCGAGCAGCCAGGACGTCGAGATCGCCGCGGTAGCAACACTGCTAGGGGAAGTAGCACGGCCGGAGTAGCATCCGGCTGGGAGTGTTCATTTGGCAGTCAAGATCAAGATTCCGCGCGTAAACATCAGAGCTCTGGGCCTGCGCAATCTCGCGCTGATCGCAATCGGGGCCGTCTGCCTGATCGCGCTGGCGATCGGCGGGTCGGTCTTCGGCTACGTCTACTACAAGTATCAGCACATTGTGGATCTCCGGCTGCAGAAGCCGCTCTTTGAGCAGACCGCCAAGATCTATGCCGCGCCCAGGGAAGTACGTGTCGGACAGAAGTTGAGCGCGCGGTCCGTTGCCCAGCAGTTGCGGGATGCCGGCTACTCGGACGAGACCGGCAAGTACCGGTCGCCGATGGGAACATTCTCCCTGGATGACTTGAGCATCAGCATCCACCCTGGCCCGGAGTCGTACCACTCTCAGCAGGGAGCTACGGTCTCCTTCAGCAAAGGGATGGTGCAGAAGATCGCCGGGGATGGCGGCCAGGAGGTAGTCGCCTACGAGTTGGAGCCGCAGTTGATCACCGGGCTTTCCGAAGGCCAGTACCGCACCAAACGCAGGCTGGTGACTTACGATGAGATGCCCGCAAACCTGGTGAATGCGGTCACATCGATCGAGGACCGGCGATTCTTTGAGCACGGCGGCGTGGATTATCACAGCATGATCGGCTGGGTGTGGCACGATCTGCGGGGCGATCGCCGCTACACCGGTGGCGGCTCAACCATCACCATGCAGCTTGCCAAAGAGTTCTTTCTGACTCCGGAGAGGACCTTCAGGCGTAAATTCATTCAGATTGTTCTTGCGTTTCAACTGGAGCACCGTTTCACCAAGCAGCAGATCTTCCAGATGTATGCCAACGAGATTCCGCTGGGCCAGGTGGGAAGTTTCGCCATCAACGGCTTCGGCCAGGCGGCGGAGTCGTATTTCGGCAAGGATGTTCACGATCTGGATGTGGCGGAGAGCGCATTGCTGGCGGGCATGATTCAGAGCCCGAGCTATCGCAATCCCTACCGTCACCCGGAACGCGCAGTGCTGCGCCGTAACGTGGTGCTGGACGCGATGGTGGAATCGGGCAAGCTGACCAGGGAACAGGCAGACCGCGCCAAGGCGGAACGCCTTCGTCTGACTCCCGCTAACATCGACGCTGGAGAAGCCCCCTACTTCGTGGACCTGGTGCGCGACCGGCTGGTGCAGAGACTGGGAGACACGGACTATAACCGTGCGGGACTTCGCATCTATACATCGCTCGACCCGGACCTGCAGAGGGAGGCGACGGATGCGGTCAACGAAGGCATGAAGCTCGTGGATGCCCAGGTCGAGAAGCTGCATGCACGCCGCGTGAAGGCGGGAGACAAGACGCCGATCACCTATCCGCAAGTGGCTCTGGTGGCGCTCAATCCACATACCGGTCAGGTGCTGGCCCTGGTCGGCGGCCGCAGTTATGGCGCCAGCCAACTCGACCACGCTGTCGCCCATCGGCCCACCGGCTCGATCTTTAAGCCTTTTGTTTATGCCGCGGCGTACAACACCAGCCTGTCGGGTACGGTGTTGAACCAGCCGGCCAACGACACCCCGGCAGACGCCGCCCTGGTGCAGACCGCCGCATCAGCGGAGCCCGCTCCACCCGATCCGGGGAAGCAGAGCGGAGTTTTCAGCGCTGTCACCATGCTCAACAATCAGTTGACGACTTTTGAGGACGGCTACGCTCCAGGAAACTTCCATTCGGTGAAGTATTCCGGGGAAGTGACCGCCCGTACGGCTCTGCAGTTTTCCTTGAACAACGCGACAGTGGAACTGGCGCAGATGGTCGGCTACAACAACGTGGCGGCATTAGCCCGGGATGCGGGCATCAAATCGGCGCGCGGCACCCCCTCGATCGCATTAGGCTCCTATGACGCTACCCCGCTCGACATGGCAGGCGCCTACACGGTTTTTGCGAACGGCGGAGTCAAGATCGATCCCTGGCTCCTGGCCTCCATTCGGTCCGCGGGCGGCGATGTCCTGAACGATTACACACCGCAATCGAAGCCGATTCTTGACCCGCGCGTCGCCTACCTTACGCTCTCGCTCATGGAGAACGTCATGAACGCGGGGACGGCCGCGGGAGTCCGCGCCCGGGGATTCACCGCTCCCGCGGCGGGTAAAACGGGAACTTCTCACGATGCATGGTTCGCCGGCTTTACCAGCAATCTGCTTTGTGTCGTCTGGGTGGGCAATGACGACTATACCGACCTGAAGCTCGAAGGCGCACATGCCGCAGGGCCGATCTGGGCGGACTTCATGAAGCATGCCGTCCAGCTGCCGCAGTACTCCGATACCAAGGACTTTACCCCTCCACCCGGCATCAGCATCGTGCGCCTGGATAAGGTCACGAATCTGATCGCGAATGAGAGCTGTCCGAATGACTATTCGGCTGCGTTTCTCGACGGTACGGCGCCGCTCGATACCTGCGATCACTCGAACGGCGACCAGCGCAATATCTTTCAAAAGCTCTTTGGGATCGGCAAACAGCCCACGGTTAACAATACCGCCGTCTCCCCGGCCGTAGCGCCGGCCCAGCCGCCGCCACAGCCGGCCACGCCATCGGCCACGGCTGCGAACGCCGATGCCTCTGTTCAACAGCCGAAGAAGAAGAAGGGATTTTTCGGCAAGCTCTTCGGCGCCATCAAGGGCGACGACGGAAACAAGCAGGAAAATCAGCCTCCTCCGTCGAACCAGTGAAGTCCTCTATTGCAGCGGGATCAGACCGACCCAATGGGGCTGGCGCGGCTTTTCTGAGAAAGCCGCGCTCTTGAATCCTACTTCGACAAGCGAAGCAGCACGACTCCGTGCCTCGGCACGGTGACGCTATAGCTGCCATGGAGTTGTCCCAGATCCTTCGCGGCCCAGAGGTCGCGGGCCTTGGCCCCCTGGGAAAAGCCGACCTCGCTGAGCTTCAAGGTCACAGGTAAAGCGGATTCCCCGCGATTGAAGAGCCCGACAGCTTTGGCGCCGCCCTTCAATGGCTTGGACCAGATCTCCACCGGTCCGCTCTCGGAGACGCGATCACCTTGAACTCCAAGCGGGTCCTGATCGATGGCCAGCACCTCCCGGTTCGTCAAGACGGCCACCGTATCGGGTGGCATCGTAGAAAGATCGTTGCCGGCAAGCAGAGGTGCAGCGAGGATGACCCAGAGACTCATATGAAGGCGGTTCTCGTCAGGCGTCAGCTTGCCGTTGCCCACCTCCAGCATGTCAGGGTCGTTCCAATGGCCGGGGCCGGCGTACTTCGACAGGCCTGCTTGAGAGAAGCCGATCAGAGTGATGCGGTCGAAGGTCGGGTTGATGTCCCCGGTCGTCCGCCACACATTGCCGCCGACCGAAGGTCCCCATTCCCAGACTGCATCGAGCCCATACTGGCATAGGCTGTAGACGATCGGCCTTCCGGCTGCGATCAGCGCCTGGTGCATCTTCTCGTAGGCCTGCTTCATCATCTCGTTGGCCTTGTCCGGATCGTTGGGCGCCTCCTGCTGCAGAATCCGGCGATAGCTGCAGAGATCGTATTTCAAGTAGTCCATCCCCCACGCGGCGTAAGTCTTGGCGTCCTGCGCCTCATGGCCATAGCTGCCCTCGTAGCCCGCGCAGGTCTTTGGACCCGGGGAAGAGTAGATGCCGATCTTGAGGCCCTTGGAATGGACGTAATCGGCCAGCGCCTTCATGTCCGGAAACTTGCTGTTCGTCTGGATATTCCCCTGCGCATCGCGCTCGCCCTGCCAGGTATCGTCGATGTTCACATAGATGTAGCCGGCGTCCTTCATTCCGGAGGAAACCATCGCATCGGCCGCCGCGCGCACATCCGCGTCGCTGACGCGCCTGGCAAAGAGATTCCAACTGTTCCATCCCATGGGGGGAGTGGGGGCGAGAGCGGAATTCTGGGCGAGCAGAAGGGCAGGCGTCAGGAGGAGAGTAAAGAGCAGGAATCGAATCGAGCGGATCATGGCATCTCCACAGCAGTGTTTGGAAGGCAGAGGGAAATGTAACCCTTTTCATCGCGGCCGGTCAATTGATGGATTGCGGGATGGGGTCGAGAAAAGGTGCGCTACGGTTTCGCGGCCGTACCTGGAGGAATGAGAGGCCGGAGGATGTCATCGAGCAGCGCCGGACTCCCCTCGATCCGCTCCAGCCTGGGATAGCGCTCCCCGCCGTGATAGTTGAGGCGAAGCACGCGGAACTCGTTATCGTTCGACACAATGAACTCGATCGGCGTTGTCGATCCCTTGCTGTCGCGGATCGCTCTCCTGAGGACCTCCGGCGTGTAGCCATGTCCGTCTACTGCAATGATCCTGGCGCCGGGTCCGAAGCCGGCTTCGAAGGCGGGTGACTCCATGCGCACGTCTGCGACTGCGCCATCACGGCCGACCTGGATGCCCGCGGAGAAGAAGGCGTCCACCTGGCCGGTGAGGTTCAGCGAGGCGCTCTCAAATTCCGTGGGCTGATCTCCATAGACGAGGCGATAGCCTCCTCGCTCAATGCCGCCCAGGGGAGCATGGGCGGCGTGACTGGTGAGCCTCTCCATTAGAAAACCGCGCCAATCGTAGGGGGTCACGGCATTCAAATCGGTCACGATCTCGTCGAAGTCGTACGGAACGACTTTGGGCGGGGTATTTCCGCCCACAGCGAGAAACTTCGTGCAAAAGTCATTGAGAGAGTGCCTGTTGTGGGTGAGGCTGCGGATGGTCGTGTCCACGTCAAGCCAGATGAGTTGGCCCTCCTGGTAATAATCCTGTCCACGCCTCCAGTTGATCCAGCCCTGGGTTCTTCCTCTCAGAAACTGGGCGCCAATGGCTGTGTCCTGGACATTGCGCCAGAGGCGTCCGGTGCGGTTGTCCATGCGCGCGGCAGTCAACGCAAGAGCTTCACGATACTGCTCGTCTGTCCAAAGGCCGGTGTGCGCCGCAAGCACCGTCCCCCAGTACTGCGTCATGCCTTCATAGACCCACAGCAGGTCGTCCCTCATCGGGGTCGCATAGTCCGGCGTCGCCAGCCCGGCGGGACGGCGATATTTGCCGTTCCAGGAATGCGTGAACTCGTGGGTGAGCAGATCCGCATTGAGCAGAGCCAGCTTCTCATCGGAAAACCCGTGCTCCTGAACGCCGTTGTCGCTCGATTGGTGGTGTTCCAGGCCCTCCTCGCGGACCCTGTCGCTCAGGCTCAGGAGGAAGTGATAGGTCTCATAATGACGAGAGCCATAAAGAACTCCGGTCTCCCGGACGAGCTGGGAGATGGAGTTGAGGAATGCCGGCTTGAGCTCGAGATCTTCGGGCGCCTCGCCAGCCACGTCGAGGAAGTGCTTCGGAGTGACATCCGGCGCGAGCCGAATCTCGCGAAAATACCTGCCTGCGATCAGCGGAGAATCCACCAGTTGTTCCACTGAGGTAGACGCAAAGGAAGCATCGGCTCCCGCCTGTCGCTCGACTGTCAGGGCGGTGCCGAACTTCCAGCCGGAGGGAAGCGTCAGCGAGGCGGTGATGGGAATGGCAGCCACGGGAACATGGGCCGGATACATCACCACGGAATTCCACTCCAGCACAGCTATGTTTTCACTGGTCGCCTGATCTTCGTCAGAGCCGGTTTGGCCCGGAACCGCCAGAAAATCGAAGGAGACGTCCAAATTGCCCACGCCTGCCGGCACATCCACGTGGATCCCGTACATATCGACATCGTCCCGGCGCCAGGGCAGATCGTGTCCGTTGGCGCGGATGAAGACGCCGGCGACGTTATCGATTGGACCGGTCGGCCGATGATCGCCGGGGATCCATTGCGGATACTCGAGCGTCAGAGGTCCCGGACTGACCGGGATGACCAGATGAACATGCAAAAGGTGCCGCGGCGCATCGCGCAGATCTACGTGGAGCAAAATCGGCGTGGGCGAATGCTGCGTTCCGGCTTGAGCATGCGCCTGGCAGGGAAAGAGATTGAGGAAGCAGACTGCAAAACAGCTAAGCCACGCGAAATGCCCAGGAATGGAGGCTGGCAAATCTCTTCCCTTTACCTTCATTCCAAATGATCGCACACGGCTCACGCGAGCCGCAGCCTGCTGGAATGGCAGGAACGAGGGCAGTTTGCCCGCCGGGAGCAGCGAGCAGGATGGATACGCTATTCGGAAGCGGGAGTACGCGCGTAATCGCCGCTCTTGCCTCCGGACTTTCGCTCCAGAACGACCTCGCGGATGGCAATGGATTTGTCCAGCGCCTTGCACATGTCGTAGATGGTCAGGGCGGCAACGGCCGCGGCCGTGAGCGCTTCCATCTCCACGCCCGTACCGGCTACCGTGGCTGCACGGCTGCGGATTGCGATCCCGCCAGCGACAATCGTGGCCGAGACGTCGATCATACTGAGCGGAAGCGGATGACACATGGGAATCAGATCCGCAGTCCGCTTCCCCGCCTGAATTCCGGCGAAGCGAGCGACTTCCAGCGGATTGCCTTTGGGGTTTGCCGGCAGCGCGGAGAGGACCTCCGGGGAAAGAACGACGAAGGCCGAGGCTTCCGCTTCCCGCCGCGTGGCCGGCTTGGCGCTGACATCCACCATGCGCGCGCGGCCCTCTTCATCGTAATGCGACAGCTTGCCCATCTCCGTGCCTTCCGGGGTCCGTACCGGTTTCTTCAGGCTATAGCATTTTCTTCAGCGGCGCAGGGGAGAAGCAGCGAAAGGGTCCGCTGCCATCCTCAGGGAAGAAAGCTCTCTAGAGCAATACCGTGACTCTCTCTCCGGCATCGATCACGGGGTGATCGGCTGGAACCACCAGAAAGCAGTTGGACCGGCTCGTATTGGCGAGATCGCCGGAGCCCTGCCAGGGGACCGGCTCCACTTCGGAGGTGATGGACGTCTGATCCGATTCGGCATGGAGCACAGCCGGAAGAAAGCGTGTCAACCCGGGTTTCCCGCGAAGACCGGTTTTGAGGACTGCCTCAGCAAATCGTGGGCCCGAGTACGGCTGCCCCGCGAGCGCACGGAGCAGGGGCTCGACGAAGAGGGAAAAGGTAACCATGGTAGATACCGGATTGCCGGGGAGCCCGAAGAAATACCTTGGACCGCCGGCAGCCGCGATTCTGCCGAAGACGATTGGTTTGCCGGGTTGAATCCGCGCTCCGGTAAAAAAGAACTCCGCCCCGGCGGCCAGAAGAACCTGCTCGACCAGATCGTATTTTCCCATCGAGACTCCACCCGAGATGAGCAGCATGTCCGCTTCGAAGCCGGCCTCGACGAGCGATTGAAGGTGCGCTGCTTCATCCCTTGCGATGGGGAGCCGGAGAGGGTCGGCGCCCGCCGTCAGCAGTTGCGCGGCAAGGGAGTAACTGTTGGAGTTGCGGATTTGATGTGCCTGCGGCTGGTCTCCCAACTCTACGAGTTCGTCTCCTGTGGCCAGGATAGCCACCCTCGGGCGGGCAAAGACGCTGACCTGGCCTGCGCCGCAGGCGGCTGCAGCGGCGATTTGCGCCGGAGCCATGCGCAACCCGGAAGGAAGAACCACCTGCTCCATCCGCGCCTCTGCGCCGGCGGGGACGATGTTGGACCCCGGCGAGAGCTCGTGTCCTTCCCGCACTTGAATGGCGCCGGAGCATTCCTCAACATGCTCCACCATCACGACGCAATCGGCGCCGAAAGGAACGGGAGCGCCGGTCATGATCTCAACCGCCTCGCCGGAGGCGATTTCGTCCGCTGGCCCGGAAGCAGGCAGCGGATCTGCGCTCTCCCTCGACCATCTCTCTCCTGCGCGGACCTGGCCGATCACCTTCAGCCGGCGGCCAGGTTGGAGATCGGCCGCGCGGCAGGCGAATCCATCGCGTGTGGATCGGGCGAATGGCGGCTGATCGCGGTCCGCACGGATGGGCGAGGCCAGGACGCGCCCCATAGACTCAAGCAGCGGAACCCACTGCACCGAGAGCCTCCTGTCTACGGCCAGGAGTTCGGCCTCCCGGCGGACGATCTGGCTGGCTTCGGAGAAGCTGACGACCCGGGATGGAGGTGGAAGAGTCAATTAGATTCCAGGGAGCTTCGGGGAAATGCAGACATTCAGCCTGCGGCGGAAGACGGCTGGCAAGCGGATCGTGAGGCCCTTCTCAACGAAAAGTGCTGAAAAAGGGAGGGGATATCCGTCGACTGGCGGATATCCCCTCCCAGGCAGGATATGGAGCTTACTTTTTCTTCGCGGAGTATTTGCTGTTGATCTTTTCTCCGATCTCAGCGAGGACCTGTTGCGCTTCTCCCGCGAAAGGTCCGGTGGGAGCGAGCTCAAGATACTTCTGGTATGCCTCGGCGGTGCCCGGAGGGGCGACAATCTTCTGTGTCTTCGGATCGACCGAGGCCTTTGAGATCAGCGCCTGTCCTTTGAGGTAGTAGGGAATCGGCTTGCTCGGATCCGCGGCAATGGCCTTTTCGGCCGCCGCAACCGTGGCGTCCGACTGCCCCAGCCGGCTCAGGACGATCGTTTCATTGGTGTAGTACATCCCTGCATTCTGCGGCTGCAGTTTCGCGGCTGCTTCGTAAGCCGCAGCCGCATCGGGAATCTTGTTGGTGTTGGCGTACACTTCGCCAAGCCCATTGTTGGCCGCCGCCTGAATCTCAGGATTCGGCTTCTTCGCCGCAGTATCGATATCAATCGTCTTCTTGAGAGAAGTAGCTGCATCATCCCACTTCTTCTGCCCGACTTGAGCAAGACCCAGCTCGAGCCAGAGAACCGGAGCATCTGGCTTGATCTGGACCGCCTGCTGCATCAGATTGGCGGCATCGTCGAATTTCTTGGCCTGATTGTCGGCGCGGGCATCTTTGAGCATCCCGTTCAGCTTGCCGACATCCTTATTTTCTTTCAGGATCGCGGCGTTCTTCTGCTTGGCATCTTCAATCGCCTTCCGCTCTTCGGGCGGGAGCTTGTTGAGGTAGTCGGCGCGG
Organism: Acidobacteriaceae bacterium; assembly: GCA_035933805.1. Taxonomy (GTDB): domain Bacteria; phylum Acidobacteriota; class Terriglobia; order Terriglobales; family Acidobacteriaceae; genus PALSA-350. Next base: position 10,323 of record DASYYO010000450.1, on the reverse strand, counting down.
CCGAGATCGAAGTCCTGCAGCGTGTCTGCGCTCGCCGCTACTTTCACATTCTCAAACCGGTCAACCGCTTTTCCCGGGACCTGGAAGAGGGTGAAGACGTATGTGTCCGGCGCGATACCGGATCCCTTATAATCGCCGTTCTGGTCAGTGGTGAACGTGTACTTCGGGGTCTTTCCATCCAGGCTCAACACGACCTGAGCATTGGCCATTGGAGTTCCTGCAGGGTCCTGTACGTGCCCATGGACGCTCCCGGTGGCCTGTGCGTGCGAGAGGGCGGGGACGAGGGCAAGCACAAAAAGCGCCAGCCAGAGAGTTGTTTTAGCTCGCATCATAATGACGTTCTCCTCGGACGGGCAGCTTCGAATCGGGCAGTCGCCGCAAGCCTTGCTGCGGGTCCATCTTCCTAAAGATTTAAACAACCCCCAGCCGATTGAGACGGCCCATCCGAACGGGGTGTTGTATGTACTGTACCAACCTCATGCGCGAAGGCTGGAAGGTGCGTAGGGGATAGGGTCCTCCGCGCTTGCCTGTGCGAATGCTCGCAGACGCAGGGCGCAGCTATCGCATACACCGCAGGCGGCTTTCTCGCCTGAGTAGCACGACCACGTTAAATGGAACGGCGCTGACAGTTCAAGGCCGAGACGCACGATCTCGCTTTTTCGCATACGGATGAGCGGCGTCTCCACGCGGATTGCCCCGTCACGGGTGCCAGTCTTGATCAGTTGCTGGAAGGCCTCGTAATACGCAGGACGGCAATCGGGATAGCCCGAGCTGTCCTGTTCCACTGCGCCGATGAAGATGGACCGGGCGCCCAAAACCTCAGCCCAGCTGACGGCAGCGGAGAGAAAGTGCGCATTCCGGAAGGGGACATAGGTTACCGGGACGCCGGAGCCGCTCGAAGAAGCATCCTGAGCCCCTTGGCCCGGATCTTTCGCTATATGTGGTAGTTCCGGCGCTGCCGGAACATCGATGGAGCGATCGGTGAGCGCCGATCCGCCGATCCGCCGAAAGACGTCCAGCCGTAGCGGAAGAAACTCGGCGACTCCGACTGCGCTAGCGACCGCAAGCGAGGATTTCAGCTCCCGGCGCTCGGTCCGCTGCCCGTAGCTGAAATGGAGAGCATAGAGTTCATGGTCGCGGGCTGCCAAAGCCGCGCATACTGATGAATCCATGCCGCCGGAGAGGCAGATGACGGCGCGCGGACGAGCGTCCTTTCCTGTGGAGTTGGAGAAGGGCATACCGCCTTATGGTACTCCAATCGCGGCTCTCCACCGCCCCAGTTACCATTCGGCCGGTAGCGGCGATTCGAGGGATGCGCCGGCTGGGCGCGCTGCTTCAGACGAGAGCTCTCCTTGGCGGGACGGCACGGTGCTCCTCCACCATTCATCGAAAAGTTCCAGTGCTCGCCGGCACTGGATTCCGTGCCGCTCTCGCTTGTCCCGGATCTTTTTGCGCAGCTCTTCTTCCAGCGGCGGCAGCAGATCGAAAGTGATGTTGGCCGGCTGGAAATCCCTTGCCTCGGCCTTGGTGATGTAGTTCACCAGGGAGCCCAGCCCCGTTCCTCGCGGAACCGGAGGGACCGGGTTGCCGTGACCGGCTCCGGCGGCGTAGATGCCGGCTAGCAGGCCGGTTGCGATCGATTCCGTATACCCTTCTACGCCAGAGAGTTGTCCGGCTATCCATACCCGGGGGTTTTGGCGGAGGGAGAGCGACTCTGTAAGCACCTGCGGGGAGTTGATATATGTGTTGCGGTGAATCTGGCCGTAGCGCAGAAAATTGGCCTTCTCCAGCCCCGGAATCAGACGAAGGATGCGAGCCTGCTCGCCGAATCTGAGGTGGTTCTGCAGCCCGACCAGATTGTAAGAGTCGGCACGCAGGTTCTCCGAACGGAGCTGGACCACGGCCCAGGGCGTCTTCCCGGTGCGCGGGTCGCGCAGACCCACCGGCTTCATCGGGCCGAAACGCAGGGTATCGCGGCCCCGCCGCGCCAACTCTTCGATCGGCAGGCAGCCTTCGAAGTACTCCAACTTCTCCCATTCCTTACCGGCGACGCTCTCGGCGGAGACGAGCGCATCGTAAAAGCGGTCGTATTCCTCTCTGGACATGGGGCAGTTGATATAGTCGGCCGTGCCTTTGTCGTAACGGGCGGCGAAGTAGACCCGATCCATGTCGATCGAATCCGACTCAACGATGGGGCTGATGGAGTCGTAGAAGGCAAGATGTCCGCTGCCGGTGAGCCGCGCGATGTCCGCGCAGAGCGCCGGGGAAGTGAGGGGACCGGTGGCGACGATGGTCGGGATCTCTTCCTCGATCCGGGTGACCTCTTCCCGGTGCACAACGATGCGGCTCTCCCGCTCGATCGCCGCGGCGACCAGCCGGGAGTATTCGACTCGATCCACTGCCAGGGCGTGTCCGGCGGGCACAGCACTGGCATCGGCGCAGGCCAGCAGAGGCGAGGCCGCGCGGCGCATCTCCTGTTTGAGCAGCCAGGGCGCGGTGTTCTCGCTCTCCGATTTGAGCGAGTTGGAGCAGACAAGCTCGGCAAAGTCCGCCGTCTGGTGTGCCGGAGTGGAGCGCAGCCTTCCATCGACGAACGCCCTCATCTCATAAAGTTCCACCTGGCAGCCGAGCCGTGCAGCCGTCAGCGCAGCCTCCGGTCCTGCGAGGCCGCCGCCAATCACCCGGATGCGCGGAGCTGGTGAATCGGTTAGCAAGAATGCTCCTGAGACGCGAGCGGCTGCGGCTCTCCGGCGGCCAGTGCTTGCAGAGCGCCATCCGCTACACGCATAATGCGCCAGTCGTTGAGCATACGCGCGCCCATGCTGTGGTAGAAGTCGAGGGCCGGCTGGTTCCACTCGAGAACATCCCATCCCAACCGGTCAAAGCCCTGTTCTACAGCGCGCGCGGCTACCCGCGCCAGCAACCCCTTGCCGATGCCGCGTCCACGGAACTCCGGCAGGACGAAAATATCTTCCAGGTGAATGCCAGGCCGTCCCCGCCAGGTGGAGTAACTCACGAAATAGAGGGCAAAACCGGCTGGCTGCGTGACCCCTTCACGGTCCTGCGCCTCTGCTATCAGGCACTCGAAGCGGGGCTGCTCACCAAACCCATCGCGCAACAGGTCGGCTTCTGTCGCCTTCACTGCATCCGGCTCGCGTTCGTAAATCGCCAGTGAGCGGATCAGGTGAAGAATGACGGGAATATCGGCGGGGTTGGCAGGACGAATCGAGAACATTGGCTTCCATCCTGATTATAGAGGCCACCGCTCGATCCGGGAGGCTCGGCTTGCCTTTGAGACGAGGCGGGAAGAAGATGACGGCTCCCTTCGTATTCCGCTCACGGGCCGCGAGATTTTAACGCGGAATTTTTCGCCGCTTCATCGAGAAGCATTGCTCTGCGCCCTACGCTTGGCGAGTTGTTGTCTGGCTTCCCCGGCGGCAACAAGCTCAATTCTTCCCTGGAGACGACGATGCAGGCGAAAGCAAATGCTTTTCGCGACAAAGCAGTCAAGGGCGGCTCAGCGTTGCTAGCTGTGTTGCAAGTGTTCGCGGGACTTCCGACGTCCGCGTACGCGCAGAACCAAGATAATTCGATGAATACGAAGACGCCGATCAAGCACGTGGTCGTGATCATCGGTGAAAACCGTAGCTTCGATCACGTCTTTGCGACCTATAAGCCAATGCATGGGCAAAGGATTGACAACCTGTTGTCCAAACGGATTATCAATGCGGACGGAACGCCGGGGCCAAACTACTCGCTGGCCATTCAGGATTCGGCTGTGGATAGCGGCCGCGATAAATACGATGTGAGCCCGCAGGAAAAGTCGTTCTATCAAATGCTCCCCACTCCGCTGGCGGGCGGTCCTACCGCACCGCTTTTCTCCACGATTGCCCAGGCTCAGGCGGTGGAGAACGGGCTGCCGAATGACACGTACTACGGCTATCTGACGACCGGAGGAACCGGGCTGAAGTCAGGTACCCCGGATACTCGTATCCCGAATGGCAACAGTCTTCCCGCCGGGCCTTTCCAGTTGACCCCGGGCATTCCGTATGACGCGTATGCAGGGAGCCCCGTTCATCGCTTCTATCAGATGTGGCAGCAAGAGGATTGCAACGCTGCCTACGCCACACGGCGCAATCCGAGCGGCTGCCGGGCCGATCTCTTTCCCTGGGTAGAGACGACGGTGGGCGCGGGCACGAACGGAAAGCCCCAGCCGAGCCCGTTTACTGAAGAAACGACCCGTGAGGGCGGGTTGTCGATGGGCTTCTACAACGTGCAGCAGGGAGATGCTCCCTATTTGAAGTACCTGGCCGACAACTACTCCATGAGCGACAACTACCATCAGGCGGTCATGGGAGGAACGGGCGCCAATCACATTGCGCTGGGTACAGGCGATGCGATCTGGTTCAGCGACAGCGACGGAAATCCGGCGCGGCCGCCGCACAACGAGCTGGTGGCGGCCGGAACTCCCAATGCCGGAATTGTGGATGAGATTGAGAATCCGAACGCGCAGCCGAAGACGAACAACTGGTACACGCAAGATGGTTACGGCGGCGGATCGAATGGTTCTGCCTCCTACGGCGGCGGCAGCTACAGCAACTGTTCGGACTCGGATGCCCCAGGCGCCGGGCCCGTGCTCGATTACCTGAGCAGCCTGTCCTACCAGGTAGACCCCAAGTGCGACCCCGGGCACTACTACCTGCTCAACAACTACAATCCCGGCTACTTCGGCAATGGGCAGAATGCCTATACCGACACCAACGCGAAAAATACCGTGTTCACGGTTCCTCCTTCGAAATTAAGGAACATCGGCGACGCGCTGCTCGAAAAGAATGTGTCGTGGAAGTACTACGGGGATGACTGGAATGCGTACGTCAAGGATCCTTACTTCCAGAATCCGGCAAACGCATATTGCAACATCTGCAACTTCTTCGCTTACTCGACCTCAATCATGACCAACGATGCGGTGCGCACCGCCCATTTGCAGGATACGGTCGACCTCTATCAGGATATCCAGAACGGGACCCTGCCGGCGGTCTCATTCGTAAAGCCGAGCGGCTTTGTGGATGGGCATCCCTCTTCCTCAAAGTTGGATCTCTTTGAAGGATTTGTGAAGAAGATCGTGGACGGTGTTCAGTCGAATCCTGCGTTGTGGAAGGACACGGCAATTTTTGTGACCGTGGATGAGGGAGGCGGCTACTACGATTCAGGCTTTGTGCAGCCGGTAGACTTTTTTGGAGATGGCACGCGCATCCCGATGATCGTAGTCTCGCCCTACACGGAGGCGGGCAAGGTATCCCACCAGTACAACGATCACGTCTCCATCCTCAAGTTCATCGAAGCGAACTGGGGCATGGAGCCATTGACGAAGCGCAGCCGGGACAATCTACCGAATCCCGAGCAGCGGAAGGCAAATCCCTATGTTCCGGTCAACGGTCCTGCGATTGGGGATCTGATGGACCTGTTCAGCTTCAATAGCCGCTAAGCAAGCGTCTCCCTCCGGCCGGTGTTCTTTTGCCGGCCGGATTTTTATTCCCCGCATTCCTATCCGCTCTTCGTCCTGACAAGACAGCCCGCCCTGCTCCGCTCTGCTCCACAACGAGGAAAATTCGATTCCCGCCGGCAGCAATGCGTCGTTCGTGCCGGCATGGCGTATCCTGCGGCAGAGAGAAAGTCGGCAGGGAGGGCGAAGATGGAGCAGACGACCGGGGCAGCGGGGCGGGAAAAGGTGAAAGCGATCAAGTGGGCGGAGGTTGAGGTTGAACAACTAAGTCCGCAGATAGGACGTCAGTTTCTCACCGGTACGAATGTGATGCTTGCGCGCTTTTTTCTCAAAAAAGGCGCCACCATTCCCCTGCACAGTCACCATCACGAACAGGTCGCTTATGTTCTGGAGGGGGCACTGCGGTTCGTGGTGGACGGGAGCACCCTCATCGTCCGCTCCGGCGAGGTGCTATGCATTCCGCCGGGTGTAGCCCATGAGGCGGTAGCTCTTGAAGACACAATTAACCTGGATATCTTCAATCCTCCGCGCCAGGACTGGCTGGAGAAGCAGGATGCTTACCTGAGGCAAGGCGCAGAGTAAGCATGTTCGGAAGTATCAGCCCGTGGCGAGACGCGGGTCCTTCATCGAATGGATGGGAAGGCGCTTAGTACCGAAGAAGCCTGGATCCCAATTCGCGATTCGCCGGCTGCACCTTCTGTTCGAAAAACATCCCTGTAAAAAGGGGAACAAGGACAAGGCTGAGGATTCCAAACCACGCAAGAATCGAGCTCATGACTGCACCGCCTGAGGCTTTGACTAGGATCAGACCAAAATGTCATGAAATCGAAAGGGTAGGGAATAACTCGAAAGGTGCAGTTTTGGTGCAATCCTTCTGACCCGAAGTGAAAGTAACTAAGAGAGGGCCGCCCGGCTGATGATATACCGCTGCCGGAGTCGTGGTGAACCCGCTATAGCCAGGACCGGATTGGCCGGGCTGGAGGGGCTAAGGGTAGCGAAACGGCCGCCTTACTTTGCGTCCTTCTGCTTGCGCGCTCGGACCTTGAACCAGATGGGCGAACCACGGAAGCCGAACGCCGCGCGGACCTGGTTTTCCAAGAAGCGCTGGAATGCAAAATGCAGCTTGGCCTGCCGGTTGGTGAACAGGATGAAGGTAGGCGGAGCGACCGCGGCCTGAGTCATGTAGTAGATCCGCATCTTATTGGCTGCGGGAACCGTGGCTCTCTCAAAATCGACCTGTTCGAGAAACCGGTTCATCTGGCCGGTGGAGATTCGTTTGCGGCGCTCCGCCGCTACTTCCCGCACCAGCTTCAAGATGCTGTGAATGTTCTTCCCCTCGGCGGCTGAGACAAAGACGAGAGGCGCATAGGAGAGATACTTGAGAACATTGCGCACCTGGCCCTCGAAGATTGCCTGATCGGCAGGGGGCTTTCCGTCGGTTCGTCCCGTGGTTACCATGTCCCATTTGTTGATCACCAGGATCACCGACCGGCCGCTCTCGTGCGCGTAGCCGCCGATGGTTGCGTCCGAGGAGGTGACGCCCTCGGTTGCGTCGATCACCAGGAGCGCCACGTCGGCTGCTTCCAGATGCCGCCGCGCCATCACCACCGAGAGCTTTTCCGCCATCTGCCGGGTCTTGCCCTTGCGGCGAATGCCGGCGGTATCCACGAAGCGGAGACGCTGGCCGTCATATTCGATCACCTCGTCCACCGCATCGCGCGTGGTGCCGGCGATGGGGGAGACGATGGCCCGTGACGTCCCGGTGAGGACGTTGAGCAACGTGCTCTTGCCGACGTTGGGGCGGCCAATGATCGCGACAGATGTCTCGTGCTGCTGGTACTCGCCGTGTGTGCGGTGCAGACCTTGCGGCGGTTCCTGCTCCGCGGGCGCCTCTTCGGCGGTGATCTTTGATTCGGATCGGGTCTCCGCGTGAGGCGTCGATTCACCTGCTGTCGGGCTGGGAAAGGCGAGGGTGGAAAAGACGTGATCGAGAAGGTCGCCGATCCCGATGCCGTGCTCCGCCGAGACAGGAATAATGTCGCGGATTCCCAGGCGGCGATACTCCGAGAGGTGCTCGGCTACGCGCTCGGTGTCCATTTTGTTTACGGCGAGCACGACCGGCTTGCCTCCGTGGAAGAGGAGCCGGGCGAGGTCGTAGTCGGGCGCCGCGAGCGGGGTGCGGCCATCCACCACCATGATGATCGACTGGGCCTCCTCCAGCGCGACGCGGGCCTGGCGGAAGATCTCGGCTGGAATCAGTTCGGGATCGTCCGGAAGAATTCCTCCCGTGTCGATCACACGCGCAGCTTGACCGGCCCACTCCACCTCGCCATAAATGCGGTCACGCGTGATGCCCGGCTCATCGCCGACGATGGATCGCCGCGACCCGGTCAGACGGTTGAAAAGGGTTGACTTGCCTACGTTCGGGCGGCCGACGATCGCAATTGCCGGACCCGGAAGCTGGTTTTTTGAGGCTGGTTTGTCGGGGTGGGAGATTGCGAGATCCGGCAAAGGTGCAGCAATTCCGTCGGTATTCCAATCGGGTTCTTCGGCCGCGATGGTCCGCATGCGCCCGGGGGCTTTGCCAGGACGGCGTGCAGATGGAGGGGCGGGTCTTTCTTTTTCCGCGCTTGTCGCTTTCGATGCCCCGGCGCGCTTACGGGCCGCTTCCCGCTTTGCCTCCGAGCGGGACTGATTCGCGCGATTAGCGGAAGCCGACCGGCGCGCGGCTGCGGCCACGGTGGCGCGCCTCCCGCCTTTGGAGTGAGGTTTGGGCTTTCTTCCCTTGGTTCCCTTGATCGGCTTCAAAATACGTTCCTCGTCTCGAGCTTAGAGCGGCCTGGTTGGGGCGCCCGGCGGACTGCGCCCCAAGCCAAACCCGGAGCCCCGGCGCAGCCTCTAGTGTTTCACACGCCAACATTTAAACTGGAGTCTCCAGACCGAATGGAACTCCTCGCCTGTCTACGTTAACCAATTCGCCGCGCGCCCTGCCCTCGCTGCACGAGTTTTTCTCACCCGGCGGCCTGCTGTCGCGCTCCAGCTTGCCTTATGAGTTCCGCAGCGGGCAGCTCCAGATGGCTCAGGCCGTGGAGCGCGCACTCACCCAGGGAAAGCATTTGATCGTGGAGGCGGGAACGGGCACCGGCAAAACCCTGGCATATCTCCTCCCGGCCCTGCGCATGGGACAACGCGTCATCATCTCGACCGGGACAAAGAACCTGCAGGAGCAGCTTTACTTCCGCGATGTTCCCTTTTTGGAGTCTCTGCTCGGTCCCCTGCGCGTCTGCTACATGAAAGGGCGGGCGAATTATCTCTGCCGGCACAAGCTCTTCGCGCTGAGCAGGCAGCCGATTCTCAATGGGATCGAGGAAATCGATCACTTCCAGCAGATTTCGGCGTGGGAAAAGACCACGGAGACGGGAGACCGGGTGGAGATCGACGGGCTGCCTGAGGCCAGTCTCGTCTGGGCCAAGCTCGACGCGCGCAGCGAAGCGTGCTTAGGGCAAAGCTGCCCGGACTATGACCGCTGTTTCATCACCGAGATGCGGCGCAAGGCAATGGAAAGCGATGTGGTCATTGTCAATCACCATCTCTTTTTCGCCGATCTGGCCATCAAACAACAGGCCAAGTCGGCTCCCGATGCGGGGGTGCTTCCGGAAGCGGCCGCAGTGATCTTTGATGAGGCGCACGAGCTGGAAGATGTGGCTTCGAACTACTTTGGGGTGACGCTGAGCAATGTGCGGCTGGAAGAGTTGGTGCGCGATGCGGAAGCTATGCTCAAAGCCAAGGATGCCTTCTCCTCCAACATCAAGGGCTGCGGGGAGATGCTGCGTGAGCGGGGAAGGCTCTTCTTCGCCGCTTTGCCGCAGATTCAGGGTGGCTACGGCGAAGGGCGGATGCCGTTTGCGCAGCGCGAGGAGTTCCTCGAGACGCATGGAGACCTCTACCTTGGGGTCGTCAATGCTCTTTACCGGCTGGAAGGGGAGCTGGAGTCGCTGCGCGGAGTGGAGGAGGCCCCGGGGCTCAAGAAGAGAGTTGCGGAGATTCGCGAGCATCTGCGTTTTCTGCTGGAGGCCGATAGCGCCAATACCGTCTTCTGGATCGAGCGCAGGGGCGCGGCCGCTGGCGGAGCGCGGACGGGCCCGGGAATGCGCCAGGCCGCGCGCAATACCTACCTGCAAGCCACTCCGATTGATGTCTCTCAATTGCTCTCCGAGCTGCTCTTTGAGAGTTATCCGAGCGTGGTTCTAACCTCGGCCACACTCACCGTGCAGGGCGGTTTCGCCCACGTGCGCAAGCGCCTGGGATTGCACGAGGCGAAAGAGTTGGTGGTTCCCTCGCATTTTCGCTATGGTGAGCAGGCGCTCCTGTACCTTCCTCCGGATATGCCCGATCCGCGGGACGGACGGTTTACAGAAGAGGCGACGCGGCGGATCCACCGCATCCTGCGCATTACCCGCGGCCGCGCCTTTTGCCTCTTCACGAGCTACCAGCAGATGCGGGAGGTGCATGACCGTTCGCTGGCCGAGCTGGAGTATCCCTGCCTGCTGCAGGGCTCCGCGTCGCGCAAGGCTCTCCTCGAGGAGTTCCGCTCGACACCGAATGCTGTCTTGTTCGCCACATCATCTTTTTGGCAGGGCGTGGATGTGCAGGGAGAGGCTCTCAGTTGCGTCATCATCGACCGTCTGCCCTTTGCTGTTCCCACCGATCCGGTGGTCTCGGCTCGCATGCGCGCGGTGGAGACCGCCGGCAACAGCGCCTTCCTCGAATACCAGGTTCCCAACGCCGTGATCACCTTGAAACAGGGGTTTGGAAGGCTG
>DASYYO010000411.1:0-3922 GCA_035933805.1 Acidobacteriaceae bacterium | reverse complement strand
CGCCCGGCCGACTACCCGATCCTGCTGCACCTGCGGGAGCTTCTCCGTCCGGGAGGACGCCTGGTTGATTTCGGCGGGAATATCGGAATGGCCTATTACACGGCGCGCAAGTACTATCGCATTCCCTCGCCGCTGGAGTGGGTCGTGTGCGACGTGCCGAAGGTGATCGAGGCGGCGAAGACGGTGGCTGCGCGGGAAGCCGATGCCGAGAGTCCCCTCAAGTTCACCACGGATCTGCGAGACGCCGGCAGATGCGATATTTTTTTCAGCAGCGGGACGCTCCAGTTCATCGAACGGCCTCTGCCCGCCCTTCTGCAGGAGCTGCCGCAACTGCCGTCCTCCGTGCTGATCAACCGCATTCCTGTCTGGGACCGGCAGGCCCTGGCCACCATTCACGATATCGGCTTCTGCTTCGCGCCCTATCAGGTCTTCAACCGGCAGCGCTTTCTCGAATCCATGCAAGCGATCGGCTACCGCCTGGTCGATACCTGGAGCTGCCCGGAGAGCACCTTCTCCATCCGCTTCCGTCCTTACCTGCGCCTGAACGCCTACCAGGGATTCTATTTTTCGCGTGCCGGAGCATGAGAAACAATGCCGGGCCGCCGGGCGTGCGGCATGAACCAAAGGCACACTCCTGTGAGTGCCGAAGCGTCACCTTTGGTGACCTGTTCGCAACCGAGGCTGAACCCCTATACTCTGATCAGTCTGCATCCTTCCGATCAGGACGGCCTCGGGATGGACGGAACGGGCTCGCAGGGCAAACGCGCTCCGGCTGCACGTGGAACGCTCAATCAGGCAAAATACTGACAAGAGCAACATACTGACAAGAACAGGAGCCGCACGATTCTTCCGGCCCCGATCTCCGCTGCTCCCATTGATAAAGGTGGGTCTCAGCAACCGCTCCGCCGGGCCGGCGGCCTTTGTCATCACGATGGATACTGAAATCGAAGCTGCTGCGCCGATCGTCGACGAACAGGGAGATACGCTGCTGCGTTCCCTGGAATCGCGAGCCCTTCGCGGAACCTATTTCGTCGTCATCGCCTATGGCCTGACCATGGCTCTGCGCCTGCTCAGCAGCGTGGTGCTCAGCCGCCTCTTCCTGCCGGAATACTTCGGCCTGATGGCTCTGGTCAGCACCGTGATCGTCGGCATGAACCTGTTCTCCCATGTGGGACTGCAGGACAGCATCATCCAGAGTCCCCGGGGAGACGAGCCGGTCTACCTCAATACCGCCTGGACGATCCAGGTGATTCGCGGGGCCGGGTTGTTCCTGTTGACCATCCCCGTCGCGTGGCCGGTCGCGCACTTCTATCGCTCGCCGGAGATTGTCTCGATTCTGCCGGTGCTCGGCTTTACCTGCCTGATCGCCGGGTTCAGCTCTCCGAGCCTGCTGACCCTCGGCCGGCATATGGGAGTGGGCAAGCTCTCCGCTTTGGAGCTGGCGACCCAGTTCATTCAGCTTGTAGTCTCGGTGATCTGGGCGCTTTTTCAACCGACGATCTGGGCTTTAGTTGCTGGCAGGGTGGTCTCGGAGCTGGCGCGCACGGTCATCAGCTTCTGGATCCTTCCTGAGATTCGTCCGCGGTTTACCTGGGACAAGGAATCGGTGCGGGCCCTGGTTCACTTCGGCCGCTGGATTCTGATCGGAACAGCGCTGACGTTTCTGGCGCTGCAGTCGGATCGCCTGATCCTGGCCAAGCTGGTCTCCTTTCAGTTGCTCGGCGTGTATGGAATCGCATTTGCCCTCTCTGATATTCCCCGGCAGATCATCCTGCAGTTCTGCGCTCGCGTCGGGTTTCCGTTTGTCGCCAAGTTCGCCGAGCGTCCGCGGCAGGAGTTCCGTAAGCTGCTGCTCAAATACCGGCTGATGGTTCTCGCCGCCGGGGGACTGATGATCATTGCCGTGGTCTCGACCGGCGATATCTTCATCCTGCACGTGTATCCCAAGCCTTATCACGGAGCCGCATGGATGATCGCGATCCTGGCCGCCGGGCTGTGGCACACTCTGCTCTATAGCACCACGAGCCCGGCCGTCCTTTCGCTGCAGAAGGCTCATTACAATGCCATCGCTTACCTGGTCTATTGCATCGGGCTCTATATTGCGCTTCCCTGGGGCTTTCATCTGCTGGGAATGGTCGGCGCGGTCATCGCCGTGGCCTTGAGCGACCTGCCGGTCTATTTCGTAACTGCCTATAGCGCATGGCGCGAGGGTGTGAGCATGTTGCGGCAAGACGGATTACTGACGGTGGCCTTTCTCGCTCTGTTGGCATTGGCGCTGGTATGCCGCGCCTCATTGGGCCTGGGCTGGCCCTTCCCTCATCTTCCCTAGAGGGGACCCGTTGGCCCTCCGGCGTTCCACGCCGGGCACAGATTCGGGAAGCATTTCGTTCCTAAGGAGACAGCAGGATGGAAGAGTTGCTCAGTTCGGAGTTCATAGCCAAGCTCGAATCGCTGGCGAAAGAGAAGGCAGCGGAATACCAGCAGAACAAGCCATTTCCCCATATCTACTTTGACGACTTTCTTCCCCCCGCAGCAGTCGAGGCGGCCCTGCGGGACTTTCCCGAGCCGAAACAGTTGAGCTGGAATGAGTTCAACAATCCGAACGAACGAAAGCTGGCCTTCGATTCGGCAGAGAACCTTCCCGCCCCTGTCCGCGACGTTCTCTATTTTCTGAACTCACGGCCCATGGTGAGCTTTCTTGAGACGCTCACCGGAATCGCCGGCGTGATCCCCGATCCTTATTATGTCGGCGGAGGCCTGCACCAGATCAAGCCCGGCGGTAAGCTGGCGGTACACGCCGATTTCAACCGGCATCCTCACCTCAAGCTGGACCGCCGCATCAACGTCCTGATCTATCTCAACAAGGACTGGAAAGAGGAATATGGCGGCCACTTCGAGCTATGGAATCGCGAGATGACCCGCGCCGACCAGAAGATTCTCCCGGTCTTCAATCGCTGCGCCATCTTCAGCACGACCAGCTATTCCTACCATGGCCATCCCAACCCGCTGACTTGTCCTCCAGACCGTACTCGCAAGTCCATGGCGACGTATTACTACTCGAATGGCCGTCCCGAGGAAGAAGTCGAGGAATCGCACTCCACCCTCTTTCAACAGCCAAACCATGCTGTCGCTCCCGGCAAGGAGACGCCGAGGCTCGGCCTTCGCAAGGTCGTCCGGGCCATTACGCCTCCGATCCTTCTGGATGCCTGGCGCGGCATGCAGAAGTGAGCAGCTTTCGCGGTGGCCTGGAAGCAGGAGCGGGCCTGAGGCAAGCAGCGCCGCCTCAGGCCTGGCTTCCCTCTTTGTATTCGATCAGCTTGCCCTGCCGGCCGCGCCGCCGGTTGAGAACGTACTTGAGCTGTCCGAGGAAGATGGGCAGCTGCTGCAGGTGCGAGTGAACTCCGTAGGCGAGGAGCAGGCCGGGTTTACCCGGCGCCTTCCACCGGTTCTTCCACGCTGAGCGCATTGCCAGAAGCCCGGCCAGCGAGATCCAGACCGCGAGAGGGATGGGCGTGCGCGCGAGCGCGACTACGGCCGCGGCGAGCGAGAGAATCCAGAAGCCTCCGCGCAGCCAATTCCCACGACTCTCCGCAATCCAGAACGGGTCCGCGCTGGCACGAAAACGGCGGGACACCTCCGCGTAGGCGTGGCCTGCCCGCGTGGCCCGCCGCCAGTATTGACTCCACCGCGTCATCTCCAGATCGTGTCCGGTCATCGGGCGATCGATATGGAGGATCCGGTAGCCGAGGGCGCGCAACCGGCGGCAGAGCTCCGGTTCCTCTCCGGCAATCAGGCTCGCATCGTATCCCCCGGCGCGATCCAGCGCGCTTCTCCGCATCACCACATCGCCGCCGCAAAACTCCGTCCAGCCTGGCCGGATGACCCAGTCCAGATCGAGCACACGGTTGTAGATTGATCGTTC
>DASYYO010000394.1:0-2031 GCA_035933805.1 Acidobacteriaceae bacterium | reverse complement strand
GCCGATCGGCCCGGCCAGCGAGTCGTTGTTCTCTGCCGGCTCCGAAGCAAAGGCGTTCACCGGCGGTGTCACTGCCTGAATCACGGAGTGAATGGGGAGAGAGTGCCCGCCACTCCACTCGGCGCGATCGAACGCAATGCTCAGGTGCGATTCAGCCTGGCTGGATGTGTGTGCCTGCACATCGGCGATATGCCCAATGAGTTTGGCTCCTTTGGGAATCACGGTTCCATCGGCGGTGCGAACGCTCTCCTTCGTTTTGGCGATCACTGCCTCTCCCACCCTCGCCGACTTCGAATCGAGCTTCCCGGCAAGTTCGCAATTGACCGGACGCATGTAGTCATACGCTAGAGGAGAAATGTTCGAGGATGCTGCTCCGTGCGCAGCCGCGGATTGATCGACCTGCGTGTGAGCTGCGGATACGGCGCCGCTCTGGTCAGCCCCGGCCGAAGCCTGCTGCGCTGCAAGGGAAAGGGTGAGTCCGCAAAATAGAGCGATAGCGAACGAAATTGCTGTTGCGAACGGGATGGCGGTCTTCTTCATCTCTCCTCCATGAAATTCGCTGCGTATTTTTGGTGAGCACAAGGGTGCTCAGGGGAAGCGAGGTAAGTTGAAGGATAGGATGCAAGCCCGGCAGAAAAGGAAAACCGCGCCGGCCCGATCTGGCGGGCACTTAAGTAATGATCAGCGGGATCAGCGGGAGTCGCCGTTGTCGGGCAGCGGCGCGTAGTAGCCCTTGCGCACCTGGACCTTCATATTGTCGCCTTTGCATTGCACGGAGATACGGCGGAAGGTGCCATCCTGCTTGGCGTTGGTAGGCGTATAGCTGGCCAGGTACTCGGTGCGGAGTTCCTCTTCGATCTGCTGAAATGCGGCATCGAGCTTCTTGCCATTGCTCCCCACATTGATCAGGCGCCCGCCCGTCTCTTCCGAAATCTTCTTCGCGGCCGAATAGCCGGAGTATCCGAAGCCCCCGTAGAACCCCGGGTCAGCGATCAGGATGACGTAGACGATGGTGTTCGATTTCTGCGCCGCGGCGATCGCTTCCTGGATCTTGTGGTCGCTCCCCTGATCGTCGCCGTCGGTCAGGATGATCATGGCCTTGCGCCCGTTCTGCTCGGCCATCTTGTCGTTGGAGGCCTGATAGATCGCGTCGTAGAGCAGGGTGCCCTTGGGCGTTCCCTGAATCGGAACCGTTCCCCCGCCCAGCCCGGGGATTCCGGAGCTGCCGTTGCCGCCCGCGGTGTTGATCTGCGCCTTGTTCATCGCGTGCTCCAGCATGCGCGGGCTGTTGGTGAAGTCCTGCAGCAGGTCGATGTTCACGTCAAACGAAACCAGAAACGCCTGGTCCTTCGACTTGAGCACGCGCTCGAGGAATTGCCCTCCGGCCTGCTGTTCGAGCGGCAGAACATCGTACTGGCTGCCCGACGTATCGAGCAGAATTCCCAGCGTAAGCGGCAGATGAGTCTCTGCCGAGAAGTTCTTCAGCGTCTGCGGAGTCTTGTCTTCCGCGACGGAACAGTCATCCTTGGTGAGGTGGGGAACCAACTCCCCGGACTTGTTCTTCACCGTGAAGAACAGGTCAACCAGGTTGACGTTCAACTTCAGCGTTCCCATCGATGGCTCGTCCGGTGGCGGCGGCGGGGCCGTGCTGACGGGCGGCGCGTCCGGCGAAGGCACAAGCTGCCCCCATGCGGCCGCGGTAAAGATGGGCAGGGCCACAAGGAAGACGGCAAGGGGACGGAGGACTCGCATGGCACTCGGTTTGACGTTGAGAGCGACTGGAAGGAGAGCATCCTCTCTGAAGGTGCATCTCTCTCCGTAAGGAGAGAGCATCTCTCCCTGAGGAGAGGCTAGCTTAACTCTTCCGCGGGTTTCAGGGCAACCTGCGGGGCGCTCGTGCGTCTGATAATCTGACGGGTGCGGCCATCCTGGGTCGAGAGATTCCGGGTGGCGCGCCCGCGGGCCGAAAAACTGGCTGGCGCAGTGGGTAAAGAGAGGAAGTAGACCTGTGGACCATGGTTTGAGAGCACT
>DASYYO010000381.1:0-18625 GCA_035933805.1 Acidobacteriaceae bacterium | reverse complement strand
CGGGCTGCACTCCGGCAGGCGTGACCTTGGCGTTGGCGGGAACCGGAGTAATAGGAAGAGGGAGCCGGGAGACCGGTAGATTGGAGATGCTGTAGGAGGGATTGAATGGTGCATTCTGATCCATCCGGTATCCGAGAGCATCCTGCAGGTCGTTATACACCCCGAAGCCGGCGCGAAAAACCGTCTTTGGGCTGATGGGGCTCCAGGCCACGCCGATCCTGGGTTGTGGCAAAAATTTCGCACGGTTGATCGTGAATGCGGAGCTCGCAATGCGAGGCTGTGTCTGGATGACGCCATGGTCGAAGACGTAGGTTGCAGCGCGCCCATGTGCCTCATTCCATCCGGTCGTGAACTCCGAGCGGAAGCCCAGCGAGATCGTCAGCCCGGGGGTCATGCGAAAGACGTCCTGGACATACCACGCGCCAAGCAGAGATCGCCAGTTCATCCCGGTCGGCGCCGGATCGTAGAGAAAGCTCCCGACCGTCCCTTCCAGGAACTGCTGCAGGCCGGTGAAGGTCGCCTGCCCGAATTGCGTAAGGGCCACATCCTCGTTGGATTGGAGGCGCTGGAACCATGCACCGGTGCTGATCTCGTGCCGTCCTCTGCTCCAGCTCAGGTGATCCTCATAAGTGAAGAGATTGCGATTCATGTGTAGATCGCTGCCGATGTTGCTGCCTGCGAGACTCACTTGCGCGGTTGGGTTGGCTGCGGCGCTCCCTCCCACGACCACAGCGCCCACGGGCTTGCCGGCGACGAAGCCGGGAACGCCGGCCGCCGGTGTCCCGGGCGTGGGCTCGCCGGTAAACAAGAAGGCCGCCCGGGAGAAGCCTGCGCGGGCGACATTCAGCAGCGCGGGAGAAAACAGGTGCGTCTCCTCCAGACTGAGAACCTGCTCGCGCAGGCTCTCGACATCTGTGCTGAAGAGGTTGGTGCTGGTCGGAGTAAGGTCGGCGCTGTCATCGATGGTGTATACGCCCGTCAAGAGGTCCTTTTCGGAGAAGATCCGGTCCAGCCGTGCGGTGCCGAAGTCGTCGCGAATGGTCTGCAGCGGGCTGTTGAAGGCTTCTGCAATGCCTCCGAGGTCGGGAGCATTCGGGCTCTGCTCCGGCCATAGAGCGAGCAGCGCGGCCACGCCCGGAGCCACTCCGACGTTTGCCAGGCCGGAAGCCGGACATGGGTTCGGCTCGGGACTCACCAGCCTGCAGGGTAGCAGTCCCTTGCGGGCGTTCGTGTCGGGAACCAGATCGACTCCGGTCTGGTGCAGGTGCTGGCGAAAACCTTCATAGTTACCGAAGAGAAAGGTTTTGTCCTTCTGCACAGGACCGCCCAGGGAGCCGCCAAACTGGTTGCGCTGGAAGGGCGGCGCTGCACCCCGGTCAAAATAGTTCGGCGCATCGAGCACGTTGTTGCGCAGGAACTCATAAAGACTGCCGTGCACCTGCTTGCTCCCGCCCTGGGTCACAATGAGCACCTGTGCGCCCGGCCGCTTGCCGTATTCTGCGCCATAAGAATCACGGAGCACATTGAACTCCCGGATGGCGTCTACGCCGAGCAGTTCCTGGCTGGTGCCGCCGGGCTGCATGTTGTTCTCAGCCGCGCCGGTAAACTCCACACCATTCAGAAGAAAGAGGTTCTGCTGGGGACGATTTCCCGAGACGGAGAAGTTGTTGCCCATCGTAGAGTTGGATACTCCGACGCCGCCGGTCTTCTCCGCCGTGAAGTTGACAATGCCGGGATTGAGCGTCAGCAGTTCGTCATAGCTGCGCCCGTTGAGCGGAAGATCCTTCACCTGCCGCTCGCCGACCAGCCCGGAGATGTCTGTAGTCGTTACGGTCAATGCGGAAGCATCTGCGTTGACCGTCACCTGCTGCTGGAATCCTCCCGGGCGCAGCCCCATATCCGCGGTTGCATCCTGGCTCACGGCAAGATGGATTCCTGTCCTGGTCTCCGCGGCGAAGCCGGGTTTTGTAACGATCACTTCGTAGTCGCCGGCGGGAAGCGAGACAACCTGGTATTGGCCGGTGCTGTCGGTGGCCGCGTCGCGATCCGCCCCTGTATTGAGGTTGCGGACAGTCACCACTGCTGCGGCGACCGCTGCGCCGGAAGGGTCCGTCACCAAGCCTCGCAGGCTCGAGGACGCCTGTGCCGCTGCGCGGGAGGCGCCGCCGAAGGCAAGGCCGAAGCACACGGCGGCAGCTGCGAAGAAAGTTGATATGGAAAAAAGCGATTGGCGCAGAGATTTCCAACGTTCATGCAAATTCACCAATGCCTCCAAAGGCTGCCGCTGGTAGCTCTCGGACGAGCGCATCACGGATATACGATTTCAATCGTCTTAAAGCATCGTATCAACCCGTTTCAACGCGAATCAAGGATTGCGTGAATTCATCCGGAGGATGCCTGTCTCCGTAGACGGGAACCGTGTGAAGAGGAGAGGCCGTAGCGGGAAAAGAAGGGAAAGGCCGGAGCCTCTGCATGAGGCGGCAAGCGCTTTTTTTTGTCTCCCTAAGATGCTACGATTACCCGCGCAGCGAGGCTCCCATGCAGTCCATTGCTCAAAATGAAAGCCGCAGATCGGGACTCGCAAAGATCGCCGAGACGGAAGAGGAGATCGCCTCTCTCCGTCAACATCTCAAGGAGGTGATCGAGGGAGCGGCGTTCAAGGGAAGCCATCGCAGCGGGCAATTCTTGCAATACATCGTAGAGCAGGCGATGGCCGGCCATTTCGAATCGTTGAAGGAACGGGTAATCGGGGTGGAACTCTTCGGCCGGTTGCCCTCCTACGATACAGGAGAGGATGCGATCGTTCGAGTGACGGCGAGCGACGTCCGCAAGCGGCTGTTGCAACACTATGGCCGGTACGGAAATAGCTGCGAGGTCCGCATCAGCCTTCCCCTTGGCTCCTACATTCCGGAGGTCGCGCGTGATCCCCGGAATACCGTCGGCCATGCTGAGCCGATCGCAGCAACCCCGGATCTGGTTACGATTCCCCAGGTTCCCACTCCCCTGGTTCAACCGGCCGCCGCCGAAGCTTTGAAGCCCCGCCCTCAGCTGCAAACCAAATGGATCATTTTGTGCGTCTTGCTGGTAGGGCTCAACCTTGCCGGATGGGTGATCTTCGGATTCCATTCCCGTGCTGCTGCCGCTGCACCGCCCTCCGTTCTTCCCTGGAAAGTATTCTTTCGCTCCTCTCGTCCGATTCAACTGGTGGCGAGCGATCCGAACATCGAAGAGATACAGCGGCTGACCGGCACGTCCATTTCCATCTCCGACTATGCGAATCGTCAGTACCTGAGCAATACCGCTTCTCTCTCGCCGGAGATCGCAGCTTTCTGTAAAAACATTCTTCGCGGAGACAAGACCGCCGCTGTCGATGCGCGGGTGATCGCTGCCATCGCCCAGCTCGGCCAATCGAGCGCGAACAAGATCAACGTTCAGGTGGCCCGCTACTTTCGCCTCTCGGACCTTTATACGGACGACAACTTTATTCTCCTGGGCAGTCCTCGCTCGAACCCCTGGGCTTCCCTTTATAACGATCAACTGGACTTCAGATTCGCCCTGGACGGGCAAACGGGGCAGGAAATCATCAGAAACGCGCATCCCCGCGCCGGCGAGCTTGCCGAATATATTCCGACCGCTGGAGGATTTGCGACAGGCCAATCGTTTGCGACGGTCAGCTTTCTCCGCAATCCGGGGGAGAACGGCCATGTTCTTCTCCTCGGGGGAGCCAATGCGGAGGGGACAGAGGCTGCCGGCGAGCTGGTGACCAATCCGCAGCGGTTGTCCTCCGCGTTGCAACAGTGCGGCGTCGCGTCTCACTCCCCAATCGAGGCATTTCAACTGCTCCTTCGCCTGAACACCATGGCCGGCTCACCCAGCAATGTAGACGTGCTGACGTGTCATATCCTGCCGGAAAACCCCTCGAAGTAGACCCCTCTTTCCAGGCTTAAACCGGCGGTGCGGAGCTCTGCTGCGCAAGCCATTGGACCACCAGGCCATGGGCACACCCAGGTACCTCGTAGTGCCTGATTTCCCCACGTTGGCGATGCTCCTGCGAATAGCGAGAACAAAGCCGCAGGTAGCTACTGTTATGCCCGCACGTTAGTCGGTAACTCTATCAATATCAGTCACATGCCTGACCGTTAGCGATCCCTCCTAACCTTGCCATCGCGGGGCAATCGGGGTGTAGCGTTTGGAGTGTTTCAAGGGAACGTGCAACTCAGGCCTGAACTCAGGGCTGCTGGCCTGCTTCCTTTGATTCGGACTGGCTTGCCGGATCAGATCTCTCCCCGCCCGTCCAGACGCACCATCGGGTGCTGTCCAACGCTCTCAACGGTAAACGGCAGATTCTGATTGAAAGGCAGCGATGACTGAATTTCAAAGCACCATGTCAGTTGCTCTCCAGCAAACCAAAATTAATTGCACAATACGCAACGCAATCCATGGTTGGCTCCGGAGATAAGGGCCGGAGTGCGGCCTGGGCATGCATTGTGGGATCCGCTCCTGGCATCAGGAGCGAAGTGGATGAACCAGTTACTAACCGGGAGGTCGGTTATGTCGAAATGCAATCTTCTCGTATGTTTGCTTCTCCTGCTGCTGCTGATTCCGGGAGGCTACGCTCAGATCAAATCGGGGACGATCACCGGGTCTGTGAAAGATCCGAGCGGAGCCGTCGTCGCAGATGCCGATGTGACGGTCACGAACATTGGGACCAACGCCGTCTATTCCACCAAGACGACCCAAGCGGGACTGTTTACGGTTCCCTATCTCGAGAACGGGACCTATTCCGTATCCATCACAAAGAGCGGCTTTGAGAACTTTACCGAGAGCGGAGTCCGCTTGAATCCGTCGGAGACCGCGAGAGTGGATGCCGCCCTGCGAGTCGGTTCGGCCTCTGCCAAAGTTGAGGTGCTGGCCACCGCAGCACAGTTGCAGACGGAGAGCAGCACGGTCTCGGCGGGCGTCAGCGCCCAGGTGATTGATGCGATTCCTAATATCACGGAGAATCCGCTCTATTACGCGACCCTGCAGAATGGGGTCCAGCCGCGCAACGAAACCTCCAACAGCACGACGCTGAACTCATTCGGTATCGGCGTCGCCGGCCGGGCGGAGTATTCCGCGATCGGCGTGAATGGCGGCCGCGCTTTCACGAACGATATTCAGCTCGACGGGCTGCCCATCATGGGAAACGGCTTCAATGAAGCCACGATTATCCCGAATGAAGAGGGAATCCAGGAGGTCCGCGTCATCAGCAACAACTTTACGGCGGACTACGGACACGGCCAGAGCGTCATGGCGATCACCACGAAGTCGGGTACAAACGAGTTCCATGGCCAGGTCTCCTATCTGCTGCGCAACGAGGCGTTGAATGCCAATACCTATGCCAACAATGCCCAGGGAATCCGCAGGCCGCCGTTCAAGGTCAAC
Organism: Acidobacteriaceae bacterium; assembly: GCA_035933805.1. Classification (GTDB taxonomy): domain Bacteria; phylum Acidobacteriota; class Terriglobia; order Terriglobales; family Acidobacteriaceae; genus PALSA-350. Next base: position 13,201 of record DASYYO010000381.1, on the reverse strand, counting down.
GACTTTGGGGGAGCCATCTCCGGGCCCATTCGCAGGAACTCCTTATTTTTCTTCTCCAGCTTCCATGCTCTGATTTTCAACCAGGGGCAGGTTTATCTGGATACTGTGCCGACGGCACTTGAGCGGGTAGGGAACTTCAGCAAGACCTTCCAGCAGGGAGCGAACGGCGTGCCCACTCCGGCTCAGTTGTTCAATCCCTTCAGCGTGACCCAGATAGCGCCGGATCTCTACCAGCGCGCTCCGTTTCCCAACGCGATCATTCCTAACCCGGATCCCTACACGACCTATATCTATAGCTTTTATCCGCAGCCCAACCGGACGCCGGACGACGTTTACAACACAAACAACTTCACCTCGACGCAGATCAATACGGTCCGGCGGCAGACATCCGACAACCGAATCGATTACCGGCGGGGAAGACACTCCATCTACGGCAGCGGAGGCTTCGACTTCGGCACCATTCTGCAGCCTGTGGCGTTCGGCACCAAGGGATTCAACAACGATCCGGCAACCATCAAGGACAGAAACCCTTACGCGCAGATCGGCGATACCATCGTTCTCAGCCCCACCCTCTTCGTGGACCTGCGCTACGGCGGAACACGGACCAATACCATCAACTTTGCCGGCAATCACTCCGGCTTCACGCAGTACAACGCCTTTGGAATTCCCCAGGCCACGCAGGCCCTGTTCGCTATACAGGGAGCTGCGCCGGTCGTGACTCCCAATATCGGCAACGCGCCGCGGGTTTCAAACGGCGGCAGCAACTGGTCTCCGCTTGCCGGAGGACAGTTCGCCAACAAGCAGGAGCATCAGATCAGCCATAACGTAGTGGGCAGCATAACCAAGGTCCATGGCAACTGGACCTTCAAGGCCGGTTCGGAGTATCGGGTGACGCTGGCGAACTACACCGATTTTGAAGAAGCGTCCACCAACATCGGCGCGTGCTGCTCCGGCGACCAGGGAGGGAACTATACCTTCCAATACGTGACCGCGAACGGCGGCGTGGCTCCGCAAAACACATCTCCGCTCCAGGCCGGCATCAACGGGGCCACGATGCTGGTTGGGGAGAACATCTGGTTTGTCCGGCCCGGGGCCGATCTGAAGCCGGCATATGCGGCCAAGTATTTCGCCGTCTACTCCCAGAATGACTGGCGGGCCAGCTCCCGTCTGACCCTGAATCTGGGGCTGCGTTGGGATCTGCAACCCGGCCTGACGGAGCGCTACAACCGCCTAGCCGGATACGACTTTACCAAGGTCAACTCCTTCGGCACTCCCGGCCGTATCGATTTCCCGGGGACGCAGGGATACAGTCGCAATCTTTGGGATACCGAGTATCATGACTTCCAGCCTCGGCTTGGTGTTGCCTATCAGGTAACTCCAACGCTGGTTGCCCGCGGTGGCTTTGGTATTACCTACCTGCCAACCAACAGCGGATACTTCTCCAGCCCGAATGATTATGGTGAAGCGTCTTTCGCTTCCGGCAACCTGTGGCTGGCTTACGGCGCCAATCCCCACGGAGTTCCCGTAACCCGGTTCTCCGATGCATCTCCTCTGGTGCACGCGACCGGCTCCAACCCCGCCGCTCCGCAGATCTACGGCTCCGGTGAGGCATATTTTGACCGGCATTTGAAAAACCAGATTGCCAGGCAGGCAAACTTCTTTATGGAGAAGTCGTTTGGCGGCCGCGACCAGTGGCTTTTCTCTACGGGTTGGAGCGGCTCCTTCTCTAATCATCTGCCGACCCGCAACCTTCCGTTCGAAGGTCTGCAAAATATTCCAGCGTCTACGCTGGCCCTCTGGAAGAGCCAATACATCGCAAGCAATGGGGCCACGAATCCGGCCAATGTACAGACGCAAAACCCATACCAACCCGCTGCCGGCCCTCTGCTTTCTTTTTCCGGAGCGCTGGCGGGCGCTACCATTCCGCTCTTCGAGACGATGCTTCCGTATCCCCTTCTCTATGGAGGCGGATTGAACGGGTCCAATGGCTTTGCCAGCTACAACTCCTTTCAGGCGCGGCTGGTCCATGCCTTTTCATCCGGTCTGCACTTTGACCTGAACTATACCTGGTCGAAAGAGCTTGATTTCGTGAACAGCGCAATCGAGGACGGCCAAGGCGTCAACTACGGAGGATCGCTGCAAGGCAGCTCCATCGACTACCTGAATCCGCACAACAACCGGAACTATGGACTGGCGGATATTCCCCACCGGGTGGTTGGAACGATCGTGTACGTCTCTCCGTTCGGCGCCAACCGGCCGCTGGCGCTGGGCAACAGGGTTGGGCGCGGGGTACTTGGCAATTGGAGCACCGGCTCGGTGGTGCTGGTACAGGGCGGCATGCCCTTCGTCCTCTTTGGCGCAACCACCGGAGGGATGATTCAACGTCCCGATCGGGTTCCTGGCCAGCCCCTGCAGGTGCCCAAAGCCCTGCAGCACTGGTACAACGGGAGCACGAGCGTTACGCTGCCGTGCGGTAAGACCGTCACTCCGGCGAAGTACTCTTTTCTTAAATACAATTCGTGTGCTTACACGGGCGAGACTGTGACCACCCCTAATGGGAGCACTGTGCCGAACCTGTTCTGGAATGGGAATGCCAGGGAGACGGACGGCGGACTCAGAGGACCGGACCGGTTTAACGTCGACCTGAGCCTGAGGAGGACCTTCGATCTTACCGAGCGCTTCAAACTTGAAGTGGCAGCCGAGGCGACCAATCTGCTCAACCACGCCGAGTTCAACGGCGCGTTCGTTGGCAACCTCGGAAATACCAACCTCTTGAACAAGCCGGCTCAGGGACTGCTTGCCGGCTCGGGAACCAACAGCACCTTCGGAGAGATGCCGGTTCAGACGTTCGATCCGCGCCAGATCACCATGCATGCGCGGGTCGTCTTTTGAGCAAACGCCAACGCGGCCGGGAGCTGATTGAGGGCCCATCGAGCAACAGGCGAGTACAGGATGTCGTATCGAATCGCCGAGCTCTGTTACCGATGCGTGGCTTGCCGGGCGGCAGATCTGTTTTTTAACAGGCTCCTGCGTGAAAGCCCGTTCTCTTCAGAGAATGGGCTGCGCATCGATTGGCCGAATCCGAACCACGCCTCAAGCGGCGGCACATGACGAGGAACCCGAGGCGGGACGCGTTGCCTCAGACCAGGACACTCATAGCTCATGAACGATAAAAACCGGATCTCGCGACGCGATCTCGTCTCCGGCGCTCTTGCAGCCGGATGCATCAGTCTGCTGCCATCTCGCGTGCTGGGCCGGGCGGGCTCTGTTCCGCCAAGCGACAAGGCCAACATTGCCTTCATCGGCATCGGCAATTACGGAGGCGCAGCTCTCCGGGAGCTGGCCAGCCAGAACATCGTGGCCCTTTGCGACGTAGACTGGCGTCTTCCGTCACAGATTCCAGGCCGGCCGTTGCCCGGCATGGCTGCGGAGGTCGCCCAGAGATATCCGCAGGCCAGGCGCTTCGATGACTGGCGAGTGATGCTCGCGGAGATGGACAAAAGTATCGATGCCCTGGTGGTTTCCACCGCGGATCATACGCACGCCGTGGCGGCTCTGACTGCGATGAAGATGGGCAAGCACGTCTTCTGCGAGAAGCCGCTTGCTCATTCGGTCGAAGAGGTGAGGGCCATGATGCGTTCGGCGCGGAAACATCCCAAACAGGCGACCCAAACCGGAATCCAGGGCCACGCCTCTGAGGACGTTAGATCCATCGTCGAATGGGTGCAGGATGGCGCGATTGGGACGGTCCAGGAGATTCAGGTCTTTCAGGACGGCCCGAGAAATCTGCGCGGGCGCAATCCTCAAGCGCCGCCCAGGCCATCGCCCTATGCGCAGATTGAGCATATCCATGACGACATTCCGGTTCCTCCGGAGGTGAAGTGGGATCTCTGGCTCGGCCCGGCGCCCTATCGCAACTACAACCCGATGTATCTTCCGCTGCGCTGGAGGAACTGGCTGGACTTCGGAACCGGAATTCTCGGCGACCATGGCCCGCATTTTATCGATCCGGTCTTGTGGGCTCTGGATCTAGGGTTCCCGGAGAGTATCGAGGCCGAGACGGACGCGGAGTACGATCCTCATAGCAATACGCAGACTTTTCCGCGCCGATCGCTCGTGCGCTACCGGTTTCCGGCTCGCGGAAGATGGCCAGCTCTTCCGGTGACGTGGTATGGCAATGACGCGCCCCCTGTCCCGAAAGGGTGGAGTCCGGAGGTGGAGTTTCCGAATGGCGGCGGAGTGATCCTCGGCAGCAAAGGGTCGATCGTGTATGGCCCGGTGTATAACAGCAAGCCGGGAAGCCTCACCCAGGTCTGGCTGCTTCCCGAGGAGCTGAACCAGTCGTACAAGCGGCCGGAGAAGCGGCTGCTGCGGCCGGTCAATCACTGGATGGAGTGGATAGAGGCGGCCAAGGCTGGAGGACAATCGTCAGCGAACTGGCAGTATGGCGGCCTGCTCACGCAAATCTGCCTGCTTGGCGATATCGCGATCCGGAACAAGGGAGAGTTACTCAAGTTCGACGCAAAGAAAGAGAAGTTCACCAATTCGCAGAGCGCCAATGCTCTCTTTCAGAGCGCCAGCCGGCCGGGTTGGGAGCTGCCCGCATAGACGCATCGGCCGCGTGGTGTTGCTCCTGGCCACTCGGCTGGAAGGAGTTCTCTATGGGCCATCGTCTCACCGCCCTGTTCTTTATAGCCGCTTCTCTTGCGGCCCTCTCCCAGACGGCATCGACTCCGACCATTCGAACTGGCGCGCAGATCGTCATTGTCGATGTGAACGTTATGGACGCGCAGGGAAGACCGGTGCGTAATCTGAAGGAGTCAGCGTTCCGCATCCTCGAAAACGGCGCTCCGCAGACGATCAGCAACTTCGAGGAGCACTCCGCGCCCGCCACAGCCGAGCCCGTCAAGGCTCCCGAGATGCCGAAGCTCGGGCCTAACGTCTATACCGACTTCACGCCCACCTCGGAAAATGCGCCACTCAACCTCCTGCTCTTCGACAGCCTCAATACTCCTGCCGGCAAGCAACTCCATGCGCGCCAGCAGTTGGTCGCCTTCCTCAAGACCATGAAGCCGGGAACCCGCCTGGCGGTCTTCAGCCTCACCACACGGCTGAGCATGCTGCAGGGCTTCACTTCCGACCCGCAGGCTCTTCTTGCCGCCCTGAGCACTCGCGGCAGTTCGCAGCAGTCGCCGATGTTACCCGATCCCGCGGCAACGACCTTCGCCGAGGCGCTCGCCGATAACCCCGATATCGGGGCCAGGACCATCTCTGCCGCCCGCCAGAGTGAAGCGCAACAGGGCGTGCAGGAAGATCGTATCCGCGCGGTGACTACGCTCGCAGCTCTCAATCAGCTTGCGCACTATCTCTCCGGCCTGCCCGGCCGTAAGAATCTCATCTGGTATTCAGGGTCCTTCCCGTTGAACCCATTTGACACTGCCGGTTCCTTCCAGGCGAATTTTCGCGAGACGATGAATCTGCTTGCCCGCAGCGAGGTCGCCGTATATCCGGTGGATTCGCGTGGCCTTGCAACCACGCCTCTCTCCGATGTCTCTGCGGGAACATACGCTTTGAACGGGGGAGCCCAGGTCAACGATGATCTAGGCCGATTCGCGGCCGAGATTGTCGATGAGCACGCCGTCATGCAGAAGATGGCTGAGGCCACCGGGGGCAAGGCCTATACGGACGTCAACGACCTCAGTGAAGCTGTCGACAAGGCTCTTGACCGCGGCTGCAACTACTACACTCTCGTCTACACTCCGGCGAACGAAAGACAAGACGGCAGTTATCGTAAGATCGTGGTCCATCTCTCTTCAGGCAACTACAAACTTGCTTACCAGAGCGGTTACGACGCGGACAACTCCAACTCTCCACCGAAGGGCAAGCCTTACCCGAAGGGTTCTCCAGACGGCGGCGCAGCAGGCAGGATCGATGCAATGCGCGCGGCCATGCGGTACGGTGCGCCCGCCCCGAGCGAGTTGCTCTTCAAAGCTGTGCTCGTCGGCAACGCAGCGCCGAGCGGAAAGCTTGCTGACGGCAACACCGCCTCGCCGAGGTCTCACCCGCCGTATCGCATCGTCACGGTAGCGTATGCCGCCAATCCGGGCGACATTTCGATGCCGCAGGGTCCGGATGGAACGCGCCGCGTCGGCCTCGAGTTTATTGCCGTCGTTTATAACCGCGATGGCGAGTTCTTCACCCGCCAGACGAATACTGTGAACGTCTTTGCCAAACCCGAGGCTATTCAACAGTTCCTCAAGGAGGGTGTTCGGTACCAGCAGCAGATATCTGTGCCGGCGAAGGGCGAGTATTGGGTCCGCGTCGGGATTCAAGACCTCATCGGCGACAAGGTCGGAGCGATCGAGGCGCCGGCCGCCTCAATTGCCGACATGCCTGCGGCTTCCAGGTAAGCTCGGAGCAAGGCGAAAAAAACGTCGGAGAGCCAAAGCTCTCCGGCGTTTGGAGGAAGGGCTCAAGGGAGGCCACTTAGCCCCCGGCGCTATTGCTGAATGGACTTGGCCACCTTTTCCAGCAGGGCAGCTTCGCGCTCCAGGGCGCTCGAGACGCGTTGAATCTGCGGGTCCACCGAAGACCATTGCTTCTGCTCGATCGCTTCGCGAATTCCCGGCATCGTCTTCACCCCGTAGCCGGTATAGAAGCCGGGCGCGTAGATAAGATTCTCGAACCATGGCCGGTTGGGTAAGCCCGCCGGATCGGTGAGCAGGCGTTCCGTCTGGAGAAGGTCTTCATTGGCCGCGGGAGACAGCTTGTCGCCGGCGGCGGAAAGGGCCTTGTCATAGTCCTCCGCGGCGCGTGTGAGATCGTCTGAGGCCTGATCGAGCGGAGCAAAGTTGAAGTAGGGAGGAAGCGGCTGCGTGGTCGGCGGAATGAACTGCTTTTTCGGATCGTAGAGAGCCTTGTAAACTCCCTCGCTGATCTCCTCGTTCTTTTCCTTCACTTGATCGCGCATTCCCGATGCCAACTTCTTCAACTCGCCGACATATCCGTGAATGGTGTCGGCGAAATCGGTGAACTGGTAGGGAATCACATCGGCGTCCGCCATGCGCATCACCATCGTTCCCGCAGTCTGCGCCAACGCCCGGCCATAAACGAAATCGGTATCTTCGAAGTGGGTATACCAGTAGAAGTCGTCGTAGATCGAGTGATACTGGCCGCCGGATTGATCCTCGCCGCCGTAGGCGAGATTTACGCTGGCAACGCCCAGGTGATCGATAAACACGGTATAGTCCGACCCTGAGCCGAGAGCGCCGATGCGAAGGTCGGCGCGTGATTTGAGCTGGCTGCGCGTATCAGGGCTGGCGCGGGAGATGTCCACGAGCCGCTCACGCTTCCACACCGGCATCTTGGTCTCCGGATCCTCAATGTCCTTGGTCACGCTGTTGACGAAGTTTTCAAGAGAATGCGATCCCTGCGCGCGGAAGTAGCCGCGTCCGTTGCCGTCGGAGTTGAAGTAGGCGACCGCGTGCTGCTGAAGCTCAGCCGCATGTGTCTCTGCCCATTCCGTCGAACCAAGCAGCGCCGGTTCTTCTCCATCCCAAAAGCAATAGAGAATCGTGCGCTCCGGCTTCCATCCCTGCTTGAGCAGTTCGCCGAGTGCGCGCGCCTCCTCCATTTCCGGGCTGGTTCCGGAGATGGGATCTTCCGCGCCATTGACCCACGCGTCGTGATGGTTGCCGCGGATCACCCATTGCTCGGGATACTTGGAGCCTGGGATGCGCGCGACCACGTCGTAGAGCGGCTTGCGGTCCCAGTTGAACTTCAGCATCAGGTGCGCCTTGGCAGCGCTGGGACCGACGTGATAGGCGATCGGGAGACCGCCGCGCCAGGCTTCGGGCACGAGTGCCCCGTTCAATGACTTGAGAAAGGGAAGCGCATCCTCGTAGGAAATCGGCATCACGGGAATCTTGGTAATTGTCTGGACCTGGTCGAGAGGAATCTTCTTCGCTCCGGGTACCGCGCCGATTCCGGGGGTTTGAGGATCTCCGGGATAGACCGGCATATCCATTACGCTGCCTCGCTGTGCGCCTTCCGCCGGGCGCATCGGGCCGTCCGGATAGGTATCGCCGCGGAAGTAGCCGTCGTCATGAGGATCGGAATAGATCAGGCAGCCCACGGCGCCGTGCTCGGCGGCTACCTTCGGCTTGATCCCCCGCCACGTCTCCCCATAGCGAGCGATTACGATCGCGCCTTTGACCGAGATTCCCATCCGCTCCAATTGTTCATAATCGGACGGCGCTCCGTAATTCACATACACCAGAGGGCCCGTAACATCGCCGTCCCTGGAGTATGCGTTATAGGTTGGCAACTGCTCGTCTTTCTGGCCTGAGGTGGGATCGATGGCCAACGCGGGTTCCTGGAGCTTAGCGGTGAATGGAGAGGAGCCGAGCAACTGAAGCGAACGCTCCCTGGGCGTGGGAAAGAGGGTATCGAAGGTCTCAATCTGCGCGTCCAAACCGTACGACTTCAACTGAGCCAGAATCCACTCTGCGTTGTCCTTGTCGTAGGGGGAACCAACATGATGCGGCCGGGCGGAGAGCCGGCGCATGTTCTCTCTAAGCCGGGCGGTGTCGGGAATCTCCCGGAACTTCTGCTCCCACTGGACCTCCTGCGCGGAACTCTGGGAGGTATATCCGCGAAGCGGGGAAGCCGTTTCTGTCGCATTTGCTGTCAAAACGAACAACATCGAGAGAGCGATCAACTGGCGCATCATGCACTCCATTCTGACTAGGGTTTCAGATACTTTCCCAGGAAGCTGTAGATCTCCTCCCGTGATTGACGAGCCAGCGCAGTGTCGATGCGGTTGAAGTGGTGGCCGCCTGGCGCATTCTCGTAAATCTTATATTCAAAGTTCTTGCCGTTCGCTTTTAAAGAATCGATCAGATGCTCCACCTCCATGACGTTTACATCCTCTTCGATGTTGGCCACATCCCCGGGCGCAGAGACCAGAGAGATTGCTCGATCTCATTGTTAACAGCCGCTGTCTGATGCAGGAACCCATTTTCAGGTGCACTGGTGCGGGCGGCCGGAAGGGTTGCAGAGCGGGCCGCCGGGGTGGCATTTGCGGCTGCTGCCGCCGGTTGCTGTCCAGGCGCGTTGGACGCCGCCAGCGCCGCAAACAGAATGCTCCAGAGCAAGTGGGGGCGCAGAAGAACTTGCTTCAAAAGATCTCCTTGGACTTGCAAATCCGTTGAACGCGAGACGGCGTTCTTCACGTACATTTCACCCTATTAGGTACTTCGTGGCCGAACCCGTGTCTTGGATAGGCCTAGCGCCGTATAAGAAAATTAGCGGGACGAAGCCGGGTTGCCGCGCTCTTCCCCAGGAGGGCTTGTTGTCAGTTGGAGCGTCTCCTCAGGCCGCAATTCTTTCTTGCATCGTTAAACTGTGAAATGTTATATTTCACGCTACTCCTCGTTGAGTTTTCGCCCAATTTCCCACTCCGGATTTAAGGCAATCGGTGTATCCGGGAATATGGGATGGCGCAGTAGTTCCATGAGCCGGCGGTCAAGCGCAGAGAGCGCGACCGCGGGTTTCCGGTGACCTCGTAGTCTCCTCGGTGAAAAAATCTTGAACGGAGCCAGCCGGCGCTTCGGTGATCGAAGCGAGCCTGTCTGTCTCTGCTTCGCATGCTCCCCTGGCGTGCTGCCTTCGTCGGCATTTTGAGGCGTTTTCTGCCTCCCAATGGATCGCAGATGTTTCTCCGAAAGGACTTAGAGATGGGCTGTACAAAGTTTTCTTCGCTCCCGTTTCGGCACGGTAGAGTCCTGAAAGACCTTTCGACGACCCAATTTCGCATTGTCGAGAGGCTCTACCGTCCCAATCTCCAGGTTCCGTCGCATCGACACACGGACGCTCACCTGGTCATTACGCTGCGCGGAAAATATGTGCAGCGGTCAGACAGAGTCGACGCGGAGCTCACCCCGTGGTCGGTAAGCTTCTATCCTGCCGGAGAATCGCACTCGGCCTCCTACTCCTCCATGGGGGCTCGCTCCCTTCATATTGAGATCAGTCCGGAGGCTCTCAGCCGGGTTCGCGCGGCATCTCCCGCTCTGGACGGACCCGTGATCTGCCAGGAGGACAGGGCCGCTTCGATTGCCGGGGCGATCTACCGGGAATTTCGCGCGTCCCATGCCACGTCTTCTCTGGTGCTGGACGGATTGATTCTCCAGTTGTTTGGTGAAATCTCCCGCAATCCTCTGGAGACCGGGAACGATCTTCCTCCATGGCTGTCTCGTGCCGATGAGATGATTCGCACTCGCTTTACCGAAGCGCTCACTTTGTCAGAGATAGCGAGCTCCGTCGGAGTCCATCCTGTCCATCTTGCGCGCGAGTATCGCAAATACTACAGCTTTACAGTTGGCGAAAAGATCAGGCGGCTCCGCATCGATTACGCCTGTCAACAGATATCCGATACCGAGTATCCCCTGGCGGACATTGCGTTGGCGTCGGGCTTCTTTGACCAAAGCCACTTCACCGTAGCCTTCAAGAACTGTGTTGGAACTCCTCCGTCGGTCTATCGCAGATCGCTCCGTCAGACGCGGGAGTTCGTGCCTCACATGGAGTTATCGGAGCTTGCCGGGTCATAGCCATCTGATCGATTCCGCAAGATGGCGGCGAAGCCGGTCCGCAGCTGATCGGCCGCGTAACTGCAAGGATTCAGCCCTATTCTTTATCTTCTGCGTTGTCTTTAGCCAGTATTCCAAATCATGAAAGCCGCCCCTTCCATGTTCTTACAAGGCTGTTAATCCATCGATAGTTCGATAAATGTTTACAAGACTGAACCTTCTTACGAATGTCACGCTCTCCCTACCGGGCCGAAACCAGGCATTGCGCTCCAAAAGACGATCGTGAGCGCGCGCAGCAGTTGTGCTGTCGAAATTCTTGTCTCTGTGGCTTGTATTCATTTTGAGGGGGAGTGATTCAATGATGAGGCACAGTCGTTTGGATGGGATACGTCGCCGCGAAGGTGGCGTGATATCGAGGATCAAGGCGCTCGCGCGCTGGAGCCGCATTCCGGCAGCGATCGCTTTTCTCACACTTGTGGCCGTCGTGACCCCAGCCACATTCGCACAGACTGAAAGTGGAATCGTCGGCGTGGTGACGGATCCGGCCGGAGCGGTAATCCCCGGTGTCGACGTCGCGGTCTCCGGACCTGCGATTATCGAAGGCGCAAGGAAAGCCACGACGGACAGCAACGGCCGGTACAGGATCGTAGACCTTCGGCCGGGTACCTACTCGGTGACATTTTCCGCATCCGGCTTCAGTACCCTGAATCGTGAAGGCGTAGCCCTGGCCGCATCCTTCACCGCCACGGTGGACGCCACGCTGCAGCTGGGCCAGGCCCAACAGGAGGTGACGGTTACGGCTGCGCCGCCGGTCGTGGACGTTCAGGACTCAGAGGTGGAGGACGTCATCGATCGGCACAAGCTGGACACGATTCCATCCGGACGTGATCCCTTCGCTGTCGGCCAGTTGATTGCCGGAGTCACCACATCAAATCCGGATGTCGCTGGCACAACGGGGATGCAGCAGCCAACCTTGCAGGTCCACGGCTCGTCGGGCAACGACAACGTCTTCATGATCGACGGCATGTGGATTCAGCACACCGGCTACGGAGGCAACCAGACCGGCTTCTACTTCAACGACAGCCTGATGCAGGATATTGTCTACACCACCAGCTCTCTCCCTGCGGAAGCCCCGATCGGCGGCATCCAGATCAACATGATTCCCCGGGAGGGCGGCAATGAATTTCACGGATCGATCTTCGGCAGCGGAGCCACGCAAGGCTTTCAGAGCAGCAATCTCAGCAGCGGACTGACTGCACTCGGCCTGAAGGTACAGAACAAGATTGAGAATGTCTACGACATCAATCCCGGGGTCGGCGGTCCGATCCTCAAGAATCGCCTCTGGTTCTACTCGAGCTTCCGCCGCTGGGGAGCCAACAACTATCTTGCCAATACCTTTACCCCGGAAGGCAATCAGGCGCTTGACGACAACCGGCTTACCGATATTGCGCTTCGTCTCACCGCGCAAATTACCCAGAACAACAAGGTCACGGTTTCGTACGACCGCGGCTTCAAGTTCCGCGGCCACCGGCCCAACAACCTGATCGGAGCCAACTTCTCTGATCCGATCGCCGACGTCGTCCAGCACAACTGGTTGAACTACCTCGCGCAGGCGAAATGGACCTCTACGCCTTCGACGAAGCTCGTTCTTCAGGCAGGCTTCTCGATGATGCCCGTCTATTACAACCTGCTCTTCGAGCCTGGGGTCACGCCCAATGACATCGCGGCGTATGACATCGTCACTTCGACTGTAACCCGGGCCTCTCCGCGCGAGGACTTTGACCGCGGATTCATGCGTAGTTACATGGCCAGCGCCACGTACGTCAGCGGCGCGCACAGCATGAAGGCGGGGCTGGAAGCGCGAACCGGCTATGAGCAGGAAGGGTTTGTAATGAATGGAAACATGGTGCAGATCCTGGCAAACGGGGCGCCCACCTCCATTCAGATCTACAACACTCCTCTGACCCACCGGGAGAACATGACTCCCGACCTCGGTTTGTACCTGCAGGATAGCTGGAAGATAACGAAACGGGTGACCCTGAATCCCGGCATCCGGTTCGAGCACATGGTAATGAGCCTGCCAGCTCAGGGCGCTCCAGGAGGCACTTGGGTTGGCCCGCGCTCATTCGCCGCTCAGAGCGGTCTGGTGGACTGGAATACCGTCTCCCCGCGTTTCGGCGCAGCATGGGATGTCTTTGGCGACTCGAAGACGGCGGTGACTGGCGGAGTCAGCAAGTACGACCGGCTGGAGGGGACCACGCTCATCCAGAACATCAATCCCAATTTCCTCTCCTACAGCACCTGCCCATGGACGTCGAACGTTCTGCCGACGTCTTCAGCCCAGCTCGCCAATGTGGCGTGTACAGGATTTTCGGGGAATAACAACCATCTCGATCCGAATATCAAGCGGCCTTACCAGATGGAGTATGTCGTCATGGTGCAGCGCCAGGTCGCAAGCCGCACCGCGGTGAGCGTCGCATACTATCATCGGCATTTTTACGATCTCTATGGAATCGTGAATGCGGCCGTTCCTGCCTCGGACTATACGCCCGCAAGCATCCCCAACCCGATTACGGGCAAGACGATCACCGTCTACAATCAACTGCCCTCGACCC
>DASYYO010000377.1:0-2003 GCA_035933805.1 Acidobacteriaceae bacterium | reverse complement strand
CCAGTTTCGTGACGTTCAAGTTCGATCGAGCCATGATTGGTCCGATACACCTCGGCCACGCCATCGGATGCTTCATAGAAAAGAAGATCGTACATAATTTCCTCCTCAGGAATTCGTTGACAAGAGGCCTGGAGTGAGGTGAGGGGAGCGATCCCCAGATCGCCCGGGAAATTATAGCACGAAGGAAATTCGATGCAGAGGTGAGAGTCCGGCGCAGATTGGCATATGGGAAAAGAGCCTGGCGAACAAAGCTGGAGGGCACGTCCTTGTTCACTACTCCGACTGGAATAGGTCTGCACAGCAGGACCAGAACTCAGACGTCGTTTATCTGGAATTCGAGCCGGGGGGTCGAGAACACATCTTTCCTGAATACCAGTCTATCGGTTCATGCCAAATCGCCATAACTGGCCAATCATGATGCCCGCGCGAACATAACTCAAACGAAATGAATAAATTAAGAGCGCGTGCACAGATTGGACCAGTTATGGCGGAAATAACCGGCCAAACTGCTTGATTTTAAATAGCTTCGCTTAACATCAAGGAGCAAGCAGATTTGGGCCAGTTATCTTTACCGAGTCACTCATTGACCCGCAAGAATACCGTGACCCTCGACCCAGCTGATAGTCGCTGCCTACAATTGATGACTGAAGCGGCGAAGGAGGTGCTTGGAATCGACAAGTTTCAAGTCGGGGCCGACACCGGTCACTCCAGTGGAGAGCAGGCCGCTTATTGCGCGTCGTCGATGCGGGACACAATCTTCTGCAGCAGGCGCCCCGGCCCTTCGCCGACGCGGTGCTCAAGGTTCGTGATTTCCTCTCCCGGTCTTAGCGCCAGTCGTCGATCACGTAGGCATCGGCGCGGTTGAAGCCCTCCGCATGCGGCCGCTGCATGGCGACACCCTGCATCGCGGCGCGATATCCGCGAGCGCGCATCCGCCGGAAGGCGTCTTCGCGGGCCAGGTTCACGCCGGCCTCGACGGTCAGGCCGCGGGACGACGCGAAGGCCTCGCAGCCGTCCAGCAATCTTTCAAAACGCTCGCCCGCGCCCGCGCCGCCGCGGACTGCACCGAACTTGATGTAGCAGGTCTTCGCTCCGCCCTCCGATCCGGGTCCGGTCAGGCATACCGCGAAGCCGTCGAGCACCCCGCGCGAATACGCCAACACCACCTCGCCGGTGCGCTGCGCGAGCACAGCCCGGATCTCTCCGCTGAGGTCCAGTCCCTTCTCGATCTTGCCGGTGAGCTTTGCGCATGCCTGGATGGCCGGTTCACGCTCGGCTTTCCTGAGCGCCGAGAGCAGAAGCGGAGCGGGACGGCCCTTCCCCTCCGGCGGCGTGCGGGTCATGATCGCCGTGAGATAGCGCGGCCAGTAGCCGAACTGCTGGTACAGGCCCACGTGCTTGGCGCTCTGCGCGAAGGTGAACAGCCCGGTATGCCGCAGATCCCATTTGTCGAAGATCTCCATGGTGGCCGTCAGCAGCCGCTTGGCTACCCCGCGGTCCCAGTACTCCGGCAGAACGGTGAGCGGTCCGAAGAAGCCGAAGGAGCCCCAGCGTGTGACGACGTTGGAACCGATCAGGCGGCCGTCCTCGCGCGCGGCAAGCACCTTGACATGCGCCGAGCGCCAGCGCGGCGTCATGAAGTTGCGGTCCCCCATGAACTCCTGCGGATTGGGCACGCCGAGAAACGTACCGAACGCGAGCCGGACAATACGATCCGCCTCTCCGACTTCGTCTCGCTTCAGCAGCCCGACTTGGATGGGCCGATTCATCCAAAGCATCTCCCGCCAGCCTGCGCGACGCGCCCCGGTCCTCGGCAAAAGAGAGGGGTGAGTTGCGCCGGGAGTAGTATAATCCCGCATGCTTTGAAGGAGGCTGCGGATGCTTGCTCCCCCGGAAAAGACGCAATCGAAGCCAGCCGCCGCCCGCCGCACTCCTCCGCCTGGCAAATCCGCGTTCAACGCAGGCGCGCTACCGCACTCTGAAATTCCCACTCCAACCATGGC
>DASYYO010000365.1:0-5535 GCA_035933805.1 Acidobacteriaceae bacterium | reverse complement strand
CAGTCTTCTCCATCGGTCCTCATTTTGCGCTTGTGCGCCGTGAGTGCACGCGGATAGTATCATCGCTCGCCCCAGTTCCCCCTGGATGAACACAACCTACCACCGCTCTGACAACAAGGGGCAGGAGAAATCAAATGTTTCAGCACTTCAGAATCAGTCAACAGTCGGGGACCGTCTGTCGAGCAGTTGTGCACAGCCGGTCTGTGCGATTCCTTACCGGACTCGCGTTCCTGTCTCTCTGGGGAGGTTCCAGTCTGGCCGCCGTGCTCTGTGTAAATACCGGTGGAAAATTCGGCTGCCAGGCCTCTATCTCCGCAGCGGTCGCGGCAGCAGTGCCCAACGACACCATTCAGGTGGCGCAAGGCACGTACAAAGAGGAGGTTGTGATTACCAAGTCGTTGTCTCTGGTCGCACAAGGAAACACGCACCCGGTGATCGATGCGACCGGACTTCCTAACGGCGTCTTTATCAATGGCATGGCTGCGGCTCCGAATCCAGGCGTTGCCGCCGTGGTGATCTCGGGCTTCGAGGTCCGTAACGCGAATTTTGAAGGCATCCTGATCGCGAACGCCTCCGATATCACCATCGTCGACAACTATGTCCATGACAACAACCGTTCGCTGGATATCTCCAGCCCAGCGTGCCCCGGCATTCCGGCCTTTGAGACGAACGAAGGAGAAGACTGCGGCGAGGGGATTCACCTGATGGCAGCAGACCACTCCTCGATCCTTCGTAATGACGTAGAGAGTAACTCCGGGGGAATTCTCATCAGCGACGAAACCGGCGTTAATCACGATAACCTCATCAGCGGCAATTCCGTCCATGACAATCCCTACGACTGCGGCATCACTTTGGCCTCGCATGGACCCGCGACGTCGGTGATTCCTTCCGCGAAGTTGCCTTTTGGGGTAATGCGCAACGTTATCTCCCACAATGACTCGTCGCACAACGGATACCAAACCCCCGGAGCGGGCGCCGGAGTCGGAATCTTCGCTCCATTTCCCGGCACCACCGATTCTGCGAATGTGGTCCTTGACAATGAATTGCGCGATAACGGGCTGCCGGGAGTCACCATGCACAACCACGCAGCGGCTCCTGCTCCAGCGCCTCCCGTCAACTTGAATGACAATGTCATCGTCGGCAACATTATCTCCGGCAACGCAGCAGATACGGCCGACGCGGCGACGTCCGGCCCTACCGGAATCAACGTCCACAGCGTGGCGCCGATTTTTGGGACTGTCATTTCGCAGAACATCTTTGACGATGAGGCGATCGATGTGGCGTTCAAGGCTCCCATGGGGCAGGTGAGCGCGCACTTCAATAGCTTCAGCCGAAAGGCAACCGGCGTGGATAATCTCGGCTCCGGCACCGTCGATGCAACCGAAAACTGGTGGGGTTGCCCGTTTGGGCCGAATGGCAACAGCTGTGCAAGCATTGCTGGTACTGAAGTGCTCTTTGCACCCTGGCTGACTTCCCCCTTTGAGGACGGCAACCAGGATCACGGCAACCAGGATCATCAGGGCAACCACTAAAGCTGCACGGCGCTCCGATGTTGACGAAAACTGATAGCCGGATCCCTGAGATCCGGCTATTTTGTGAATCGCCCGAGCGGCCGATTCTCAATGCCACGATTGACTGCGGGCTGTCGTGGTTTCCGCAAGCGGGTCGAGCAGCAGGGACGGGTGAGTCCCAGAGAAGCCGCGCGCGAGCACCCAGGATCTCCAAACCGAGCTAGCTGTCTTTGCGGTAGAGAAGATCGCGGATAGCCTTTCGGCGAGCCGCATTCGCTTCACTCTCCGCTTTGCGCTCGTCGGCATCCATTCGGTGCCTGGCAACAGGATCGGCCTCGTCAGCCACGCTGCACTCCGGGCAGCGGTTGGCAAAACCGGGCTTGTTCGGCTTCAGCTCGAACGCCTCTGAGCAGATCACGCAGACTTTGATGGGAAACGCCATTTTCTCAAGGATACAACTCGACGCCGGAGACGATCCAGTTCCAGACAGCGATCCCGGGAGGCGGCTTGGTTGGTGCGGAAGGGGGGATTTGAACCCCCACGGATTGCTCCGCTAGATCCTAAGTCTAGTGCGTCTGCCAGTTTCGCCACTTCCGCATCGCGCGTCCTTGCGGGCCGCCGGGAACCGCCTCAGGGTGTGGCTATTCTAGATCATTTCTGCCGGGTTCGATTCCCGCCGTCTGCCGGGCGCGCCGATCGTCCTGCGGGCTCAACCGCCGAAGTGCGCGCGCGCCAGATTGCGCCCTGGATAGGATCGATGGCTTCCTGAAGAATCTCCATCTCCGGGCTCTCCCGCAGCAAAGCGTGGATCATGGAGGCGCGTACCTGGCCGGAGTTCGCGAGAACACTTCCGGTAAAGCCGACGCGGGGCGCCGGCAGCTCTCCCATGCGGCGGAGCTGCCGCAGGACCAGCAGCGCCAGCCGGGCCAGTTCCTCACCTGCCTTCTGCAGAAGTTCAAGGGCGAGGGCATCTCCCTCCGCTGCGCAGGCGATCACCACGGGCGCAAGCCTGGAGAAATCCGGGGACGGGGTGGCGTTGGCCGCCTCGACCAGGGTGTCGATCCCGGCCAGCTTCCAGTGGTGGAGGATGCTTTGGAGCAGCTGCGTGGGCCGGTTTTCATCCAAAGCTCGAAAGCCGAGGCGGAGAGCCTGCTGTCCGATCCAGTAGCCTGAGCCCTCGTCGCCCAGCGCCGGTCCCCAGCCGCCGGCATGCGCGATCTGCCCGTCGTGGGTACGCCCGGCAACATTCGAACCCGTTCCGGCGACCACCAGAATGCCAGGGCCTCCGCGAAAGGCGGCATCGAGCGCAATCTCTTCATCCCCGCACAGCAGGAGCTCGCCTCCCGTCAAAAGAGGAACGGTCTCTCTGATCCAATTGGCGACGAGAGGAACGGAAGCACCGGAAGTTCCAATGCAGATGCGGGAAACGGAACTCAGCTCGATTCCCGCTCTGCTGGCAAGCTGCGTCAGCAGGGATGCGAG
Source organism: Acidobacteriaceae bacterium (assembly GCA_035933805.1). Taxonomy (GTDB): domain Bacteria; phylum Acidobacteriota; class Terriglobia; order Terriglobales; family Acidobacteriaceae; genus PALSA-350. The sequence goes on along the minus strand of DASYYO010000365.1, from coordinate 2,542 downwards.
ATTCTTCCGTGCATCTTCCTTCCCGGTGCGCAGCAGCTTGATGGTGCCGCCCTCCGCGCGCGCCAGCTCGCGCTCTTCATCGGCGAGCGCTCCGACGGTCTTGGTGCCGCCTGCATCGATGCCCAGGAAATATCGCATGCATTGCTTTCAGCTTCAGGAAAAATCTTCGTGCCGCAATTATGCTATATCGCCGCGGGCATCGGCTCGGGCGCACGCAAGAAGGGAGCGCACTGCAGCCGCTCGAAGCCGCCCATCGATAGAGCGAACGCCGTGATGGATCAGAGGCGATGCCAACGCATGTCGACCTTCACCGGAATCTGGTCTTTGATGGGAACGGTCAGGAAGGATGGCCGCTCAATCTTGAAGTCGGAACACGTCGCCGGAACTGTTCCCGATATCCGCACCTCGTTGCCTTCCACCACGCGCTGAAAGGGAACATGCTTATAGTGGGCTGTCTGGCCGGAAAACTGGACCTCAAGGTCGGCATAAATAGTTGAAGACCCGGTTTCCGCTTCGAGGAACTGGGTGCGTACGACCACCATGGGAAACTGTGCGCCGCGCGTCGCCTCCAGCATGTGAAGGTCGCGGTTGCTATCTCCCGAATCGAAGGATTTTACCGGTGCGGCGATCAAAAAATCGCATTGGCCCGCATGGCAGAGACCCTTCCCTTTCGCCGCACGGCTGACGCCGTCGACCTCGTGCATGGGATGAGACATGTGATAGCTGAGCGTGGATTGGTCCAGAACCCACTGGCTGTCGGTTTGTGCAAAGACGGGCAATGTGGCCAGCAAAAGAGCAACCAGGATTCTCCTGTTCACCGCGCCTCCCAGAATTTCCAATGAATCGGCCAGGAGACCGCCACAATCGAGGCCCCGTAGGCGATTGCCGTCGTATAAGCGACTGCACCGTGTGCTGCTGCAATCCCGTGGACCTTCTCACCGGAATTTTCCTGCTTGTAAGCCATAATTCCGAGGACAGGGGTCAGGATCATGCCAGGTCCATGCACCCAAGCCAGCGCCTCGTGCATGCGGATCGCGCCGCGCTTTTGGGTTCCCGGCACCTTGGGGGCGAACATCGCGTAATAGGCGGTCGCGCCATACAGAGCCGTCGTAGCGCCGCCCAGCGCAATATGAAAATCGAGGTTGGCAGCGGTCGGTTCCTTGATCGGCTCCCCGTGTCTCCCCTTCGCTTTCGCCTGTGGTCCCGTGATCACGGTTGCGACCATGGGAATCGCAGTGATCAATCCCAGCCGCTGATGGACTTTCAGCATATGCGACCGCTTGTCCAGCATCGCCTGCAGTTGGGCATTCCCCTGAGTCTGCTCCGGAGTGAAGCCCAGATCCTGCATCGAAGGCGCGGTGGCGATGCCGGAGGGTGCGTTCGGCGCGTTCGGCAGGTTCGCTGCAGGAGCTGTCGTCGATTTACCGGGAGGGTTCTCCTGCTGCGCAGTGGAGCGCAAAATCAGATTGATCCCTTGTTGACTGGCGCCGGTCAACGTGACATGGGCCGCCTGAGCGCTCAATCCTTCCGCAGAGGCGGATACGTCGTACTCTCCAGGCATTAGATTGGGCACGCTATAAATTCCATCCGAACTCGTTCGCGCTTCGATCTCTTGTCCGGTTTTTGTGTTCCTGACGGAGACTTTGGCGTTCGCGACAGCCTCCCCGGAAGAATTTCTGACTGCGCCGGAGAGCGTGGCCGCGTTCTGTGCCCGCAGCGCACGCGGCGTGAAGATGAGAAAAAATAAAACAGCCACGCCCAGCAAAATCTTCACCGCGTTCAATTTCATCCAAATATCCTCCCTCTCCAGGTCCCAGCTACTGCTCGGATATCATTCTCCAGCGAAATGCGGCGGCGGATGTTTCAGTGTCTAGTCTTAATTCGCTAAGATGTGATGTCAAGCGGCTGCGCTTCGTTTCACGAATCCAATTCCGGCGTTGCCGGATGAATCAACGATTGGAGGCGAAAGCCAATGCGGAGAGCTATTACGCTGCTTGCCCTCATCGCCCTTCTCGTTTCGGCCCGGTGCCCGATGGATGCTGCCCAACCCTCCGCCGCGCCTCTGCGCATCGGGGACACGCTGCCGCCGGTCTCCGGCCAGACTCTCACAGGACAGACGTTGAGATTGCCCGCAGCGTCTCTCAGACAAGCTTCCATTCTGATCTTTTCCTTCAGCAGGGTGGCGGGCAAGGATGCCCGTCAGTGGAATGAGCATCTGGTCAACGGCTCTTCGGGCGGAATCCCTGTTTATATGGTGATCATGCTGGAATCGGCTCCAAAGCTCTTCCGCGGGATGGCCATTGCGGGGATCAAGAGCACCATGCCGCCCCTTCAGCAGAGCCGAACGATTGTGTTGTACATCGATGAGCAACTCTGGAAGAGCAGGCTTGCGGTGACAAATGATAGCCGGGCTTTTGTGCTGTTATTGGATGAGAACGGACGTCTTCGCTGGATGAATTCCGGCGCGTTCACTGATGCGGAGTACTCCCGCTTGCAGAACGAGGCGTCGAGATCAACCCGGCCGCATCCGTAGCCACTCCGC
>DASYYO010000312.1:0-3564 GCA_035933805.1 Acidobacteriaceae bacterium | reverse complement strand
GATTCCTACGCGCGATGGAAACGGCGCCATGGAGACGCTTGCCAGGGATGGGGAATTCGCGCCGCCCTCTCTTGCCCTGCTGGAAGCCGCCGCCGTTTACGGAGTCAAGCTGGGGCGGGGCCGCGTCTTCACGGATCTCTGGGACGTGGAGCGCCTCTCCGGCTGTCCTCTTTGCCGCGAGCCACGAGTCTCCCGGCTTCGGGAGATGAATCTGCGGCAATCTATTCCGCCGCCGGTTGCCTGTCCGAACTGCGAGCCGTGCCATTGAACACCGCGTATGACGTTGCGATTGTCGGTTCCGGCTTTGCCGGCTCCCTGCTGGCGATGATCGCCCGGCGGCTAGGGCATTCCGTGATCCTGCTGGAGCGAGGAACGCACCCCCGGGTGGTCATCGGAGAATCTTCAACTCCTCTCTCCAACCTGCTGCTGGAGGAGCTCGCCGCTACCTATGACTTGCCGGTGCTTGCTCCCCTGACGAAGTGGGGAAGCTGGCAGCGAAGTTATCCCGGCATCGGCTGCGGCCTCAAGCGGGGCTTTACCTTCCATCACCATGTGCTTGGGCACGCCGCGCCTCCTGATCCTGACCGGCGGGATCAGCTTCTGGTCGCCGCCAGTCCTCATGACGGCATCGCGGACACGCACTGGTACCGCGCGGACTTTGATGAGTTTTTCGTTCAGCAGGCCAGGGAACTGGGAGCGGAGTATGTGGACGAGCTGCGCCTGGATCGCATGGTTCCGCAGGCCGGAGAGCAGATTCTGGAAGGCAGGCGCAGCGGCCGCGATCTGCGCATTCGCGCCAGGCTGGTAGTGGATGCCAGCGGTCCGCGCGGCTTTCTCCACCGGGCGCTGGGCCTTGGAGAATGCGAGTTGCCGGCGCTTCCCGCTACGCAGTCGATTTACAGTCACTTCTCCGGTGTGAGTCGCCTCGAAGGGCCATGCGCGAGCCGGACGGAAGAACAGCCGCCCTATCCCATCGACGATGCGGCGGTGCATCACGTCTTTGATGGCGGATGGATCTGGGTCCTCCGCTTTAACAACGGGATCACCAGCGCCAGCGTGGTCTGTACCGATGAGATCGCGCAAGATCTGCGCATCGCTGAGGGAGCGCCCGGCTGGGAGCGCCTGCTTCGCCTGATCCACGCGCTGGAGGAGCAGTTCGCAGAGGCCCGGGCGGAACGGTCTTTCACTTACATGCCGCGCGTCTCCTTCTGCAGCCGGCGGATTGTTGGCGAAAACTGGGCTTTGCTGCCTTCAGCCGCCGGCTTTGTCGACCCGCTGCTCTCCACGGGCTTTCCATTGACGCTTCTCGGAGTGGCGCGCTTGGCGGCGATCCTGCGCGAGGAGTGGGGATCTGCTGATATGCCCGCGCGGCTGGAGGACTATCAGGATCAGACGCAGGCGGAGCTGATGGCAACCAGCCGGCTGGTCGGAGCGCTCTACGCGAATACCTCCAACTTTCCTGTCTTCGTCTCTCTCACTTTGCTCTATTTCGCCGCGGCCAGTTTTTCTGAAACAGTGCGAAGGCTTGGCCGTCCGGAGCTGGCGCCCTCTTTCCTCCTGCATGACCATCCGCACTTTGGTCCTGTGATGGCGCGGCTGCTCGAAAGATCGCTGCATTTACACACCGAGGAGGAGTCGGCCGGCTTTGTACAGGAGACTCTGCGCGCGATTGAGCCGATCAATGTGGCGGGCCTTGGCGACCCAGGGCGGCGCAACTGGTACCCCGTGGAGGCGGAAGACCTGCTCGCCGCCGCCGGCAAAGTAGGAGCGTCTCGCGAGGAGATCCTGCAACTGCTTCGCCGCTGCGGATTCTCTTCCCACTGAAGAGCGGCAACGAGGAACCAAAGCGGATTTCCTATTGCTATGCTCTCGCCGAGATCTGCGGCTTTTCTTGATGAAAACCCGCGCAGAGGGCAGCGGCTCTGAGGTACACCTATAGCAAATCCGCTTTTACGCCTGGGAGAGCGGCGCAGCATTCAAGGCCGCCGGCGCGCCCTCGCGGGCGAGGGGAGCGCGGCGCGAATTCATCCACATCTCGATCAGCATGGCTACTGGACCGACCAGAAAGAGCGCATAGAGCGGAGCATAGATGCTCTGATCCAGGCGCAGGATCATCTCTACCGCCGCAACCGCGAAGGCAACCACCCCTTGTCCGAGCCTGGAGCGCACGGTCGTCTTCGGATCCGTGATCATGAAGAAGATAAAGAGCTGATACTCGGGACCGGTGACCGGAGAGATCTCCGACTGCCAGGGATCATGCGTGATCCACGCGCGCAGGAAGGCCAGCGCCACGAAGGACACGACGTAGACGGCACAGATGTGGAAGCGGCGGAGCCGCCAGATAATCACCGACCCGAGCAGCCAGATCACCAGCATCGCCCAGAGATTGTTCCCCCATTGAATGCTCAGGGAAGCGACGGATTGCGAAGCAAGAAAGAGCAGGACGCAGATGCCGAAGTTCGAAGGGTTCCACAAGTGCCGGTTCCTGAGCCGGAGCACATACTTCGAGGTGATGGCCAGCAGGCTGCACAGGGCATAGGGCCAGAATTCGGGAGAGCGAATGAGGATCCCCACGCTGATCCCGGTAATGTAGGCGCTGGCCAGATGGGGCCACTTGCCGAGGAAGATGCGGCCCAGAATCAGCTCCGCCAGCATGGAGGTCGCGATCGCCAGCAGCGTCTTCGTATAACTCTCCAGAATGCCGAAAGAGAGATTGCCGGCCAGCAGGATAAGAGTGATGAAGACGGGAGGAACGAAGCGGTTGTCGAGGCTAAGCCATTGCTTCCAGCCGATTGGCGCAGCCGGAGGCAGCGTCGTGGTTTGCTGGCTCATGCCGGCTCCTTCACTTTGTATAGCCTGCCGGGAACGAGGTTGTCCATGCTTTGAACCCTACCCGAAGGCCAGCGAATCACGGCCTTGAGGGCGTGAGCGCTTTTTCCCAAGCCGAAGTGCAGCCGGCGGTCGTTTTGCGCGGCGAAGCCGCTTCCTCCGGAGACCTGCTGGATCTGTTCCTGGCCGTTCCAGGAGAGGATGACTTGAGCCCCAATGGCGCTGCGATTGCTCCTGGTTCCTTCCAGTTGAAATTCGATCCATTGGTTGGCGGAGTAGACAGTGTTTTTGTAGAGCAGCAGCGGCCCGCGTTGATTGGCGACCACAGCATCCAGAACTCCCCGGTTCCATAGATCGGCCAGGGCGACTGACCGGCCGTCATAGGTATCCGTCACTCCCACAGACTGGGCGACCTCCTCGAACTTTCCCGCTCCGTCGTTGACCCAGACATGCTTCTGCTGATATCCGGATAAGCTCCTGCCCTCCATGGAGGGCCAGTCCCTTGCGTCTGAAATGATCGAGGAATTTCCGCCGGCGATCTTCGAGAAGTCATACCAGTAGCTTCGCTCCCGGCTCAGGGAGACGTAACCGTTCGTCAGGTAAAGGTCCAGCGTGCCGTCGTTGTTCAGGTCGCCGAACTGGGCTCCAAAACTCCAGCCCCCGAGCTCCACGCCCATGTCACGCGCGAGATTTTCGTACTTGATTGCGCCGCTTCCCGTCTTCCCCTGGGGCACC
>DASYYO010000252.1:0-3706 GCA_035933805.1 Acidobacteriaceae bacterium | reverse complement strand
GCCAGTCCGAAGCGCTCCTTCAGCAGAGCTTGCATCATCAGCCGCATCTGGTCCTTGGTTGGATTCGGTTCCGCCGCACGAGCGTGGATCGCGTAACGATCGCTCAGCACCCACTTCGGCAGATGCGCATACATCGCCTCGAACTGCTCCCGCGTCAGCTGGATCTTGTAAGCAAATTCGATGTAGGTGGCGAGCGGGAAGTCGGCATGCAACAGCCCGCCCGTCGCGGTGTATGCGTCGTCCGGACTCAATCTGAAATTCGAGGGCTCCGGCGGACCCGGATTCAATCGCACCGAGGCAACTTCAAACTCCATCTTCCCGCCCGCCGCCCTTTCCCAGGCAGGCTCATCCGGCGCCTGGCCAAGCCCGAGTGCAACCGGTACAGTGACCGCAATAACCGTCATGAGGACAATGAGCACCAGCCGTCTGGATCGGGACATCTCGATTCTCCGTCAATATAGATCGATCTTCGATATATCGATCATCGACTATAGTGCGCCGGGTTCCCGGTGTCAACCCGCCTGCTGTCCTCAAGCCGGAACCAGGAACTTTCAGCATTCCTCCATGGGCCGGTAACGAGGAGAGAAGCGAGGGGAGCCTCGCGCCATCACTTTGGATCGGATTGCGACTGAGGGCTGATACCTGAAGGCTGATGACTGAGGGCTGACAGGCTGAGGGCTGATAGCTGAAAGTTATCTCCGGCGGAACCGGCGATTCCCAGTCCGGGTAAAGCTCGTCCGAGTCCTGTCCAGCTATTTGCGGGCAGCAACCGGCTCCCGGCGAGCATAATTCCTGTGACGAACAGGAGGCGGCATGTCGGTAGAGGTCGGGACGATGGCGGTGGTGGGTCTCGCAGTGCTGATCGCGGGGCTGGTCCTTATGAGGCCGAGGTACCAGGCGGCTCAGGGCGCCGGGAAGCTTCTGATCATGGGGCCGGTCTTCGAGGCCGTCGCCCTCGCGATGTTCGCGATGGAGCACTTCACCGCAGCGCGCGCCCTGGCGACGCTCGTGCCGCGATGGTTGCCTGCTCACCTCTTCTGGACTTACTTTTTTGGCGTCGCCCTGCTGGCTGCGGCCATCAGTTTTATTCTCTGGCGCTGCGTGCGCTGGTCGGGACTTCTGCTCGCACTCTTCTTCGTGCTCGTGGTGGCCACCATCGATGTGCCCAACCTGCCCAGCCATCTGCACGAACGGCTCTTCTGGACCCTCTTCGTTCGTGAGACGGCCTTCGCCTGCGGCGCCATGGTGCTGGCCGGAAGCGTCTGGCCGCGCGCAAGCTGGGCGGGCTCCGCTCTCGTGCGGGTTGGCCGAACCATTCTTGCGCCCATCTTCGTCTTCTACGCCATCGAGCACTTTCTCTTCCCACAGTTTGTGCCCGGTGTTCCGCTGGAGAAGCTGATACCGGCCGGCTTTCCGGCACCGCATACGCTCTCGTTTCTGATCGGAATGACGCTGCTCGTCGCCGGCGTCGGACTCGTCATCCCGAGGACCAGTGTCATTGCGGCGGCCGGCTCAGGCACAGTCCTCGTACTGCTCACCGCGCTCTTCTACCTCCCCATCTTCCTGATGGAGATCCGCACGCCGATGGCTCTCGAAGGGCTGAACTACGTCGGCGATACACTGCTGTTCGCATCCACCGCGCTGCTCGCCGGCTTCGATGGACGGCCAATCCCGGAGCTTGACCGAGAACTAGTGCAGGAACCGAGCCGGGTCATCACCGCCTGAGCAAGGTATTCGTCCTCCCTGCAACCGGATCAGCCTTTCCGCAACTGCCTTCTCGCGTTTGGCGGCCGTCGGCTTAGTCTGGCCCTGTCGCGGTGCCGTCCTCCGCCGTGGGAGCCAACATGCAGGGTCGGAAGTTTGCATCGAATCTTGGTGTTTACGTATTTGCAGCCGGAGCCATCTTCCTCGGTCTTCTGGGCCTGGCTTCGGGCGACTTTGCCGCCACATGGCAGCATGTCGCGCCCAGCGTGCCCTTTCGCACGCCGCTCGCCTATCTCACCGCTGCTATCGAACTCTCCGCCGGGCTGGCGCTGCTGTGGCGTCCGGCCGCCCGCGCGGGCGCACTTACCCTTACCGTCGTCTACTCCATCTTCACGCTGGCCTGGGTGCCGAAGTACCTCGAGAACCTGGGCAACTTCGACCCCCTCGGCAACGTCTTCGAGGAGTTCTCGCTGGTGGTCGCCGCAGCCGTGCTGTTCGCATCTTTGTCGCCGGCCTTCTCGGCAATCGCGCGCCGCGAGTCCAACATCGCCCGCCTTTACGGTCTGTCGGCGATCTCCTTCGGCGTCGGCCACATTTACTACATGCCCGGTATGTTGAGCTGGGTTCCCGGCTGGCTGCCGCCGTCCCGGATGTTCTGGGCCTACGTAACGACCATTGGATTCTTCCTGGCAGCCCTCGCGATCCTCTCGGGCATCCTGGCTCCGCTGGCGTCGCGCCTGATCACTGCCGAGATCCTCAGCTTTGAGATCCTGGTGTGGATCCCAAAGCTCATCGCCGGACCGCACCAACATGTGAACTGGGCCGGCAACGCCATCAGCATTGCGCTTTCCGGGGCACCCTGGGTGGTTTCCGACTCCATCTGGCGCGCCGCCGAACGGGAGCCTGCAACGACCGCAAAGGCCATTGAAATCGGCACCCCAGCCTGAATATCTGACCCCCATGGGCAAGCGGTTCCCGGCGGGAAGGCAATTCTCGTGCCGCGCCGGGAACCGCGCAACAAAATCATGCGTATAGGCCTCCATGGCTTGCGCGGGTACATTAAGCTGGAGCGTGGCAGGACTGGTGGCGCCAGAAGTCCCGGTGCGCCGGAAGCTGGATCAAACGCCACGGCAGCCGGTTCCCGGCCACGGACAGGCAGGCAAGATCATGAAGCCGGACGCCCGCACCACGAGCGGGGAGGTGAGACAACTGGAGATCGACTGGTCCGAAGTTGTCCGCCGTTGCATGGCCGGGGACTCTGGAGCCTGGGCCGAGTTGGTTCGGAGCCATCACCGGCGTGTCTACGCACTCTGTTATCGCTTTACAGGAAACCCCGCAGACGCTGAAGATCTTACGCAGGATGTCTTCTTAAAGATTTATTCCAACCTATCAAGCTTTGATACTGCGCGTGGCAGCCTGCAGGTCTGGATCACCACCATGACCCGGAACCTGCTGGTCGATAACTTCCGTCGTACCCGCAATCAACGGGCCACGGATTCTCTGGACGCCGGATGGGACGAGACCGACGAACTGCGGCCGATCGACCGGCTCCAGGCCGCCGGGGCCAGTCCTCACGAGAAGGCCGCCCAGAAGGAACTGGCCAAGATGGTGCAGGGGGCTCTGGCGAGAGTATCCGTCGAGCTACGCGAAGCAGTCATTCTAAGGGATTTACAAGACATGGATTACAAAGAGATCGCCCAGGTACTGGGCATACCCGAAGGGACGGTTAAATCCCGCATCAGCAGGGGCCGTGCGGAACTTGCGAGGCTTCTGGAACGTAATAAGCGGGAGGTGATGTGATGGCAGACCGCGGAAACATTCCGAACTCTCCCGCATGCGGGCTTTGGGAGACTCTCCTGGCCGATGCGCTGGACGGGCTGTTGCGGCCGGAGGATGAGGTCACCTTCTCCTCGCACATGGCTGTCTGCCCGGCATGCACCGCACTGTTTGAAGAAGCCCGGCAAGGCCGGGAGTGGCTGGAGTTTCTAAGCCCGGAACCAGA
>DASYYO010000240.1:0-18996 GCA_035933805.1 Acidobacteriaceae bacterium | reverse complement strand
AGGGCGGCGGAAAGAACGAGCTGGGTGAGTTTCATTTTCTTTCTCCTGAGAGACCTGCGGCTGAGGAACTCGGCATGCCGCTGACGATCCGAATAGACCCGGAAGCGCTATCGATGTTGCGAAACCTTCAGTAACTTTAATTTTTGGAGAGCAAGAGATTTTTCCGCAAACTTCGGGTACGCCCAGGGCGCCAACTGCCCCTTCGCTTCCTGCCAGAGTTTTGGGACGCTCCCCGGCCGGAATGATCCAGCGGGTTACAATCGCGATGAGTTTCCTTGTGATGAAATCTTCCGAATACGGGCTGCGCACCATTGAGAGCCGGCAGAACTCCCGAGTGAAGGAGCTTCGTGCCGGACTGCAGCGCGGGATAAAGACGGAGCAGGGACTGATCGCGATCGAGGGCGATCACCTCCTGCGGGAGGCAGTGCGAAGCGGACTGCGGGTCCGCACAATCTTCCTCCGCAGCGGGGATGAGCATCTGCTGGATCCGGATCTGGCTGGCAAGGCAGAAGTCGTTCTGGTCCCCGGCAAAATCTTTGCGAGCGCCGTCGTCACCGCACACCCGCAAGGGATCGCAGCGCTGATCGAGCCGCCTGCCTTCGGCCAATCCCGGCCTTCAGCAGAAATCTCAGGCGAGGAGAGCCCTTTCTCGAAGAGCGGTCGGTGGAAGGCGATGCTTCGTGGCATGCCGTTGATTGTTCTCGCAGGCGGACTGCAGGATCCAGGGAATCTGGGAACCCTGGTGCGCTCCGCAGAGGCTTTTGGCGCGACCGGCATGATCCTGCTCCCGGGCACGGTCAGTCTGTGGAATCCGAAAGCGCTGCGGGCCTCCTCCGGCTCGGCCTTTCGATTGCCCAGCGCTGCAATAACTGCGGAGGAGGCGTTTGCGGCTCTGCGGGCAAACGGTGTGCAATTGATTGCCGCGGTTTCGCGAGGCGGCTCGGCGCAGGCGGACCTCACTCGACCGGCTGCTCTCCTGCTGGGAAATGAGGGCGCGGGGCTGCCTGACGCATGGGTGGGGCAGGCCGATGCCCGGGTGACGATTCCCTGCCCCGGCGCCGTCGAGAGCTTGAACGCCGCTGTCGCCGGCAGCGTGTTGTTGTATGAGGCGGCGCGCCAGCGCGCTCTTAAGGACCAGCCTGCCGCTCCGGCCGTTCTCAAGACGCATAGCGCGAAACAGGGACGAAGATGAGCCTCTTTGGCCAGATACCGGAAGAGCCCGGAAGCGGCCTTCAGCAGCGCGCCAGAAAGACTGCGCCCCTGGCGGAGCGGATGCGGCCCAGGAATCTCGACGACTTCGTCGGGCAGGAGCATCTGCTGGCTCCGGGAAAACCATTACGCATACAAATTGAGCGCGACGATGCAGCCTCGATGATCTTCTGGGGTCCTCCGGGAGTGGGCAAGACAACCCTGGCCAAGATTGTCGCCGAAACCACGCAGGCCAGCTTCCTGGAGTTCTCCGCGGTCCTCTCCGGAATCAAGGAGATTAAGCAGGTCATGGTAGAGGCGGAGAAGGCGGCCGGCTTCGGCTCGCGCACCATTCTTTTCGTTGACGAGATTCATCGCTTCAACAAGGCTCAGCAGGATGCGTTCCTCCCTTACGTGGAGCGGGGGACGATCCGCCTGATCGGAGCCACGACGGAGAATCCCTCCTTTGAGATCATTGCGGCGCTGCTCTCCCGTGCCCGCGTCTACACCCTCAAGCCGCTGACCGGCGGCCAATTGATCGTGCTGATGGAGCGCGCTCTGCGCGATCGCGATCGCGGTCTGGGCCAACTCGAACTCAGGGCGGAGCCTGAGGCTCTGGAGAGAATCGCCAGCTATTCCAGCGGCGACGCGCGATATGCATACAACGCTCTGGAAATAGCGGCGAAGCTGGCTCAGGCAAACGAGGCGAACCTCCGGATCACCCCTGAGATCGTGGCCGAAGCCCTGCAGCAGCGCGTGCTGCTCTATGACAAGCAGGGCGAGGAACACTATAACCTGATATCGGCGCTGCACAAGAGCGTCCGCAACAGCGACGCCGATGCTGCCATCTATTGGCTCGGCCGGATGCTGAGTGCCGGAGAAGATCCGATGTATGTAGCACGGCGCCTGGTACGAATGGCCATCGAGGACATCGGCCTCGCCGCGCCGGAGGCGCTCAATCTATGCCTGGCGGCGCGCGATACCATGCACTTTCTGGGTTCGCCGGAGGGCGAACTCGCGCTCGCTCAGGCCGCCGTGTATCTGGCCCTGGCGCCGAAATCGAATGCGGTCTACACCGCCTACAACGAGGTAAGCGCGGAGATTGAGGCCCATCGGGCCGAGCCTGTGCCTCTCCACCTGCGAAACGCTCCCACCGCACTGATGAAGGAGATGGACTACGGCAAGGGTTACCAGTACGCGCATGATGTCGAAGAGCAGGTGGCCGATATGGATTGCCTGCCGGACAGTCTGCGCGAGCGCCGCTTTTACCATCCGACCGAGCGAGGCCGGGAAAAGCTCCTCGCCCAGCGCATGGAGGAGGTACGAAAGATCCGCGCCGCCAAGCAAAGCAGGCCCAAGCCGTAGCCCCAACCCAGCCCGCCGCTATCGCACGTACCACCCCGCAACCCACCAGTAGCCGTTCTCAAATGAGAGAGTGAGCGTTTCGACGGCATTGCTCTTGTTGGCAAAATCTGTGTTGTATTGCAGTACGACATACTGCCCGGACGGCGCATCGGGGAGCGAAGTCGCGTAAGACGCGTTCAGCAGCTTGCGCGTCTGCTTCGCTCCCAGGGAGGCCCTGGCCTTTTGTACCTCCTGGCCAAACTGCGCCTGGCTCAACTTGGCCCGGATCAGCCGCGAGGTGTAAGCGTAGCTATCCGGATACCGTCCCTGATCCAGATATTGCAGGAAGCCGAGGGCCTGCCTCTGAGCGGCCAACTCTTCACTCGCGTGCGGATCGGGTGCGCGGGCGGCCTGCTGTTGTTGAGGCGGAGTGCTGCCCTGCTGAGCAAAAGAGGAGGAGGAAAGAAGCAGGACTGCGAAGATCGTGCAAACGGCCCAATTCCGTGGAATGGTCTTACCGTGCGCCATTTCAATTCTCCCGTACATTTAGACGAGCAACTTGCTGATTTTATTGCCAGAGAGTCCTCCCTTCGCCGAATTCTTGTCAGACGCGTCCAAGGGAGACGCCAGTTGGAGGAATTCACTGGTCAAACTCGACAAGGTTTGAGAGGCTGTCCCCATGACGGCTCGCTGGTTGCTGCTTTTGCTCCTCGCGCTCTCTGCCTCGGCCGCCCCCGCGCAGCCGGCCGAAGCCGACGGAGAGCAGCGGTGCTCTCATCTAACACAAGCAGTCCTGCCCGATACAACGATTGTGTCAGCAGAGATCGTCCCCGCGGGCAGCTTTACTCTTCCAAACAGCAGACCCGGCGAAAAGTTGCCGCCGGCCGGCAAAGATCTGCCTGCTTTTTGCCGGGTGGCGGCAAAGGCTGCGCCGAGTCCGGACTCTGATATCTCCATCGAAGTATGGATGCCGCTGAGCGGGTGGAACGGCAGGTTCAAGGGTGCTGGGAATGGCGGCTTTGCCGGATCCATCAACTATCCGGCGCTGAGTACAGCGATCCGACAGGGATATGCCGCGGCGAGTACAGATACAGGACATGCGGAGACCGGCGCCTCCTGGGCGCTCGGCCATCCTGAAAAGGTGATCGATTACGGCTACCGCGGCATCCACGAGATGACGGTCGTCGCGAAGAGCCTGCTGCAGGCGTTCTATGGCCAGGCTCCGCAACGCGCTTACTTCGCGGGCTGTTCCAATGGGGGACGTGAAGCCCTGATGGAGGCCGAGCGATTCCCTGCAGATTACGACGGAATCCTTGCCGGCGCCCCCGCGAACGCATGGGTACCGATGCTGACGGCGGGCCTCAAACTTCTGCAATCGATGGACGACGCGAATTACATTCCTCCGGAAAAGATCGATACGCTCGACAAGGCGGTTCTGCGGGCGTGCGACGCGAAGGATGGAGTCGCGGATGGCGTTCTCAATGATCCGCGTCAGTGCCACTTCGACCCGGCGTCGCTGCTGTGCAAAGGAGCCAACTCGCCGGCCTGCTTCACCGAGCCTCAGGTCACGCTGCTGAAGTCCATTTACGCCGGGGCCCGCGATGCCCACGGACGTCTGATCTTCCCCGGCGACATGCCCGGAGGCGAGACGGGCCGAAATGGCTGGGTCACATGGATCACTGGGCCGGAGGAAGGCAAGAGCCTGGGAAACTTCTTTGTGACCGGATTCTTTTCCGACATGGTCTTCGCCAACGCGAAGTGGAACTACAAGACCGCCAACCTAGGCCAGGGTCTCGCAGCAGCAAACAAGACAACCGGACATGCGTTGAATGCACTCGATCCGGACTTGAAGCCCTTCATGGAGCGGGGAGGCAAACTGATTCTCTATCACGGCTGGAACGATCCGGCGATTTCGCCGCTGAACTCGGTCGGATACTACGAGAGTGTCGTTTCCACCCTGGGGGCGCCGGCTGCAGAGAAGTTTGTGCGTCTTTATATGGCGCCGGGGATGCAGCATTGCGCAGGAGGACCAGGCGCCAACGTTTTCGGCCAGGGCGACGGTGACCCAAAGAGCGATGCCGGTCACGATATCTTTGCGGCTCTCCAGCAATGGGTGGAGAAGGGCCCAGCGCCATCCTCGATCATCGCGACGAAGTATGTCGAAGACGATCCCGCCAAGGGAGTCCAGATGACGCGTCCTCTCTGCCCCTATCCTGAAGCGGCAAAGTATCTCGGAACGGGGGACTCGGCGTCCGCCGCCTCATTCGCCTGCAGCCCGGCCAAGTAACGGATCGCGCCCTGGGATCGCGGTGAAGGCGAGCGAAGAGAAATGCTTCCACATGATCTGCTTGTCGCTGGTGAAATCAGGGTTGGCGGACGAGGGCCTCTGTAGCCTGCTTCGAGGGCGTGGGGAGGCCCTGCAGCGCTGTGAAAACGATGCCCGGAGTGAGAACCTCGGGAAGAATCTGAGCCGGCTCTCCGGGCCGGTACACCACGTAGGTCGGTATGCCGCTCCGGCCAAGGCGGCTGAGCGCCTGTCCAATCTCCTCGTCATGCCTTGTCCAGTCAGCCCGAAGAAGAACCATTCCGGAGTCGTGCAGCCTCTGCCGGACATCGTCGCGGTCCAACACCACCCGTTCGTTCACCTGGCAGCTCAAGCACCAACCGGCGGTGAAATCGACAAAGACCGGCCGGCCCTCCGCCCGATACATCTCAAGCGTGGATTCACTGAAGGGCTGCCAGACGTTCAGGTCTGCCTTGTCTGAGGCGGATGCAGAAGCGCCGCTCAACGCGGGCGGTGGGAAAAGCCGCATCGCATAGACCGGTACAAGGACAGCGGCGAGGATTACGGCCGCCGCAGCGGTCGAGGCGAGCCGCCGTGCCGGCCACCGGCCTAGAATCCAGGCGGCGATTGCCAGCAGGAGGAAGCCGGCGAGTAGACCCGCCAGGGCATTCACTCCCGCAGCCTGGGCGAATAACCAGACCAGCCAGATGACGGTAAGAAAGATGGGCGCCGCGGTGGCCTGCTTCAAGATCTCCATCCAGGCGCCCGGACGCGGCAGCAGGCGAGTCCAGGCCGGATTCCAGGTCAGCAGAACATACGGTGCGGCCAGACCAAGGGCCATGGAGGTAAAGACTGCAAAGGCGACCATCGCCGGCTGCGCCAGGGCAAAGCCGACCGCAGCTCCCATCAAGGGGGCGGTGCACGGCGTGGCGACGACCATTGCCAGAACACCGGTGAAAAAGCTTCCGGTATAGCCGCGCCGTGCGGCCAGGCCTGAGCCCTTCCCGGTGAGGGTGAGACCGAACTCGAACATCCCGGCCAGAGAGAGGCCGAGGAAAAAGAGCAGCAATGCGACAACGGCGATGAAATCAGGCGATTGGAACTGAAAACCCCAGCCCAGATGCTGCCCGCCCGCCCGAAGCGTTAAAAGCAGCGCGACCACCGCCCAGAACGAGACCAGGATCCCCAGCGTATACGCGAGACCATGGGCACGCAGCCGGCCGCGGGCTTCGCCGGAGGATTCGACCAGCGCCAGACCCTTGATAAACAGCACCGGAAAGACGCATGGCATCAGGTTCAGCACCACACCGCCGGCGAAGGCAAAGAGCACGAAGCGCAGAAAACCGGAGCCCGTCGCGGCGGCTGAAGAAGCGGTGGCCACCGCAACGCCCGCGGGAACGGTCCCCGGCGCGGCATGCACCTCGTACGCCGTTCCGCCGAGGCGAAGTACCCCATTCAACTGAGCGGGAGCGCCGGTCAGGTTTTCATCTTTTTTGAGGAGCAGTTCGACGCCATGGGGGATGGAACGGACCGTCTGGGGCGCTGGGTTGTTGATCTCGCTTTGGTCCAGCGGGAAAAACTGCGGCGAGGAACCGGGCTCGATTCCCGGAGCGCCGCTGACGGCCAGGGTGAAACCGGAAGGAGTCGCCGCGAAGACGGCCTTCGCCGCCGGAGGCAGCGGATGCGGCAGCCGGGCGAGGAATCGCGCAAACAGCGCCTGCGTTGCCGGGTTGGGGGCTGCGCTCAGTCCTGCAATCTGCAGAGGAAGCGCAAGGTCGGTCTTGCCCGGGATGCATACCTCGCGGCACACCAGCCAGGCAACATGGGCGGAGAGTTGCTCGGCCGCCGGCGCCTTCAGGCCGGGGGCGGCCCGAAGCGTCATAGGAAACAAGACTTCGTTCTCGTATCCGAAATCCATCAACGGGCCGAGAGGCAAGCGGGAGGGCGCGGGATATTGCATGGGGCCGACGGTGATTCCAGACGGGAGCTTCCACTCGATTCGAGGCGGCTCTCCGGAATCGCCGGCGTTGCTCCAGTAGACATGCCAGCCCTTCTCGAGGACAAAGTGAAGGCCGACTTCCGTACTGGCGCCAGGCTGAATCGCGGCCGAGAGCGGCAGCAGGTCGACGCTCAGGTGGGCGGCGTGAAATGGGCCGCGAGCCGGTTGGGAACTCGCGCCGGTCTGACCGAATAGCCCTGCGGCGCCCCAAACCGCCAATACGAAGGCCAGGAGCGTTAAGGTCCGCCAACCGGAGGGTTGGCTCAGCTTCGACATAGGAGTCTCTAGGATCTCTACCTTCATTGTAGACCTTTCGCGGGAGGCCCGATCAGCTCCCAGCGCCTGCGTATACCTTCTCCAGGTAGATACAACGATCCATCACTACCTTGATGCCGGCAGCCTCGGCCAGCTGCGCGGCCTCCTCGTGGCAAACCCCCTGCTGGAGCCAGAGATAGGGTATCTTCAGCCGAATGAGATCCCTGACGATCTCGGGCACAAACTCCGAAGCGCGGAAGACATTTACCAGGTCGATCTTGCCCACGGCCGCCTGAGCTGCGTCCAGTGTCGGATAAGCCTTTTCGCCCAGGACTGAGCTCAGCCGGGGATTGACCGGGACAATGCGGTATCCGCGCTTCTGCATCGACTGCGAGACGGAGAAGCTGGCGCGCTCCGGCCTGTCGGAAAGGCCAACAACAGCAATGGTTTTAGCGTTTTCCAGGATGGTGCGGATGGTCTCCGGTTCGTTCACAGGAATTCCCTTTCGCTGACGGTGCCGCTGCTTGTTAGACTCATCCGCCGCGGCAACGCTTCACGCCGGAACTTCTTCAAGAGAGGCGCAGTCTTACGACCTCGAGCCGCAAAGCCCGAGCGTCGATAGAAGAGATGCCTTAATCCAAATCAGCGGATACATCCACCGGGGCGGCAACCCCGCCCTGCCGGCGCATCATGAGATAGCCACGAATAAACGGCGCAAGATCCCCGTCCAGCACCCGATCCACGTCGCCAACTTCGACACGGGTGCGCAGATCCTTCACCATCCTGTAGGGCTGAAGCACGTAGGATCGGATCTGCGATCCGAAGTTGATCTCCAGCTTGGAATCTTCAAGCTTGCGCGAGATCTCCTTCTTCTTGTCCAACTCGTATTCATAGAGGCGGGAGCGAAGCATCTTCATCGCCTTCTCGCGATTTTTGTGCTGTGACCGCTCGTTTTGGCATTGCACCACGATATTGGTAGGCAGGTGCGTGATCCGCACCGCGGAGTCGGTGGTGTTGACATGCTGGCCGCCCTTTCCGCCGGAGCGGTAGGTATCAATCCGCACATCCTCGGGTTTGATATCGATCTGGATCGAGTCGTCGATCTCCGGCGAGACAAAGACGCTGGCAAAGGAGGTGTGCCGGCGCTTGGCCTGATCGAAGGGAGAGATCCGCACCAGGCGATGAACACCTGTCTCCCCGGAGAGCTGCCCGAAGGCATATTCTCCGGTCACGGTGAAGGTCGCGGACTTGATGCCGGCCTCTTCTCCGTCCTGGTAATCGTTGATCTCGGTCTTGTAGCCCTGGCGCTCGGCCCATCGCAGGTACATGCGCAGCAGCATATCCGCCCAGTCCTGGGATTCCGTACCGCCGGCGCCCGGATGGACGGTGACGATCGCGTTGAGGGCATCGGTCTCGCCCCCAAGCATCGTCCGGGTCTCCATCTGCTCGACGAATTCGGCGAGCGATCGGATCTCGCGCTCGAGCTCCGGCTCGATGGCTTCCCCTTCACGCGCCAGCTCGAAGTATGCTTCGACGTCGCCGGTGCGGCGGGCCAGTTCTTCGTCCATCGCGGCCTGCGTTTCCAGCCGCTTGCGCTCTCGCATGAGGACCTGGGATTGCGCCGGGTTGGACCAGATGGCGGGATCGGAGAGTTTGGCTTCCAGAACGGCTAGCTCTCGATGAAGACGGGGGGCGTCAAAGATACTCCCGCAGGTCACGCGCTTTTTCGCGCACCGGGGAGTAGGCAAATTCGAGTTCGTTCAGCATGGTGTTGGTAAACCTTAGTCTTGCGAAGATGGCCCCGAGGAAGAACCGGGGGATGCCGGCCGCCAGGGGAAGCTCTTGCGAAGAGCGATGGCAACGATCGCTATGGAAATTATCCCACATAGCTTGGCAAAGACGTCGCCATAGCGGGTGTAGAACGTCAGGTCGCTGCGATAGCCATACGCCGCCGCCAGCGAGGTGAGCGCGTGACGGCCCACGCTGGCGGTGAGCCGCCCGTAGGGATCGACTGCCGTCGTCAAGCCCGTGTTGGTATCGCGCAGGACCCAGCGACGATTCTCGACAGCGCGCATGCGCGACATGTTCAGCGTCTGCCACGGAGCGCAGGTGTCACCATACCAGCCGTCATCGGAGATATTCAGGAGGACCTGCGCGCCGTTTTTCACGAAGATGCGAACCTCGTCTCCGAAGATCTCTTCATAGCAGATGAAGATGCCGAAGGTGTGGCCGCCAACGGTGAAGACCATCCGCCGCGAGCCGTGGGTCATGTCTCCGGCCTGCTGCGTGAGGTTTTTGGCAAAGGCAAAAAAGTCCTTGAAGGGGACATATTCCCCCCAGGGAACCAGATGGACCTTATCGTAGCGGCCCAGAACCGTTCCATCGGGCCGGACAAAGAGCGCCGAGTTGTATCGATCCTCCGAGAGCCCGTGCGGATCAATGGCGGTCACTCCGGCGACGACAGGCGCCCGCTCGGCAGCCGCAACCGTCGCCAACGCGCGGAGAAGCCGCTGGTCCTTGTCGTAGAAGGGACCGGGAGATTCGGGCCAGGCGACGATGCCCGGCGGGGGGGAACCCGGAGCACAGTCCGGTATGACGGGATAGGCGTTCAGCTCCGGCATGCCGGCGAGGTAGGGGCCGCAGGTGTGCTCACTCAGCCGGATAAGCTGGTCCACGTGCTGTTCGTAGTCCTGGGAGTCCGGCCAGGAATTGTCCTGGTCAACATTCAGGTTCGGCTGTACGAGAACCGCAGTGGATTGAACGGGTGCGAGCGGCGGAACGAGGCGGTCGCCATTCTGGAGAATCAGGACCAGGATGAGTGCGCCTGCCAAGATGGAGAACCTTCGACGGCCGGTGGCCTGCAGCGCGCCATATGCGAGCAATGCGTTCGCCGCCATGAGGACGAACGACAGGCCGTAGACCCCAGCCCAGGGAGCAAGTTTGTCGAGCAGGAAGTTGTCGATCTGGGAGTAGCCAAGAAGATCCCAGGGAACTTTTGTGAACCTGGCGGACAAAAGCTCAATCGCCACCCATAGGAAGGGTGCGGCGATGAGCGCGGCCAGAGGGCGAAAGTGGCGGCCTATCAGAGTGATGGAGAACCCAAAAGCGGCGAAGTAGAGCCCCAGGATCAGGCTATAGAGGGCAAGAATCGCCGCGGAGATCGACGGCGGCAAGCCGCCGTAATACAACATCGTCTGATAGATCCAATAGCAGTTGCCGGCAAACCAGAGGACACCCATGGCATACGCGATCAGAGTTCCGTGGAGAAACGCACGCGGACGGGCAAGATTCCCCGGAGAGAGCAGCGCCCAGAGCAGCGGCACGAAGGCGATCCAGGAGAAGAAGGTACGCCAGAAAGGCGTGGGACCGGCGATAGGAAACGCCAGCAAGAGCAACCCGGCGGAGAGAATGCCCATCAGCCACGAGTGCCGGGCGAGTTTGTTCATCGCCGCGAGTCTAACATCCGGCTTTGGTGAAACTGTAGAGAGACTCATTCTGCAGGGAAGAGATACAATAAATCATCATGGCATTTTCACTCCTGATGCGCGTGCTCACGATCATATTTTTTGCCGGCATTGCCGGTTCCGCCATCGTCGTGGTCTGGAGTTTTATCGAGGATATCCAGGAGCTCTTTGGAGAATAGACGGAAGTCGAGAGGAAGGGAGAGCGAAGCCAATCCCTTCAACCTTCGATTGACGATCGAACATATTCGACATAAACTCAGCGCAGAGTGCCACCGGAAAGATCGCTGACTTCTCCAAGTCGTGGGGTTGGCAAAATCAGTTTATAGAGAATGCCCTCCGAGCGAACATTTAGTGCTCCATCGACCCGGGTGAGATTAGTCGTCGCCTCTTCGGTGATGCTCACCTTCATCTCTTTCTGGCGAGCCGCGGCGGTCGTCTTAAACGATTTAGGCTCCTCCGCTTTCTACGCCGGCGGCATCGCAGAAGAGGCCATCGGCAAATCCGCTCCGTGGTTCATCCTCGGCGTCATGCTGTTCTCCTTCGCGGTGAGAGCCGTGTACGTGGAGAGCTGTTCGATGTTCACCCGCGGCGGAGTCTATCGCGTGGTGAAAGAGGCGCTGGGCGGAACCTTCGCCAAGCTGAGCGTCTCAGCGCTGATGTTCGACTACATCCTGACTGGGCCGATCTCGGGAGTTTCCGCCGGGCAATACATCACCGGACTGCTGAATGAATTGATGTCGGTTGGGGCGGCCCACCGGTTGGTTCCACACGCTCTGCTGGCCTCAGCGCACGTCGCGCGCCAGCTGCCGATGGACCTTACGTCGGCCTTCATCGCCGCCGCCGTGACTCTCTACTATTGGTGGCAAAACATCAAGGGCATCGAAGAGTCGAGCGACAAGGCCCTCGAGGTGATGAAGATCACCACCGTCATGGTCGTGATCCTGCTCTCCTGGGGGATCTTCTCGGCCATCCACACCGGGGCGAAGCTTCCTCCGTTACCCGAGCCCTCTCATCTGCGTTTCAGCCCGGATGCATTAGGATTCCTCCGGCACATGCGCCTGCCGCAGACGCTCGGACTCTTTGGCGTCATCATGGCCTTCGGCCACTCCGTCCTGGCGATGAGCGGCGAGGAGACCCTGGCGCAGGTCAACCGCGAGATCGAACACCCCAAGCTCAAGAACCTGAAGCGTGCTGCGATTGTGATCGCAATCTACAGCTTCATGTTCACCGGGATCGCCTCTCTGCTCGCCGTGATGCTGATCCCTGACGCGGTGCGCGTGCCGGTCTACCGCGACAACCTGATTGCCGGACTGGCGATGTACATGGTCGGACCGCAGGTTCTGCGCATCGTATTTCGCGTGTTCGTCGTCATCGTCGGGTTCCTGATTCTCTCCGGCGCCGTCAACACGTCGATGATCGGCTCGAACGGCGTGTTGATGCGCATCGCCGAAGATGGCGTGCTGACCGACTGGTTCCGGATGCCGCATCGCAAATTCGGCACCAGCTACCGGATCGTAAACCTGGTCGCCATCCTGGAGCTGTTCACGATCCTCGTCAGCCGCGGCAATGTCATCACGCTGGGTGAGGCGTATGCCTTCGGCGTGATCTGGAGTTTCACCTTCAACAGCCTGGCGATGCTCGTCCTCCGCTGGAAGTACAAGGGAGAGCGCGGCTGGAAGGTTCCTCCCAATATCCGCATCGGCAAGACGGAGATCCCGATCGGCCTTACTTCGGTCTTTGCCGTTCTGGCGACGACCGCAATCGTCAATCTCTTCACCAAGTCGGTTGCGACGGTCAGCGGAATCATCTTCGCCGCTGTCTTCTTTACCATCTTCACTGTCTCGGAGAAACACAACCGCCGCCGGCGCACTGTGGCCGAGCTGCAGATGAAAGAGCACTTCCAGCTGGAGCACGAGGACAACGTGAACCGGGACGTGCTCCAGATCAATCCCGGATGCGTGATGGTCACGATGCGCGACGCCACCAATCCATTCGCCTTGAAATGGACCCTGGCGCACACCAACACGGACGACCAGGACATCGTGGTGCTCACGGCGCGCATGATGGGGGCCGGCGGACCGGAGTTCCTCGCCGCCTCTGAACAGCTCTTCAGCGAATACGAGCAGATGCTCTTCACCAAGGCTGTTTCAGTTGCGGAGAGTTTCGGGAAACACATCTCGCTGCTGGTCGTTCCGGCGGGCGACATCTTCGCCGCCCTAGTGCAGACGGCAAACTCTCTTGAGGCCGCGGCGGTCATCTCCGGGCTCTCCAACAAGCTCACTGCGCAAGAGCAGGCCTATCACGTTGGCCAGGCGTGGGAGGCTCTGCCCGAACCCAAGCGGCAGATCACCTTCTATGTCATCTCCCCCAATGGAGAGGCGCAGGCCTTCCACATCGGCCCGCACGCACCCTCTCTCCAGCCGGATGACGTTCAACTTGTCCATCGGCTGTGGCTGAACTTCAAGCGCGATCCG
The DNA here is from genome assembly GCA_035933805.1 of Acidobacteriaceae bacterium. GTDB lineage: Bacteria > Acidobacteriota > Terriglobia > Terriglobales > Acidobacteriaceae > PALSA-350. The sequence goes on along the minus strand of DASYYO010000240.1, from coordinate 5,988 downwards.
GAGATGCAGGACCTGCACCACACCGATATCGTCAGTTATGCGCTCACGCGCCTGGCATCGGAGTATGCTCGCGATCGCGAGGAGACGCTCCGCGGCTTAAAGCGATGCATCCAGACCGGGGGTCCGCAAACGCTTGGCTCGCCCCGCTCTCCTCGTCTTGAAGAGCCGGGATACGAATATACCGTCCGTGCGCCCAAGGCGGACAACGAAAACTCTTAGCCTGCTGAGCTCTGCAGACGGCCTGATTCCCTGAGGGCGCTGGCGCGCTGTAGCTTCCCCGATGACATCTTCGGCGCCGCGAGGATACCCGGGGTCCCGCACATAGCCGCAACGACGCGCGCGACATGAGCCGCTCTTCGCCTTTTATCCTGCTCCCACTTCTCGAACCGCCTCACCTGCGCCTGCGAGATTGGTCAGCTTCATCTCCGCATACTTACGTGACAGGACCACACCTGGCGCCCCGGCCCGAAAGGCAGCCAGCACAGCGGCTTTGACGTCTTCAGGCGTCGTCCGCTTTTCGTCGAGCGCGGTGGGAATATCAATGTCGATTCCCGGGTAGATCGGCACCGCGCCCTGAACATCGGCTATGGCCCGCTCGGTCTCCCGGCCGACGTAGTTGGCGGAAAGACCGCTGACCGGCAGCTTTTCGAGCGTGGGTTCGCCGCGAAGCCCCAGAATGCGGTAGTGCAGCTCGAGAACCTCGTCGGGCGGAGAATCGCGAAAGATCGTCGATTGCACGTTTCGGATATACCGGGCGAGCCGAGGGCCGGCGCAGTTATTGTATGGAGACGGCTTGATGTAATCGGCGACCTTCGCCAGCCTGGCGTAATTCTGGTCAGCCCGGTAGAAGGGGCTCATGGCCACCAGGTGCATGATGTGCCAGCCCACCTGAGCGTGAGGATTCACCTCTTTGACTGTGCCGTAAAGCAGCCCGTACATCTCCTCCTGGCTGCGAAACCAGAGGTTTTCCCAGGCGAGAATCTCCGGATATTCAACCAGGATACGCCACAGAGGCACGAACGCCCCGTCGCTCGGCATCGGCCGGCTGGTGATCTCCTGAACCCATCTGTCCAGGGCGAGATATCCTCTGCGCGCCCGCTCCGCGTCGATGCCCTCATCCCGGCCCTTCTGCAGGCAGTATGGGCAGAAGCAATTCAGCGATCGCCGTTCGGCGGTGCTGAAGTCCGCTTTGAGCGCTGTATTGAGGGGGCCCTGCCGCTCGGACTCCCACATCATCCCGTCCAGATCGTTCGAGGAGAACCAATCCTGCACAAGCGAAACGAGAAAGTTCCGCGCGTTCGGATTATTGAAACAGGTACTGCGACCTGTCTTTCCATAGAGGTCCACCTCGGCGATCTTTTCGAAATTGGGCATGAGGCGCGGGTTGTACGCCTCCTCGAAGAGGCAATACACCTTCATGCCCCGCGCCTTCGCCTTTGGAGTCACGTCTGCCAGGATGTCGAAGTTTCCCAGCTCCGGAGCGCGAATGTCCTGAATCACCGACTTTGCATAGTACTCGGGGTGGACCTTGGTATAGCTTCCTCCGTGAATCTCGTCATAGGCCTGAACGCCGTGATCGGGCAAAGGAAGCCCGGGAATTTGCCGCCCCGCCAGTCCCCTCCCGTAGGTGAAGACGGTCGGCATCAGGACGTTGACCGCAGCCTTCTCCTGAAGCGTGTCCAGGCAGCGATCGACGCCTTCGTCCACGAACGAGCGGGCGCCGATCTGGATGGCGATGAATTTCTTGCCCGCTGCCGAGGCCGCCGGTTGCGCGGCCGGGGATGCAAAACTCCGGCTGCCCGTGAGAGCCGCAGCCGAGGCTACGCTCATTCCTTTCAGGAAATCCCGGCGAGAGGTCTCCTTAGTATTCCCCGTCGACTCGTCCATCATTCCTCTTCCCTCAGCCCAGGCTTTTCCATAACAATCTCGATCCCCGGCGTATCCCCCATCCGGTTAGCCGGATGCATTCGCGCCAGAGGTCCCAAGTTCGCGGAGAGCGTCGCCGACCGCGGCAAGATTTGCCAGCTTCATCTCCGAGTATTTCCTGGACAGCACCACTCCCGGCGCGCCCGCCTTGAACGCGGCGAGGACCGCCGCTTTTACATCGCCGGGTTCGGTCTGCTTGTCGCCCGCGGCGGTCGGCAGGTCGATATCGATGCCGGGATAGATGGGCACTGCGCCTTGAACATCTTCGATCGCGCGGCGCGTCTCCCTCGCCACGTAGCTGGCGGACAGACCGGTCGAAGACAATTTGTCCCAGCCGGGTTGTCCTTCGTATCCCAGAATCTTATAGTGCATTGCCAGCACCTCCTCCGGGGTGAAGTCCCTGAAGATCGTGGATTGCACATTCCGGATGTATTGGGCCAGGCGCGGACCGCCGCAATTGTTGTACGGCGAAGGCTTGAGGAAATCCGCGGTACGGGCAATCCGGGCGTAGTTCTGGTCAGCCCGGTAAAAGGGACTCAACGTGACCAGATGCATGATGTGCCATCCGACCCTGGCCTGGGGATTTGCTTCTTTCACTGTGCCGTAAAGCAGGCCATAGATCTCCTCCTGGCTATGGAACCAGAAGCTCTCCCAGGCGAGAATCTCCGGATATTCGAGCAGCAGCCGCCATAGCGTCACAAAGCTGCCATCACTTTGTCTGGATCGGCTCGAAGGCTGGTTGACCCACCGGTCCAGGGCGACGTATCCCTGCCTTGCCCGTTGCACATTGATGCCCTGCTCATGTCCCTTTCGCATGCAGTGCGTACAAAAGCAGCAGATGGAGGTCCGCGCGGTATTGCCGAAGTTTGCCTTGAGCGCGGTGTTGAGCGGTCCCTGCCGTTCCGACTCCCACATCATGCCGTCGAGGTCATTGGAGAGGAACCAATCCTGCACCAGGGAGACAAGAAAGTCGCGGGTGCCGGGATTGTTGTGGCAAGTGTTGCGGCCGATTCTACCGTAAACATCCACTTCGGCGATCTTTTCGAAGTCAGGAATGAACGCGGGGTTATAGTCCTCGGCGAACAAGGCATAGGTCTTCATGCCGCGCGCCTTGGCTTTGGGTATCACGTCCGCCAGGATGTCGAAGTTCCCCAGTTCCGGAGCGCGGATGTCCTTGATGACGGAGCCGGCATAGTACTGCGGGTTCACTTTGGTGTAGCTGCCGCCATGAATCTCGTCATATGCCTGGACGCCGTGGTCCGGCAATGGACGACCGTGCACTTGGCGGCCGTCCAACTCCCAGCCATAGGAGAACGCCACGGGCATCACGACATTGACGTCCCCTTTTTCCTTTAGCGTGTCCAGGCAGCGTTCGACGCCCTCGTCCACGAAGGACTGAGCGCTGATTTGCATGGCAATGAACTTTTCCGTCCCCTGGCTCGCCGGGGAGGATGCCGCGGGCGCGGACTGGCCCGCACTCTTCAAAAAGAGCGCTCCCGAGGGTTCGCCGGCGAAGGCGCTGCCCCCGGCGAGCGCCGCGGCGGAGGCTGCGCTCACGCTCTTCAAAAAGTTACGCCGCGAGGTTTCCCTGTTGGATCGAGCCGGATCTTCCATGGAGATTCTCCTTATGCCGCAGTTCCACACACGTCGATACGGGCCGGAGATTGCGGCGGCTCGCAAGGTACAACTCTCGTTTGCTTCAGGGAAAGCGATGCCGATCGATGCCGGAGCCGAGCGCCGCCAAGAGGCGGGAATTCTTGCCTCAAACGCCTTCGTCGAGGAGATTTCCCACCTCGTGGGAGTGCTTCTCATATCCGGCACATTTGTATACCAATGCGAATAATCGATTGTCAAGGCGCCACTCGGCTTTCACCTCCGGTCCTTGCCCATTGCCGATCGTCCAAAATCCATGGCATGCTTGTGAGCTTCTTTGTCACGATACAAAAGGGTGCATCTCTTTACAGAACGGAGGCGCGATGCTGACTTCCGGGAAGCTGGTTGGATTCCTTGCCACAACGGACTACGCAAAGGCCAGGTCCTTTTATGAAGGCAAACTCGGTTTCGACTTTATAAGTTTTGATCTGTTTGCCCTGATGGTACGCGCCGGAGAACACAAGATTCGCATCGTTCAAGTGCCCGATTTCAACCCTCTTCAAGGCACGGTCTTAGGGTGGGAAGTCGATGACGTGAAGGCTGTGGTTTTGTGGCTTAAGGATCACGATGTTGCCACTGAAAAGTATCCCTTTGTTCCTGACAAGGAACTGGGTATCTGGACAGCGCCTTCCGGCGATCAAGTAGCGTGGTTCAAGGACCCCGACGGCAACGTCCTTTCCGTGAGTCGTTCTGCATAAAGCGACGAAAAGAGTCTTCATCTTCCCTCTCCAGAATGCGGTGTGGCAAACTCGTGCCGCGCTGGTCATGAATTTCGGACGCCTTTTCCGCAAGTCGGAATTCGCGCTCTCAATGCCGGCGCAATTGAGCCGCTCTGCGCTTGTGGAGCATGGCCCCGTGATCATCGGCTGAAAAGTTCGCATACAATCTTTAATTTTTCGCTTGACACCGGAATTCTTCAAGGACTAGAAATCCCGGGCGTGGGAATAGATCCCATTAAGCGGTATGACAGAACGATCGGGTCTCCGAATTGAGATTGGCTCCCTTGGCAAATGTTTTCTTCGCAGGCGAAGTCGTCCCCTCTACCCGCGGGTATGCGCAGAAATTCGCTCCGCAGATCCTTCCCGCCGCTCCGGCCCCCGGCGCGGAAGCCTTCCACCTGGAAAGTAGTCCCCGATCTGCCCGGGCGACAGCGGACCGGGCTGAGGAGAAGGCACTCGGAGAGTCCGCCCAAATCAGACACTCATTGAAAAACGGAGTTCTTATGACGAGGCTAGCAATCGCAGCGGCGATCGTCGCCGCCATCCTGATCTCATTGGCATCCGGTGCGGCCTTCGCGCAGGCAGTGAACAATGCACAGATTCACGGCGCCGTGCAGGATCCGACAGGGGCCGTCGTCTCGGGAGCGCAGATCAAGGCGACCCACACGGAAACCGGAGAGGTGCGCTCGACCGTTAGCGGAAGCGACGGCTCCTACGTGCTCCCCGGGCTTCCAATCGGAGGCTATGAGTTGCAGGTCACGTCGCCGGCCTTCAGTAAGTACGTTCAATCAGGCATCGTGTTGCAGGTTGGGGACAACGTCCAGGTGAACGTCACCCTTCAGGTGGGCAGTGTTTCACAAGAGGTTCATGTCTCCAGCAATGCATCAATGGTCGAAACGCAGGATACCTCCGTTTCGGAAGTCGTGGACCAGAAGCGCATCGTCGATCTTCCCTTGAACGGCAGACAGGCTACCGATTTGATTCTACTGACCGGAGGCGCCGCGGAACCGCCAAATGCCGCCAGCCGCGATGTGACCACGCATGATTACGTCAATTCGGTCGCCGTCTCCGTCTCCGGAGGCCAGATCAACGGAAACAACTATCTGCTCGACGGCGCGGACCACAACGACTCGCACTCGAATATCAACCTGCCGTTTCCCTTCCCGGACGCCCTCCAGGAATTCAGCGTGCAGACCAGCGGTATCTCCGCCCGCTACGGGCTGCACCCCGGTTCGGTGGTCAACGCCGTCACGAAGTCAGGCACCAACAGCTTTCATGGAGATCTGTTCGAGTTCTACCGCACCGCCGGCCTGGATGCCCGCGACTACTTCGCCTCGGCCCGGGACAATCTGCATCGCAACCAGTTTGGCGGCACGGCCGGCGGCCCCATCCGGAAGGATAAGATCTTTGTCTTCGGCGGATATCAGGGGACTCGCATCCGGACTGCTCCGGCGGAGACGATCTCGTTCGTTCCTACCGCGGCGGCGCTCGCCGGCGACTTCAGCACCCTGGAGTCCGCGGCCTGCCAATCCAGCGGAAAGGCGAAACAGTTGATCAATCCTTCCACCGGTCAGCCCTTTCCCAACAACTTCATCAGCCCCAGTCTCTTCACCGCGCCGTCGCTCAACCTGCTCAAGGTCATTCCGGTTTCCACCGATCCGTGCGGAAAGCTGACCTATGCGATTCCGAA
>DASYYO010000226.1:0-7264 GCA_035933805.1 Acidobacteriaceae bacterium | reverse complement strand
AAGAAGCGAAGGGCCGCGATCCTATCCAGAGCTTTTCTTCCAAACTGATTGCAGAAGGAGAGATCAGCGAGGAAGAGTTTCGCCAGCTTGCGTTGGAAGTGAAGCAGGAGATGGATGCGGCAGTCACCGCCGTCCTGAGTTCTCCTGAGCCTGGCCCGGAGGCGGCCCGCGATCATGTCTGGTCCGGCATGGCGACGGGGAAGGCGCCTGCGGCAGCGCAATCCGAGCCAGCCGCCCAGACCATGACCTATATCCAGGCGGTAAACGCCGCGTTGGCGACTGAGTTGGCCAATCGTCCCGAAGTGTTGGTGTATGGAGAGGATGTAGGAAGGTCCGGAGGCATCTTTGGAGCTGCGAAGGGACTGCAGCAGAAGTTTGGCGAGAACCGGGTGTTCGACACGCCCATCTCGGAAAGCGCGATTCTCGGTTCTGCGGTCGGCGCGGCGCTGATGGGAATGAAGCCTGTCGTAGAGATCATGTGGGCCGATTTCATGTTGGTTGCTCTTGACCAGATTGTGAATCAAGCGGCCAATGTGCGGTATATCACGGGAGGCCGTTCCGGGGCTCCCATCGTCGTCCGCACGCAACAAGGTACGACGCCGGGCTCATGCGCCCAGCACTCCCAAAGCCTGGAGGCGCTCCTCGCGCACATACCAGGAATTCGCGTCGCGACGCCGGCGACGCCGCAGGACGCGTATAGCATTCTGCGCGCTGCGGCGGCTGCTTCTGATCCATGCGTTATCTTCGAGTCTCGGGGGCTTTATGCAACCAGCGGACCTGTCCGGCTCTCGGATGAGGTTGAGCCCCTCGGAGGAGCGCGCCTTCGCAAGCCGGGAAAAGATGCTGTGATTGTTACATGGGGGACGATGCTTCGCGCCGCACTGGAAGCCTCCGATCAACTGCAAAGCGAAGGAGTGCAAGCTGCCGTTCTGGATTTGCGGTGGCTCTGCCCACTGGATCAGCGGGCATTGCAACAGGCTCTTGCCGCTTCCTCCGGCCGCGTTGTCGTGGCTCATGAGGCGAATCTCACGGGAGGGTTCGGCGCGGAGATTGTAGCGCGGCTGCATGAGTTATCGCGGGAGATGGGGATCACGCTCAAAGCAGCCCGTGTGGGATCTCCGGACATCCGCATGCCCGCAGCGCCGGTGCTCCAGCGTGAGCTGCTTCCAAATGCGGGCAGGATCGCCGAAGCGGTTCGGAAGATGATCGCCGGCTGAAGAGCCTGATTGAGTCCTTTTGCAAGCCAGACGAAGGCAGATAGGGGAAGACACGCCTGATGGAGTTTCTAGTCCAGATTGAGATTACCGGCCGCCTGGAGGGGGACGCAGATTCGCAACGAGAGCTCAGAGAACGTGAAAGCCAGCGCGCCAGGGAACTCGCAGAAACTGGAATGCTCGTGCGCCTATGGCGAATCCCAGGGCGCTGGGCGAACTGGGGGATATGGAATGCGAAGAGCACGGATGAGCTGCACGCGGCGCTTACCTCGCTGCCGCTCTTCCCATACGCGACCGTAACCGTGCACGCGCTCGCCTCGCATCCGAGCGATCCGGCGGCCAGGCAGACGGAAGCCTCGGTCTCCACCGGCATTCCCGGACTTCGCGGCGGCGATCATTTCGGCGTTACGGTTCCGGACATTGAAGCCGCGACAGAGTTTTTCAGAGATGTGATCGGATGCACGACCTTCTACGACATTGGCCCCATACGGTCGGATACGGACTGGATGCAGACTCACCTCAATGTGCACCCGCGCGCTGAGGTCAAAAAGCTCCGCTTTTTGCGCTGCGGCCATGGGCTCAACCTTGAGCTGTTTGAATACAGTTCTCCGGACCAGAATACGGAGCTGCCGAAGAACAGCGACTACGGCGGGCATCATCTCGCGATCTATGTCGATGACTTCGATAAGGCTCTGCGCTATCTGAAGGAGAAATCCGTGCGAATCCTCGGGGAGCCTACCATTCGCCGCGAAGGTCCGAGCGCTGGAACTACCTGGGTGTACTTTTTGACACCATGGGGAATGCAGATGGAGCTGCTCAGCTTTCCGAACGGAAAGGCCTACGAAAAAAATTTCAAAGCGCGGTTGTGGCATCCTGCCTTTCCCGCGCGGTAGAGAATCCGCGGCCGCCCTCAGGAGTTCATGCCGGGCGGCACGCCCTCGACAAAAATCATGTTTCTGTCCAGGGCATGCTCACGGACTTTGCGCGCCTCAACATATTCGGGGGAGTTATACCATTCCCTGGCCTTCTCCATGGATGGGAACTCGACGATGATGAGCTGCCCAGGCACCCATTCGCCTTCGACTGTCTCGACGGCGCCGCCCCTTACCAGATAGCGGCCACCGTACTTCCCAAGCGTCGGACGCGCCATCTCGCGGTATTTTCCAAAGAGTTCGGGATCACGCACCCAAACCTCAGAGATTACATATACGGGCATCTTTCTCTCCTGAGTAACTTTGCGTCTTCGCTCGCGGAGAGCGGCCGCAGTTCGTTCTGCTGGTGAGTTTCACAGGTTTGCCGCGCATCGCGCAAGCCCGGGGCGGCCAAGGCATTGTGAGATGCATCACAGCCGCGGGCAATGGAGTCGCATAGGATCTGCATAAGAGGAGGCGCATCCTCATGCTGGGTCAAATTCAGGAAGTCTATAAAGAATTGGGCCAGATCATCGACAGGCCGCAAGCCTTTGGCCTGGGGAGCAAGGTTCCGCAGCCCCTCGCTGACAGGCTGGAGTCCATGCGCCGGATGCTGCAGGAGGCGATGAGGGAGAAGGAAGAGCCGGCGCGCAACGGGGACCTTGAGATGGAGCTGGCTCAGGATGCGGATCGCAATTCCTCATAGGGGAGGAGATTCCGCATCGGCCCAGGCGTCCGCATGAGAATACCCGAGATTCCGACGATGGAAACGGCCTTCATGCTCTTTGCCTTTCCGGATTACCAAGGGTGTGCGTCTGCCCTTGAGAGCGCCGGCTTTCGTGAACGAAAGTTTGTCATCTCCCGCTTTGCGAATCAGGAGCTGTACGCAGCCTTTGACGGATCGGTCGCTGGGCAGTGCTGCTGCCTGCTGGGTTCGATTGCGCCTCCGGAGGCGCAATTGGTCGAGATGCTGCTCCTGGCTCATACGCTGAAGCAGGGCGGAGCAGCCCAGATCCACGGCATCTTTCCATACCTCGCATACAGCCGGCAGGATAAAGCCAAGGCGGGCGAGAGCCTGACGGCGGCGTGGGTGGGCGCTCTGCTGAGAGCTTCAGGATTCGATCGCATTTTGACCGTCGATGTACACAGCGAGCGCGATGGCGCGCTCTTCCCGATTCCCATCAACTCCTTTTCTCCGGCTGCGCTGATTGCAGCTGCTCTCCGCGAACACGGATTGGCCGATGCAACGATCGTGGCTCCCGATGGCGGAGCTGTCGCCCGCTGCCAGGCCGTAAGGCGGGAGTTGGGACAGTCGTGTGACGAGGTGCCCTATTTTGAGAAAAGACGAACCGCGGAGGGGATTGTTCATGGAAATCTGGTGGGACGCCCCGGCCCCAGAGTCGTCTTTGTGGACGATATTCTGGATACCGGCAAGACCCTGGTCTCTGCGTGCGAACGATTGATTTATCTTGGCGTGGAGGAGATCTTTATCGTTGCCACGCACGGTCTGTTTACCGGGGAGGAATGGAAGCGGCTCTGGTCGCTTCGTGTGAAACGAATCTTCTGCACCGACACGGTCCAGCCACCTCGTTTTTCTTCAGCAGCAGACAAGATCACCGTGCTGCCAGTCGTTGCCGCTCTGCTCAGCCAGCAGTTCGGATTACGGCCAATCAGAGCGGCAGAGCCAGCGGTACCGTCATGACGGGGCAGCGGGCATGACGAACGGCCGAGCTGACGACTCCGTCGGGACAATCCACCATTCGGTGGCCGCGATGGTGAAGACCGAAGAGGATAAGAGATGCGTTTGTCTCGTTTGCCCGCGCCGGAATTACCTCTCCGGGCGCTCCATAGAGCAGCGTCCAGGCTGCCCGAACTCCCTGCCTGCGTAGCGTTCGACTCCACTCCTCGGAGCGCCGTTCATGGTAGCGGGAGGAAAGCCCCTCCTGAGCCGGATCCACGGAGTTCAAAAGCTCTATCTGAGCTTCCATCCTTGCGGCAAGGCTGCCCGCGAAAGAAACGATCTCATCCGGCGACTCGAGTGAGGTTGTGGCGCAAAGGATGCGCCGGATGGGAGGAGCTTCGTCCTCCTTCAAGATCGCATGGGGCCCCACGATGAGAGCAGGACAGCGAATGGTCCGGAGAAGATGCTCGGCGGTCGAGCCAAGCTGCCGCCGATCGGTTGGGCTATGGCCAAATGCGCCGAAGAGCAGGAGATCCGGCTTGAGCTCGATGGTGGCCTCCCAGAGGATGTCTGAGACATTCCCTGTCCGCCTGACCGCATCGCTCCGGATGCCTTTCTCCTGGAGCTTCTCCTGCAGAGCTTGCAACTCCGTCTGGCGGTTTGTATGAGATGCGTCCATTGCCAGCGGCCCTGCTTCCAGAGCGTCGGCATAGTCCGAAGGGGACTGGACGCTGATGAGATGAACGAAAGATCCCAGGCGCTTGGAAAGCATGATGGAGTATTTGAGGCACGTATCCGCGGCATTCGAAAAATCGTAGGCCACGAGGAGGTCTCTGGCGCTGTAGGCGGCATTCTCTTGAGGGATAGGAAGCGTGTCTGCTCGTGTCATAGGGCAACCCCCGGTCTGCTGCTTAGCGTCAAGTCTCAGCCGCACTTCCTCACAATTCCGTGACAGCCGTCACGAATGAGTTCGTGCCGGGAAGGTGAGAGCCGGTGATCTCGATCACAGCTTCGAGCGGGAGATTCCCTTAACGTCTGCGGTAGCCAAACTATCGGGCAAGCAGACTGGAGTGTTCCGGGCGAGGGAGGATGAGGGACCGGAGCGGGCGGAAGCGGAGACAGTGAGCGATCCAAAAGCAGTCACCATTTGGTCGGAAATAGCGGGAATCGATGCGCTGGCTGAGCTGGCCCTCAACCTGCATTGGGCATGGAATCACGCAGCGGATGAGCTCTGGGGGCTCCTGGATGCAGAGCTGTGGGAGGCCACGCAGAATCCGTGGGTGGTTCTGCAGACTGTCTCCAAGGAGAAGATCCAGGCTGCGCTGGCGGATCCGGAGTTCCATCGGCGCCTGGAGGATTTGCTGCGGGAGAGCCGAAGCTCGCATGGTTCAGCGGCATGGTTTCAGAGGAGGCATCCTCAGACGCCACTTACGCTTGCCGGCTACTTCAGCATGGAGTTTATGCTCAGCGAGGCTCTCCCCATCTACTCGGGCGGCCTGGGCAACGTCGCGGGCGACCAGATGAAAGCGGCCAGCGATCTGGGCGTTCCGGTTGTGGGAGTCGGTCTGCTCTTAGGTCAGGGATATTTTCGCCAGGAGTTCGATGCGGAAGGACGGCAGCATGCCTTATATCCGATGAACGACCCTGGGCAACTGCCCATCCGGCCGCTGCGGCAAGCGAATGGCGAATGGTTGCGGCTGCGCATTCAAATGCCTGGATCAAAGGTCTGGATCCGCTGCTGGGAGGCCTCGGCCGGCAGGACGAAGCTCTACCTTCTCGATACCAACGATTTTGCCAATTCGGCGGCGCAGCGCGGCATTACCAGTGAACTCTACGGCGGAGACGCCGAAATGCGGCTGAAGCAGGAGATTGTCCTTGGAATCGGTGGCTGGCGTCTGCTGCGGACGCTCGGCTTACAACCTGAGGTGTGCCATCTCAACGAAGGCCATGCGGCTTTTGCCGTGCTGGAAAGGGCCCGCGGCTACATGGAGGACTATGGGAAGCCATTCGATCTTGCCCTGGCGGTCACACGGGCCGGAAACATCTTTACCACCCATACCGCAGTTGCGGCAGGGTTCGACCGCTTCGATCCCAGGCTTATCGGGAAATACCTCAGTCACTATGCGCAAGATGAACTTTCCATTTCTCTCGAGCACCTGCTTGCCATGGGAAGGCAGAATGGGAGCGACAGCTCCGAACCCTTCAATATGGCATATCTTGCGGTACGGGGGAGCAGGCAGGTGAACGGAGTGAGCAGGCTGCACGGGCAGGTGAGCCGCCAGGTTTTCCAGCCGCTCTTTCCAAGGTGGCCGCAGGAAGAGGTTCCAATCAGCTCCGTAACGAACGGTGTCCATGTTCCCACCTGGGATTCGGTCGAGGCCGATGAGCTTTGGACGACAGCCTGCGGAAAGAGGCGCTGGCGTGAGGACCGCCCGGTCGAGGGTGAGATTCGCAAGCTAAGCGATGCGCAACTGTGGAAGTTCCGTTCCGAAAGCCGAAGGATCGTGGTCGATCACATGCGCAGGCGCTACATGCGCCAGATGGCCTCCGAGGAAGGAAGGCTGGTGGATCTCGATAGTGTTCTGGGTGAGGATGCGCTGACGCTCGGATTCGGCCGCCGCTTTGCGACGTACAAGCGCCCCAATCTGCTCTTGCAGGATCCAGAGCGGCTGATTCGTCTGCTTTCGAATCCGGAACGTCCCGTGCAGTTGATCCTCGCCGGAAAGGCCCATCCAAAGGATCTGGCTGGCCAGGCGATGATCAAGCAGTGGAATGACTTTATCAAGCGGCCGGAAGTCGAGCGGCACGCTGTTTTCCTGAGCGACTATGACATGTTGTTTACGCAGGAGCTGGTCCAGGGCGTCGATCTCTGGATCAATACGCCGCGCCGGCCATGGGAGGCCTGCGGAACCAGCGGCATGAAGATCCTGGTCAATGGAGGCCTCAACCTTTCCGAGTTGGACGGATGGTGGGCGGAAGCATACAGTCCCGAGGTTGGCTGGGCCATTGGCGACGGAAGAGAACATGGGGAAGACCCGGCGTGGGACGCTCAGGAAGCCGACGCATTGTATGCGCTGCTGGAGCATGAGATCGTTCCAGAGTTTTACGACCGGGATGCGACGGGGATCCCGTCAAAATGGCTGGGGCGGATCCGGGAGAGTATGGCGCGGCTGACTCCGGAGTTCTCCGCCACCCGGGCGATTCGCGAGTATACGGAGAAGCACTATATCCCCGCCGCCTCCGGTTACCGCGAGCGCAGCGCAAATGATAGCGCCGCCGGCTTAAGCGTGCTCACGTGGCAAAAGGATATCGCGCGGCATTGGCTCACGTTACGCTTTGGAACGATTGCGGTGGAAACACATAAAGGATGGCACTGTTTCCGCGTGCAGATTTTTCCGGGTAAGCTCCATCCCGATCAAGTCCGAGTCGAGCTCTACGCGGAGCCGGCGCCGGGGGAA
>DASYYO010000120.1:0-3826 GCA_035933805.1 Acidobacteriaceae bacterium | reverse complement strand
GATCCCTGCGTACTTGGCGTAGACCCTCTCGACCACCGGGCCGGTGTCCACATAGCACCGAGAATCGAAGGGACCCAGTCTCTGCTGGAGATCCTGCTCCAGGCGCTTGAGCCGCCCGAGCAGGACCGTGTGATAGTCGCTGGGCTCCATGGCCGGCTGCGGAGCCGAGGGCTCTCCTGGAGCGGGTCGATAGCCCGTCCAGGCGTATCGTGCGATCCAGCCCGCCTCCGCCGGCGCCGGGTCCGTGGATTTCACCTCCTCAGCCTGGTAGTTGGCTGCGCAAACGATCACCGATCTCGCCCAGGGAAACGGAATCCGCAAGGACGATCGAAGCAGGCGGCTCTCCTCGTCCCGCCGCTTGAGATACTCCATCTCCCCCGCGTAGCCTCGCTCGATCCAGGGGGCAAACTGCTCCAACTCCGCGTAGCCCTCCCCGGCAGGAGGAACGGGAGCGATGCCGGCCTGGGAGAAACCCGCACCTTTTGCCAGGACAGGGATCATCTCATCGATCTCGTAAGGGGTCACGTTCGGCGCTCTTTCGATGGCAGGCAGGCTCATGGGCACATCTCGCGGGTACTCTCCGAAGGACATGGCCTCCCGCTCCAGACGGTCGGGAGGAATGGCCGGATTTCATCCCTACTTAATGTAAAGTGTTACATGTGCATCGGGATTCGGCGAGGATCCGCTTCGAGCGGCCGTGCCTTGCTCCCGGCAGCCAGGGCCTGTTGACACGATTGGGACTCTTTCCGCCCGGGTGGCCGGCACGGAGGAGCCCCTCCCCCAGAGCATCGAGGATTGGAAATGACATCAGAACAGCCTCTCGTTAGCGTGATCGTTCCTTGCTATAACGAGCAAGAGGGCTTGTTGGAATGTCATCGCCAGCTCACCGAGGTGCTCGACGCCACCTGCGGGGAGAGCTATGAGATTGTCTACGTCAATGACGGCTCTAAAGACGGCACCGAAGAGATTCTCCGATCGATTCACAGTGGCTCTTCTCTCGTCCGCGTGGTGATGCTGTCACGGAACTTCGGGCATCAGGCGGCCGTGACCGCCGGCCTCACCGCAGCGACGGGCCAATGCGCGGTCATCATCGACGCCGACCTGCAGGATCCGCCTTCCGTCATCCCGCGGATGCTCGAGCGCTGGCGCGAAGGCTACCAGGTCGTCTACGGAGTTCGCGAATCGCGAGATGGCGAGAGCGGCTTCAAAATCTGGACCGCGCAGGTCTTTTACCGCCTGATCAACCGGCTGGCGGATGTGGAAATCCCGCTCGACAGCGGAGACTTCCGCCTGCTGGACCGGTGCGCAATCAATGCCATGCTGGCCATGCCCGAGCGCCACCGTCTTCTGCGTGGCATGTCGAGCTGGATCGGCTTCCGGCAGGTTGGTCTCAGGTATGCCCGCTCCGCCCGCTTTGCCGGAACGACCAAATATCCGCTCAACAAAATGCTCAACCTGGCGTTGGACGGAATTTTCTCCTTCTCCACCGTGCCGCTGCGATTTGTGACCATCCTCGGTTTGATTACCGCAGCCGGCGCGGCTCTGGGCATCCTGTACTCTCTGATCGTCCGCATCTTTACACCCAACTGGGTCGCGGGCTGGGCAACGCTCATCCTCGCCGTGTTGTTCACCGGAGGCGTCGAGATGTTCTGCTTCGGCATCCTCGGCGAGTACATAGGGCGCATTTACACTGAGATCAAACAGCGTCCGCTCTTTCTGGTGCGCGAGGTGCTCGCGCCCAGCGCTGAGAAAAAAGAGATCCGGCAGCACCTCAAGAGCTTTGCCTGATCTCAAGGCTCCGGATCGCAGACCCAGGCCCAATGAAATCGGCATGCGAAACAACGACAGTTGCGTCCTGAGAGGCCCGGGTACGGTCGCCGCATTTTCTTCCGTGCAGGTTTCGGCTTTCGTGCTGCGACAGCCCGAGGGGCGCCCCCCCGTCCGCTTTCGCGGCAACCGCCGTCCCGGTAACGCATCGCGGCGCGCAGAATGAGCCTCGGCGGAAACCCCCGGAGCGCCGCCCGATCCGCTCTGCCGGAGCCGCGCTCCCGGAGCCGGTTCAACTGGACTTCCCTCCTTTTTACCGCGCTTGTCGTCGTTTTCTGCCTCTGGGCTCTATCGCTGCCTCTCTTCCCTACCCAGGACGGTCCGATTCACAAGTATTACGTGCACGTCCTCGCCTCGCTGCTCTCCGGCTCGCACGCATACGCGGATTACTCGATCCGGCGTCCCTTTCCTCCATACGCGATTCACTATCTTCTGCTGCTCGGTCTCACCCGGTTTCTCTCCTTCGACCTCGCCGAAAAGCTCCTCGTCTGCATCATCCTTCTCACGACTGCCTACAGCTTTCGATTCTGCGCCAGGTCTCTCGGGCCGAGCGGCAGCCTGCTCTCGCTGTGCGCGGTCCCGCTCCTGCTTCATTGGTCCCTGATGATGGGCTTTCTGAACTACTCGCTGGGGGTGGGACTCTTCTTTCTCGCTGCGGGGCTCTGGATCCGTGCCGCCCAGGGACAGAATCGGCTGTGGCTTCTCTTTGTGATGGCAGTGGTCCTGCTGACCCTGACTCACCCCGTGCCGCTGCTGCTGCTCATCGCCTTCTGCGGCCTGGATCTTGCTGTCCGCATGCTGCAGGATCGAACCCGGCGCAGACCCTCCGGTGAGGGCTTTCGCCTGGGTGCGTACCGCTGGCAGATGGCCGGTTGGCTCGCCGCCTGTCTCAGCTTCCTCTATCCCCTGGCCAGCGCCGACAGGTCGCGTTCGATCTCTAATCTGCACAGCACCTTCCTGCACAAAAGCGCATTGATCAGCAGCCTGGTTCTCGCCGGGATCTCGCCCTTTGACACCCGCTCGCACAACCTGCTGATCAACTCCTACCGGCTCGGCCTTTACGCGATCCTGCTGGGATGCCTGGGACTTGCCGCAGCGGCATTCCGGGAGCACTGGCGCGCGCGGCGGCTCGGGCCCGGCGACTCGCTCCTCGTCGGCTCGATTGTCCTGCTGGCGGCGATTCCTATTCTGCCGCCCGCGATGAATGGCTCCGACTACTTTGCCGCCCGCCTGATGATCTTTCCCTGGCTGGGAGCGATTGCCGCGGCGAGCGGCTTCTCGGCGCCGCACCGCCTGAGATTCCTCGCCCCTGCATTCGCGCTCCTGATGGCCGCCGTGACCCTCGCGCCGGCCGAGATCTTTGTCCGCCCGGTCTCGCGCCAGTTGGCGGAACTGGAAGCCCAGCCGCTCCCCGGCGATGCTCCGGGACTGGCTATCCTCGAGCCGGCGATGCTCAAGGCGGTTCGCACCGAACATCAGTTGGGGTTCAATCCTTATGTGTGGAGCGGCGCCCTGCCTTTCCTGCACGGCAATCACGTCATGCTCAACAGCCCCTGGCTCGATCTCACCATCATGCCGCTGCGCGCGGCTCCCGGCGCTCCACTGCTGGTAAATTGGATGGCTTCGCCGGAAGAGGCGGAGCGGCTCATCAACGGCAACATCGATCTCTCCCACCTATCGGATGCGACACGCTCCCGGCTCCTGCAGTCGAGCCGGCTGATTGTGTTCATCGCTACTCCGCCGGACCTTCGTGCAGGCGTGACGCCTCTGACCGGCGCAGTTCCCGCCGGCCGCCAGCCTGCCCAATATGCTTGTGCCGGACACACGTGGTACCTGGTATGCACCTTATGAATCTGTTTGCTTTTGCCGGAAGACGAGGCCGTTGCCTCGCTGCTCAACAACGTGCCGGAAGACCGCGCCTGTTGAGATTCGCCGCCGAGGCGGCGCGCTTATGGATGCTCCCCGTGGCGCTGCTTCTGCCCGCGCTCTCTCTGCTCGG
>DASYYO010000117.1:0-9150 GCA_035933805.1 Acidobacteriaceae bacterium | reverse complement strand
GGACTCGAAAAATGCGACAGTTTTTTGAATTCTGTTTCAGAAAAGCGTGAATTAGTTGGGA
Source organism: Acidobacteriaceae bacterium (assembly GCA_035933805.1). Lineage (GTDB taxonomy): Bacteria > Acidobacteriota > Terriglobia > Terriglobales > Acidobacteriaceae > PALSA-350. The sequence goes on along the minus strand of DASYYO010000117.1, from coordinate 9,089 downwards.
GTGCGTTCAAATCTTGCTTTATTATTGGGAGCTAAGGCGAGATCCGTTTCGCTCATGATCCGAGCAGAACCGGCTCAGTTCCGCTATGATCCTGGTGTAGTGCGTCCTATGTTGAAAGGCAAGTCCGTTCGCATCCCGAAGGCTGAGACCGCCAAAGAGGCACGCGGACGAGATCAGTACTTCTCACGCGCTGTGGGTAAGGCGCTGGAGGTTCTGGAATACCTTCAGGCCGAGTTGACGCCTGTGCCCATGAACGGGATTGCTCAGCGGATCCAGCTTTCGAAGACGTCCACTTTTAGGCTTCTGCGCACATTGGAGACGATCGGGTGTGTGACTCTGGATGGCCGGGGCCAATATAAGCTCGCGCCGGGCATCCATGCGGTCACTCCCACACAATGGCTGGGCAAGCTGCTTCGTGTGGCAACTCCGCACCTGCATGCTCTCAACCGCGAGCTCTCGGAAACCGCCAGCCTGGCTGCCTTGTTTGAGAATCGCGTCGAGGTGATCGCGGTTGTCGAGAGTCCCCATGTGATCCGCATGAGCAATGTGGTCGGCCACATCCTGCCGCCAAACGCGAGCTCTCTTGGAAAGGCGATTGTCGCCTTTCAGACCCCGGAACTGCGGGAGCGGCTGCTGCGCAGCTTTGGAACCTATCGCTTCACGGAACATACCATTACCGATCAGAAAGAATTGAACCAGGAGTACGACTGCGTCCGGCTCCAGAAATTCGCGATTGACCGCGAGGAATGCGCCTACGACGGCATCTGTTTCTGTGCGCCGATCTTTGGAGCAGGAGGCCAGGTATCTGCCGCAATCAGCTCCTCCATGCCGAAGTCGAGGCTGCGGAGCGGAGAGCACGAGAAGGCCATTATCGCTGCCGTTCGCGCAACGGCGGAGCAGGTTGCCCTGGATCTGCAGCGCGATTGAGAGATCCAGGGATCTGGCACTCTCGTCTCCACCCATCAGAGCCATGCTTGAGCAGATTCCCACGATGAGGCGCGTGAAGGACGAGGCGGGCAATCCGCTGGAGCGGATCACGAAGATTCAGTACCGCACGGAGAACAAGCTGGTCACCTGCTATCGAAAAGTCAAGCGAGTGTAAAGACAGTAACTAAGACATTTTCCCAGTCGAGTTACTGAAGTTGTGGCGATACGTGCTTTTGGGGGCAGAGGACGCGCGGCGCCGAATCTCTTCCGTTGAAGAGACCGGCGTCTGGGAAGAAAGTACTGACGACCGTGCCGAGAGCGTTCGAGTTGATCTCTAGCGCTTTCCGTTATCCGCGGAAGCTGCTTGGTTTGAGGGAAGGGCGGGCGGCTGTGATCAAAAGCCGCGCCTTGGCCCCCACCGTTTGAGCATCGTCGCCCGGCTTGTAAATCGCTGTGCCGACCGAACCGGCTGACTTGTGGGGGGAGCTTCAAGGATTTTGTGTAAGTGCCATTTCTGAGGTTGCGCCCCTTTTGACGGGCAAATACGCTTTCAGTTCCCTCTGCCCCGGCCTTGGCCGACGCGGGCCGCGGTCAAGGCCGAGCGCAGCGAGTTCATCTTGAGCCTTGACGGCGGCCCGCAGGAGGCCGTAGAAAGAACTTCGGGGCGAAGCGGAGCCGAGTTCAGGCTCGCACCGCCGCCTTCCACCAGGTGATTTTTCGCGCCAGCGCCCGCAAAGTCACTTCCCGCATCTTCATCGCCTGCTCCACCGCGGCCTTTGCATAAGAGAGCTTACTGCGCATGTTCTCTCATCCTCGCCGCCGCCGTGCGGACACTTCACTTGCTATCTCACCCGGACGTATCATCGCTAACGACAGGCGCCCCAACAATCGTTGACATGGCCATAGCCATTGCCTATTATTGTCTGCCAACAAGGATGGGTTCGCAACTCCGGCGTGGCCCTCGTTGATCCATCCTATAATAGTGGGCCCACCTACAGAGTGATAGCTGACTCATCCTTCCGGTTCGTAGGCGTTTTGTTATCGCGAGCTACGAGGGAGGCGTTATGGGAGGGATTGGTGGTCAGGCCGTTGACAATGATAACGACCCCGTAGAAGTCCGTATAAGAACCTTTAAAAGGAAAATGTTGGGCGTTCTTATCTCCGCCTTAGCCGTGGGACTCGTGTTCTCCCTAACCTCATGCAATGGGTGCCAGCCGGCCAACAATCTGCAGCCATGGCCGGGGTATCCACATCTCGTCTCTCAGCCCTTAATCTTTCGCAATTGGATCGTGCTGAAATGCACACTCTCTGACAACCGTACCGTCCCGACCGGACTCGATGACCTTATTGGCCACTTCCTCACCGTGGGTGGGGTAGGAACCGGCAATCTCGTCGATTACTACGGCGACGTCAGCTATGGCGCCATTCAGATTCAATCCAGAGTGTACGGGTGGTATCCCGCGTCCTTCAACGGGACTGAAAAGGGGTTAGCTGGAGCCAAAAATCGATATAAACGAGTCCAACTTTGTGCCGACGCGATTCCCCAATCTGATTTCGGCAGCATCGATTTCACCAGTTCCTGGGGCATCATCATGGTTACCAACCATGCGCAGGATGGAGGGGCTTGCTACGACGGCCAGTCCTCCTTGACGATCCAAGGCAAGTCCTACAATCTGGCGTGCGTAGTCTTCGATAACCTCAGTATGTATACCGCCTTCGCCTCACACGAGGTGGGTCATGGTCTCGGTATGCCTCATTCTTACGACAACACTCAGAATAGCTGTGGCGGATCACCAGGCGAATATTGTGATCAGTGGGATATTATGAGCGCGCAGAACACTTATCAATTCGCCTCGTCCAACTATCCGCCGAATGCCGGCCCAGGTGCCAATGTTCCTAACCTCATCTTCCTTGGGGTCTTTCCCTCCAATCGAAACGCAATCTACAATATCGGAAACCCCGATCAGACGATTACCCTAACGGCCCTCAGCCATCCTAGCGGGTCCAATCCCTTGGCTATCGAAATTAGGCCGCCCGCATCCTTAAGTCCCTTCTACACGGTAGAATACCGTCAGGCCGACGGGTGGGACAAAGGTATGCTGGTTAGCGCCGTACTGATTCACCAGTACAAGCTCGGTTCTAACCCCTATTCTTACTTGCAGGAGAACAATGCACGCTTCCAGGGAAGCTGGTTGCAAAATACTTCGTGGACCGACCCGGGCAATAGCGTAAAGGTATACGTCAACAGCATCAACACCTCCAACGGAACTGCGTCCGTCACCGTAGGTCCAACTAAATAGCTGGTATCTGCAGCAACATACCAGCTGCGATACAGGGTCTAAAGCCAGGATTTCTCACACGGGGTGGGGGCGAAGTAAAGAGCCGAAGAAGAAAAAGTGGGAAAAGGCCGCTGTTTTCAGGCTTAACTGCGTTGACGAGACGAAGTTTTTGCTGTGGGGAGGCGGCCTTTCTGATGGCAGAGTGTAATCAAGAAGCGTTCGGATTTGCACCTCATTTATCGCGCCGGATCAACCTGCTGGGCCGGTTGGCGGGCTGTTTCAGCGACGGCCGGCGTCCGTTGCTGGTCAAGCACAAGTTGGCGGAGATGCTCGCGCAGCGCCTCTATGGACTGACGCTGGCCTATGAGGACCTGAAAGATCACGAGCAGGTGCGCAACGACCCGCTGTGGGCTTATGTGGCAAGCGGGAGATGGAGGAGCCACTGGCGGGTTAGAGCATGGTGAATCGGCTGGATCTGACCGGGCGCAGCCTGCGCTATCACAAGATCACCTACCCGGTGGAACGCCTGGAACGGCTGCTGCGAAGCTTTGGAACCTATCGCTTCACGGAACATACCATTAACCGATCAGAATGAATTGAACTGGGAGTACGACTGCGTCCGGCTCCAGAAATTCGCGATTGACCGCAAGGAATGCGCAAACGACGGCATCTGTTACTGTGCGCCGGTCTTTGGGGCAAGGGGCCAGGTATCTGCCGCAATCAGCTCCTCCATGCCGAAGTCGAGGCTGCGGAACGGAGAGCAGGAGAAGGCCATTATCGCCGCCGTTCGCGCGACGGCGGAGCAAGTTGCCCTCGATCTGCAACGCGACTGAAGGTCTCCAGACACCTGCCGCTACCGTCTCCCCCTTCAGAGCTATTCCAAACACAATTTAGGAGGATCTCGCGAGCAGCGACGGCTGCCGCGCATACAACCGGGCTGGAAAAGCTGCACCGAGGGCCCGGCTTGTGAGCCGGAGTTCGCAATCTGGAGCAGGAGTGAACTCGAAGTTTCACTTTTGTGCCGTGTGGTTCAGTTTTGCGCTTGACGGTCCTGATTCAAGGACATATCCTTGGGCGGCAAAACGCAAGCCGCTTCCCAGCCGGCATTGCAAAAATGAGGCAATCCAAATCCATGCGAAGTACTCATCGGCTTTTGACTTTTATCTTCCTTCTTGCCTTTCCGTTTGGAGTTGGCTTCTCGTTGCCGGCGCCGGAAACCCTGGCGCAGCGAATCGGTCACACCGATCCGAGCAAATACACTCGCAGCCGTTCTCACAACAGCGCCGGGGATATGGCTTGTGAGCTGCTCGTTCCGCCCACGGAGATGGACGTCAATCTCAATTTCCTTCATCGCTGCGAGATTATGCCTGGCGGCGGTGTCGGGCATCACTTCCACAACACCAATGAGGAGATGTTCGTGATCTTCGACGGCCAGGCGGAGTTCACCATCGACGGGCGGACCTCGGTTCTTCAGGGAACCGTAGGCGCGCCTTGCCGAATGGGGCATTCGCATGCCATCTACAACCCCTCCGACAAGCCCGTAGAGTTCATGAACATCAACGTCGCATCCGTCAAAGGGCACTATGACGCCTTCAATCTGGATGATGCCCGGGTCGGTGCGGCGAAAGACCCTGTTCCAGTCTTCATGACGATGAGGCTCGACAAAGCGCTTCTCCGTCCGGTGCAAAACTACCACGGCGGTCAAGGTACGGTGCAGTACCGGCGCGCGCTGGACTCCGACGTCTTCCTCACCAACTGGGCCTATATGGACCATCTTCTGATTCCGCCGGGAGCCTCGGACGGACTCCACCGGCACGACGGCGTCGAAGAGATCTATTACGTGTTGAACGGGGATGGTCAGGTTCAGGTGAATGACGAGACCGCGCCCATCCATAAAGGGGATGCCGTGCCCATCCGCTTCCATGAGGCGCATTCCTTCGTAAACAATGGGACCGCGGATCTGGAGCTCATGATCATCGGGATCTCGGCGCAGAAGAACGTCCTCGATACGGAATTGGGCAAGGCGGCGCGATCCCGTTGAGCGTTCTCCGGGCAGAGTCGAAGGAGGTTGCGGCGAATGAAGAGAGAAGAGCCGGATGCATGCGTGAGCAGACGGGAGTTCCTGCAATCGGCAGGAGCCTTTGCGCTCTCTGTCGCGATGACGCGAAATGCTGAGGCTGCCCGCGGCGCCACCGCCGGCGGCAAGCCCTTTCGGGGCTTATTCCCCATCGGCGCGACTCCCTTTACCGCGGAGGACAAACTGGACCTGGATTGTCTTGCGGCCGAGGTCAGATTTTGCAATCGCGGGGATGTGAGTGGCTTTATCTGGCCGCAGATTGCCAGCGGCTGGTCGACTCTCTCGGAGACAGAGCGGCTGGAGGGCGCAGAAGCCATTCTTGCAGCCGGCAAAGGAGGCAAGACCTCTCTTGCCATCGGCGTGCAGGCGATTGGCGGCGATCTCCAGACCTCGATTCGCCTTGCCAAACATGCCGCGCAGCATGGCGCTGACGCGATCGTGTCGCTGCCTCCGGAGAAGGCGAACGATCAGGCGATGCTGGAGTACTACAAGGCGATCGGCGCGGCGACCGACCTGCCGCTGGTCGTTCAGACGCATGGCGATATGAGCGTCGATCTTGTGGTGCAGATGTTTGAGCAGGTTCCCACAATGAAGTGCGTGAAGGACGAGGCGGGCAATCCGCTGGAGCGGATCACGGAGATTCAGCAGCGCACCGGAAACAAACTGGCCGTTTTTGCCGGCAACGGCGTGCGAACGATGATCGACGAGATGAGGCTCGGCTTCTCCGGATACTGCCCTACTACGGGACTTTCCGATCTCTACCAGGCAACGTTCGATCTGTGGCATGCCGGCAAACGCAGGGAAGCATTCGATATGTTTGGCCGGATACTGGCCTTCGACTCGATTCATGGTGCGGATGAGTATGTTCTGGTTGCGCGCGGAGTCTTCCAGGAGAGTACGACCCACCGGCCGACGCCGGGAATGGGACCGCAGCATGCGGGCACACTCGACGACTCGCAAAAGAGGTTTATCCGCGAATCTCTGGAGAGCGATCTCAAGCCATATCTGCGGGCGTAGGCCTTCCGTTCGAACCGCTCTCTTCTTATTCGTCACGGGCTTTGGCCTTGCGCTGTTCGCGTGCAGGTTTGCAATGCTCTCCGCGCTCTGCTGTGACCCAGGTCACAGCCCCGCATCCTGCGCCCGGGTAGGGTAAGAGAAGTCGCGCCGCTGCTCCTGTACGGCCTCTCGCGGAAAGGTAACTGAGCGAATGGGCCGCCGGCTCGACGAGATCCGGGAAGATGCTCATGGCTCGTGACGGAGAGAAGAAGGCGGTAGCGATCATAGGCGGCGGGATCACCGGTCTGGCGGCTGCTTTTCATCTCCACCAATGCGCGCCCGACGGAGCCGAATATACGTTGATAGAGGCTTCTTCCCGGCTGGGCGGGAAGATCATTTCAGCGCGGGAGAACGGCTTCCTGATCGAAGGCGGGCCCGACTCCTTTTTAAGCACCAAGACAGCGACGATGGAGTTGTGCCGTGCGCTGGGCCTGAACGATCAACTGATCGGCTCGAACCACGCGCAGCGGCCGACCTACGTCTGGAGCAGGAGACGCCTGCATCCCATGCCTGAGGGCATGATGATGATGGCGCCCACCATGGTCCTTCCATTCCTGCGATCGCGGCTGGTCTCCTGGCCGGGCAAGCTGCGCATGGGGATGGAGGTTTTTGTTCCCAGGCAGGCCCAGGATCAGGATGAGAGCCTGGCCAGCTTTGTGCGCAGGAGATTGGGCTCGGAGGCGCTGGAGAAGATTGCCGCGCCCTTGATGGCCGGCATCCACGCGGCAGACCCGGAAAGATTGAGCCTGCAGAGCACCTTCCCCGCCTTTCAGGAGATGGAGAGGAAGCATGGCAGCTTGATCCGCGGAATGGTGAAAAATCGGCGGAAGCAAACGAGCCAGACCCCCCTGAACGCCCGGCGTCCGATGTTTACGTCCTTACGGGACGGCTTGCAGACACTGGTGGAGGCGATCCTTGTCCAACTGCCTCCCGGAAGGATTCGGCTGAACTGCCGCGTGCTCCATGTAGCGGCGCATGCCGGGCGGTACGGAATTACCTTGGACGACGGGTCCTATCTTTTGGCCGACGACCTCGTTCTGGCAACCCCGGCTTACGTGACCGCTGAGCTGGTGGAGGGGTTCGATCCCGTTCTGGCGTCCGCTTTGCGTGCCATCCGCTACGTTTCTACCGCAACCGTGTCGCTTGGTTTCCGCCGTAGCGAGATACCGCATTCTTTGGACGGGTTCGGCTTCGTCGTGTCTCGTGCGGAGAAGCGGAAAATTACCGCCTGCTCCTGGTCTTCAGAGAAGTTCGAGGGCCGCGCTCCCGGCGACTGCGCGCTCCTGCGCGTCTTCGTCGGGGGCGCGGGCGCGGAGGAGATTGCGGAGCGGGAGGAGGCAGAACCGGTGCAGGTGGCCAGGCAGGAGTTGCGCTCCACGATGGGCATCCATGCGGCTCCGCTCCTGGCCAGGGTCTATCGCTGGCCCAGGGCCAACCCGCAGTATGACATTGGGCACCGGACGCGGATTGCTGAAATTGAGCGGATGGCTGCATCGCACTCCGGCCTGCACCTGGCGGGAGCGGCTTATCACGGGGCGGGGATCCCGGACTGCATCCAGAGCGGAAGAGAAGCGGCCGCCAGGATCGCGGTCGAGGCTGCCCCGCGCAGAGCTTACCAGGAACCGGTCTGTATTCAGTACGCAAGTAGGGCACGGACCCGGAGGGGATGGGAATGACTTCCATGGATATCAGAGCAATTGCCGCCGCTGGACAAGCACCTACGCATCGCGCCGCTGCCGGCGGATATGCGCAAAATCCGATGCTGGTTTACTGGGAGATGACGCAGGCATGCGCCTTGGCATGCCGCCATTGCCGGGCTGAAGCCGTATCCGCGGCCCATCCTCGTGAGTTGACGCATACCGAAAGCAGGGCATTGCTGCGGCAGATTGCGGATTTCGGCAAGCCTCTCCCGCACCTGATTCTCACCGGCGGCGATCCGCTTGAGCGCGCAGATTTGTATGAACTGATCGACGAAGCGAGGAGGTTGGGACTGACCGTTTCCATTACGCCCAGCGCCACCCCGAACCTGACCAGGGAGGTCCTCGCCCGGCTGAAGGCGCACGGCATTGAGAGCCTTGGTCTCAGTCTCGATGGTTCCAGCGCCGTCCGTCACGAGGCGGTCCGCGGGGTTGAGGGCTGCTTCAATTGGACGATACAGGCGATCAAGGACGCGGCTCAACTGGGGCTGCCCATTCAGGTCAATACCCTCGTCTCCCGGGAGACGGAGGATGATCTCCCGGCCATTTATGAGCTCCTCAAGGGTCTGAGGGTGATGCGCTGGAGCCTGTTTTTCCTCATAGCGGTGGGCCGGGGCAAGATGCTCCAGCCAGTTTCAGCCGAGCGCGGCGAGGAGTGGATGAACTGGGTTTACGATCTCGCGCAAACCGCCCCGTTTGCAATCAAGACCACCGAGGCTCCGTCGTATCGCCGCGTGGCCTTGAATCGCATGCGGGAAGAAGGCCGGACCGCGAGCGAGATCGAGCGGACTTCCGTGTACCGCGGCTTCGGAATCCGGGATGGACACGGCATCGTCTTTGTCTCCAATCAAGGTGACATTTATCCCGCAGGGTTTCTCCCGCTGGCGATCGGGAATGTGCGCAAGGACCCTCTGGCGCGTGTCTATCGCGAGGCTCCGTTGTTTCAGGCGCTGCATACCCCGGGCTTGTTCAGGGGAAAATGCGGAGAATGCGAATACCGCTCCCTCTGTGGCGGCTCCCGGGCCCGCGCCTTCGCCTATACGGGCGATCCGC
>DASYYO010000087.1:0-5658 GCA_035933805.1 Acidobacteriaceae bacterium | reverse complement strand
CTTACGTGTCGTAACCCTCACCTCTCTCTGCACCCTCCTGTTTCCGTCTGCTCTCCTCTTCGGCCAGGTTGACGAAGGGGCAATTACGGGCACCGTCCAGGACCCCTCCGGCGCGGTGGTTCCCAACGCGCAAGTGACCCTCCTCAACACGGACGTAGGCCTGACCTTGGAGACGGTCACCAATAGCAGCGGCTCCTATACCTTTTCCCCGGTCAGAATCGGACATTACACTGTCTCCGCGACAGCACAGGGCTTCGCAAAGACGAGCCAGCAGAATTTGCAGGTGACGGTAGCCCAGACCCTGCAGATCAACTTGCAATTGAAACCGGGCGCCGCGACGGAAACCGTGCAGGTGACCAGCGCGCCGCCACAACTGCAGACGGAAGAAGCCTCCGTCGGGCAAACGGTAACCGGGCGCACCCTGAACGATCTGCCTCTCAACGGCCGCAACTTTACCTTTCTGGCGCAGTTGGGCGCAGGCGTCAACACGCCGCAGGCGGACACCCGGGGCAACGCAGCCTCTGGCGCATTTTCGGCGAACGGCCTGCGGCCGGCGCAGAACAATTACCTGCTCGATGGCGTCGATAATAATTCCAATGCCGTCGACTTCCTGAACGGCACAAATTTCAGTGTGCTTCCCCCGCTGGATGCGATCCAGGAATTCAAGGTCCAGACCGCAGACTTCAGCGCGGAACTGGGCCGCTCCGCGGGCGCGGTCGTGAACGCCACGATCAAGTCAGGCACAAATAGTCTGCATGGCGATTTCTGGGAATTTTTCCGCAATGACAAGCTCGATGCCGCGGATTATTTTGAAACGAAGGGCAAAGGAGAGCTCCGCCAGAATCAGTTCGGGGCCACCGCCGGCGGTCCCATCCTCAAGAACAAGATCTTCGTCTTTGGCGACTATGAGGGCCTTCGCCGCGTGCAGGGCAACACACAGAGCGGCATCTCCGTGCCCACCGTGGCGGAGCGCAACAGCAACTTCACCAATCTCTCCGACATCATCACCGGGCAGGGCACGAACTCAAGGGCTGATGCGTTGGGACGGCAAATCCCGATCGGTGCGATTTTGGATCCGGCTACAACGCGGCCGGTTACAGCGGGGCAGGTTGACCCGGTCTCCGGCCTGACGGCGGGAAGCAGCGGCTATGTTCGCGATCCGTTTACCAACGGCAGTTGTGCGCCCAGCACCCGGGCCTATTCGCTCTCCTGCGGGCTCAATCAACTTCCAGCGAACCGGCTGGATCCGAACGCCATCAAGCTGTTGAATCTCTATCCGCTGCCAACCAACAATTCGCTAACCTCGAATTTCGTCTCCAGTCCGAACCTGTACGAGCACCGCAACGCTTTCGACACCCGGTTCGACTTCGACCTAAATCAAAAGGACCAGGTGTACTACCGCTTCAGCTGGGTGGATGACCCGCAGTACATCCCTGGCCCCTTTGGCGGCGTCGCGGATGGCGGCGGCTTTGCGTCGGGAGTCCAGACCGCGCGTTCTAACCAGTCTGCTTTAGCTTGGACCCATGTGTTCTCGCCTAGCACGATCAACGTGGCACGCGTTGGGTTTAATCACCTGCACACCACGCGCTTTGGCCCGGAGGGCTCCGTTATGGGCATTCCGGCCCAATACGGCATTCAGGGCATTCCTCAAGTTTCTGAGAATGGCGGTCTCCCAGCCATCTCCATCAGCGGACTGCAGACCCTGGGCAGCAATTCGTACCTGCCTTCCGACGAAATCAGCCAGACTCTCCAGATCACCGATGACTTCACGAAGATCTGGGGCAAGCACAGCTTCAAAATGGGGATCGAGTCCCAACGCGTAAGGTTTTCCACGCTGCAGCCGGCGTTTTCCCGCGGCACTTTTTCGTTTAACTCTTCTAACTCATCCATCAGCTACACGGATATTCCCAACGTAGGCGGCGGGGCCACCGGCCGCGCGCAATTCCTGTTGACTCCCATCGCAGCGACAGTTCCAAATGGAGTCTCGTATGTCGGCGGCGCCGACCAGATCCAAGCCTCTAACATCAACAAGACTTACGATGCCAGAACCTACTTCGCCACATACTTCCAGGACGACCTGAAGCTGACTCCCAAGCTGACCCTCAATCTCGGCCTTCGCTGGGATTATTTTTCACCGATCAACGAGACCAATGGAGGCCAGGCGAACTTCGTCCAGAGTGGTCCGCCGAACAACGCGCCAACCTTCCTGATCCCGGCGAGCGGCAAAGACTTAAGAACATTGTCTTCGACTGCCAATACTCCCAGCCTGAACGGCCACGGCTTTCTCGACCTGTTGGCCAAGGATGGAATCAGCCTGGAGTCCACCAACAAGTACGGGCAGGGGCTGGTACAAACGCAAAAGAACAATTTCGCTCCACGCGTAGGCTTCGCCTATGAGGCCACCTCAAAACTCGTCGTGCGCGGGGGCTTTGGCTTCTTTTTCAACTCCTTTGAGAACCAGGGATATGGGCCCAACATCGGCGAGAACTATCCCTTCGTCTACAACTTCACGTATGCGCAGCAGAATCTCGGCATCCCGAGCGTCACGCCCATCAGCGTCGGCAGTCCCTATGCCGGGTGCGCAACCGCAGGCCCGGGAGGAACCGGAACCCTCAATGCCGGCTTCTCCTGCATCGCCTTTAGTCCTGCCATCGTCAACGCCCAGGGCATTGGTCTGCAGGGGCTGCAGTTCAGTTATCAAACGCCCCGCACCTTGAGCACCAACCTGACCTTCCAATATGCCGTAACCCCAAGCCTATCTGCGCAGGTCTCCTACGTGTTTACCCAGGGCGCGAATCTTCAGGCCGGCATCGGAGACAACAACGTCACTGCCCTGCTGCCCGCGGGCGCGAGTCCCGCGGGCCCAGTCGGCGGAGGCACCACCGGCACCGTTCCATTTCCTGATTTCAGCCATGGCGCCAGCTACCAGCAAACGATAGGACGAAGCGATTACAACGGTTTGCAAACCAGGCTCGAACAGCAGTTTTCAAATGGATTGACGTTCCTTTTTGCCTATACCTTCTCGAAGACGCTCTCTGATGCCGGTGACCTGCTGAACGGAGGCAGCGTAGCTGGATACCGGGCTACCGCGGTACCGGGCCTGGGTCCCCACTTCGATTGGGGCCTGGCCGACTTCAACATCGCAAACGTCTTCCACTTCAGCGGAGGATATGAGCTCCCGTTCGGCAAGGGCAGGCAATTCCTTGCCAACTCCGGCAAGCTCACCGATTCGATACTGGGAGGATGGAACGTCAACTGGATCAGCACGCTGCAGGGCGGCCAGCCGATCACCCTGCGCTGCCCCTCATCAAGCACAGCGGGAACAAACTGCAACGACATAAATGTTCCTGGCCAGAGCCAGCAGCTTGGCATGCATACGGATTCGAATGGAAAGCTGAATTGGTTCGGGAACCCGAAAGCCTTCCAGCAGCCCTGCCCGCTGGGAGCGACTCCCACTCCGGGATGCGTTCCTTTGAGCGGCTCAGCAATCTTGGGCGACGGTCCGGCAACGACCGTCGGACCGGGAGTGGGGACCTTCCAATTCTCAACCTTCAAGGAGATCCCGATCAGGGAAAGCATCTCCATGGAGTTCCGGGCGGAGTTCTTCAACATCCTCAACCATCCCACTTTCAATGCTCCCGGATTCGGCGGCAACGGCGTCGTGGCCATTCCGAACGCGACCAACTTCACCAGCTCCAACTTCGGCGAAATCGGATCGACTCGTTTTGCTCCGTACGATCCGAGGCAGATTCAATTTGCCCTGAAGCTGTACTACTGAGCTAAGATGAGAACACTCCGGAAGGCAGCCTGCGGGCCTGTCCCTCCGGAGTGTTCTTCTGCGTAGCGCTCTTGCTCACGCGGCAATCAGAGGTGGGCTGTGAGCAACAGGCCTCAATTTTTTCCGGCGATTCTCTGGTCTCTACTGGTTTGTGCAGGAGCCGCTCAGGCCTCGGACAGCCAGAGCCAGAATCTGGATCGCCAATTCCAATCAGCGGTCGCTCAATACGACGCAGGACGGCTCCCCGAAGCGGCGGCGCAGTTGGAAGCCCTCGTCTCCCGCGTGCCGAACAGCTTCGACGTTCAGGAACTCTTAGGCTTGGTCTACGCCGCAGAATCGCAGGATTCGAAAGCCATCGAGCACCTCGAAGCTGCGGTTCGATTGAGGCCGAACTCCCCCGCCGCCCGGACGAATCTCGCCGTCAGCCTCACCCGCACGGGAAAATCCACGTTGGCGGGCGAGCAGCTTCGGAAGGCCCTTGCGTTGGAACCTCACAACTTTGATGCCAACCACAACCTCGGTGAGTTCTACATCCAGTCCGGAAGAATTGCGGATGCTTGTCCTCTGCTCGAACAGGCGCAGCGCATTCATCCCTCGTCCTATGAGAATGGCTACGATCTGGCGATGGCTTACCTGCTGACCGGACGGCTTGCCCAGGCGAGGCAGCTTGTTCAATCCCTCCTTCGGCAGAAGGGCACCGGAGAGCTGCACGACCTGCTGGGCCAGATCGAAGAAAAAGATGGAAAGTTCGTCGCGGCCGTAAACGAGTTTGAAAGCGCTGCCCAGATGGACCCCAGCGAAGAGAACCTCTTCGACTGGGCAAGCGAGCTTCTTATCCACCGGACCTACGATCCCGCAATCGATGTCTTTGAACAAGCCACCCGCCGTTATCCCAATTCGCCGCGGCTGATGATCGGTCTGGGAATGGCGCTGTACTCGCGAGGCAAGTATGACGAGGCGATCCAGTCGCTGCTGGCAGCGGCGGCTCTGGACCCCTCCGATCCTCGTTGTTACCTCTTCCTCTCCAAGGCCTTTGACAGCTCCCCCAATCACGCGGATGACGTGATTCAGGCATTTCGCCGCTTTTCAGAGCTTCAGCCTGGCAATGCGCGCGCGGTGTATTACTACGCGATGATTCTATGGAAGGGAAAGAGCGCAGAAGCCGGCGGCGTGGACCTTGGAGAAGTGGAGTCCTTGTTGCAGAGGGCCGCAGCGCTGGATCAGACGTTTCCCGACGCACATGTACAGTTGGGCAACCTGTACTCTGATCAACACCAATATGCTAGGTCAATCTCGGAATATGCGCACGCCTTGGAGCTGAATCCGAATCTTCCAGATGCGCACTACCGTCTTGGCCAGGACTATGTTCACATCGGCCAAAAAGATCGAGCGCAGGCGGAGTTTGCCGTCTATCAGCGGCTGCGAGCGCAGCATCTGGCTGAGGTCGACAAGGAGGGAGCGGAAGTCCAGCAATTCGTCTACTCGGCGAAGTCGGCGCCCTCCACGAAGCCGTGATTCACATCTTCGCTGGCGCCAATGGTTCGATGTACCCGGCAACGCAGGCTTGAATCGAGAGCGCAATTCTCAGGGTCTTGCACGGATGACTGGTTCCCTCCTCGCAAGCATGCCGAAAAGCTTGGCCGCGCCTATTTTTGGGCGTGCATCAGGCCTCGGCTTGGCAGCCGAGAAGTCTTTGCCCCATCTGTTCCGCGTGAAGCGGAGCCGGACTCGCCTGCCGATCTGCAAGAGCTGTTATCTTGGACTGCAGATTGAAGCATTACCTTGAAGGTTGCGTAATATTTCTTGAACCTGGATCGCCGCATAGCAAACTCTTCACAAATCTTCTTCTTCGAGTTGCGGCGGGTCGCCGGAAGGCAGAC
>DASYYO010000085.1:0-4786 GCA_035933805.1 Acidobacteriaceae bacterium | reverse complement strand
CGGGCTTCTTCGGGTTTTCATACCACCACAGACCGTTCAGCATCCAGCCCGTAGTCACTACATCCGGCGCTCCGTCGTGGTTGACGTCAACCGTCCACTCGCCGCTGTCGGAGACAAACTCACTGAGAATGCCGACTGTCCGGTATTGATGCTGCTTCCACTCACCGCCGGCGGGTCCGGGATTCTCGTACCAATAGGCGCCGCTGAGCAGATCGGGCCGACCGTCCCCGTTCATGTCCAGCGTGGTGATCGCTTCCGCGTGGTCAGTGCCCAGCCGGTGCACGAAGAAGGTCGTTTGCGGAACTCCGTTCGGCCCGTTCCCCGGGGTCGGCTTCCGGTCATTCTCCGCAGCCAGGGTGAGCAGCACGCCGGCGCAAAGAATCAGAGCGCCGGAGGCCGATATTTTGATGCAGGAATGCAAAGATCGAAGTTGGATTGGAATGTGCCCTCCTACGGCGGAGCGAGTGACTTCAACAATCCGGAGCAGATCTCTTGTCTCCGAAAGCACAGCCATCCTAACGCCTGGAAGGGATTCTCAACAACCGCAGGAGCGCAGAGCGGGATCGGGCAAGTCTTTGCTCAGCAATGGCGGGAGACCACGGCGGTCCACACTCTCCGCTGCTCCTTCGATTACGGCTTCAGCCAGCTCTCAGCGACGCGCCGGATCGCCAAGTTCGGTGTCCAGCCCCAGGTCCGCGAAGGCCTTTTGGGCAACAGCAGGATCGAATTTTCCCTCGCGCGCCAGTTTGGAAAGCGTCGCCGTGACGATGGACTCGGCATTCACTTCAAAGTGCCGCCGGAGGTGCTCGCGATTGTCGCTTCGTCCAAAACCGTCGGTCCCAAGGGTTACCAGCCGCTCACGAAGCCATGGTGAAAGTTGATCCGGCACGGATTTCATGTAATCGCTGGCCGCAATGATCGGACCTTCGGCGCCTGCCAGAGCGGTAAGGACGTAGGGAGTTTTTTCCGGCTGCGCAGGATGCAGCCGATTCCACCGTTCGACGGCGAGCGCCTCACGCCTCAGCTCGTTGTAGCTGGTCACACTCCAGACATCCGTCTCGACGCCATACTGCTCGGCCAGAATCCCCTGGGCGCGCACCACTTCGTTCAGAATGGGTCCGCTGCCGAAGAGCTGCGCAACGGCCTTCTTCTGCGCCGGCTGGAACTTGTAGATGCCGCGCAGAATCCCCTCGCGGGTCCCATCGGGCATCGGAGGCATGGCATAGTCTTCGTTGTACATCGTGATGTAGTAGAAGACGCTCTCGTTCTCCTGGTACATGCGCCGGATGCCGTCCTGGAGGATCACGGCGAGTTCATAAACGAACGCCGGATCATAAGTGAGGCAAGTGGGAACCGTGCTGAACAGGACCGGGCTGTGGCCGTCCTGGTGCTGCAACCCTTCGCCCAGCATCGTCGTACGGCCGGCGGTCCCGCCCATCAGGAAGCCCTTCCCGCGCGAATCGGCGAAGGCCCAGACCATATCTCCTACTCGTTGGAAGCCGAACATCGAGTAGTACATGTAGAACGGGATGGAAGGAGCCAGGTAGTTCGAGTAGGCGGTCCCCGCCGCCGTGAAGGAGGCCATCGCGCCGGCTTCGGTGATTCCCTCTTCCAGAATCTGGCCGTCCTGCTCTTCCCGATAGTAGAGCAGCATATCCTGATCGTGAGGCTGATACTTCTGGCCCTCACTGGCGTACATGCCTACCTGACGGATCGCCGACTCCAATCCAAAGGTGCGAGCCTCGTCGGGCACAATCGGCACAATCCATTTGCCAATCTCCGGATCCTTCAAAAGATGGCGAAGGATGCTGACAAAGCCCATGGTGGTAGAGACCTCGCGTCCTTTGGAACCGCCGGTCCACTCCCGAAACTCCTGCAAGGCCGGCGCTTTGAATTCCAGATGCGGCGTCGAGCGCGTAGGCATATATCCGCCCAGCTCGCGGCGGCGCTCCTGCATGTAGGCAATCTCCGGGCTGTCCGGTGCGGGGCGATAGAGCTTGCCTTCCTTGGCAGCCTTTTCGGGAACGGGAATACGGAATCGCTTGACGAAATCCGCCACGGCGGTGTCCGTCAACTTCTTCTCCTGATGAGAGGCGTTCCTCGCCTGCGTGCTGCCCAGCCCGTAGCCTTTGACTGTCTTGGCCAGGATCACGGTCGGGCCACCGCGGTGCTCCACGGCTTGCTTGTAGGCGTTGTAGATCTTCGTCGGATCATGGCCGCCGCGGTGCAGTTCGGCCAGCTGATCATTGGTCATGTCTTTGACAAGCTCCAGCAGCTCAGGGTACTTGCCGAAGAACTCCTTGCGCAGATATGCGCCGCCCTTGGCCTTGTAAGCCTGATAGTCTCCATCCACGCACTCTTCCATGCGCTTCAAGAGAAGGCCGGTGTGATCCCGCTCAAACAGCGGATCCCAGTCCGAGCCCCAGATGACCTTGATCACATTCCAGTTGGCGCCGCGGAAGATCCCCTCCAGCTCATCGACAATGCGCTTGTTGCCGCGCACGGGTCCATCGAGGCGCTGTAGGTTGCAGTTGACGACGAAGATCAGGTTGTCAAGCTTTTCCCGCGAGGCAACGCCGATGGCGCCCAGTGTATCCACTTCATCGGTTTCGCCGTCACCGACAAAGGCCCAGATCTTGCGCGGCGTCTTCTCAATCAGGTTGCGATTCTCCAGGTAGCGCATAAAGCGGGCCTGGTAGATGGCATTGAGCGGACCGATGCCCATCGAGACTGTGGGAAACCGCCAGAAATCGGGCATCAGCCATGGGTGAGGATAGGAGGACAGACCCGGCTTCTCACGCAACTCGTGCCGGAAGTTCAGCAGCCGCTCCTCGTCGAGACGCCCCTCCAGAAACGCCCGCGAATAGACTCCCGGCGAGGCATGTCCCTGGAAATAGATGAAGTCTCCCGGCTGGTCTCCGTACTGCGCATGGAAAAAATGATTGAAGCCAACCTCGAGGAGCGTAGCCAGCGAAGAATAGGTGGAGATGTGGCCGCCAATGCCGGCATCCTTCTTGTTCTGGCTGTGGACCATCGCCATCGCGTTCCAGCGGATCAGGCTCTCCAGCCGGCTCTCCAGCTTGCGATCGCCCGGATAGGGCACCTCATCATGCTTGGGGATGGTGTTCAGATAGGGAGTTGTCTGCTCACTGGCTGTCGAGATGCCGGCCTCTCGCGCCCTCTGGCGCAGCGCCGCAAGGAGCTCGGCTCCCTGCTCCGGGCCTTCGTCGACGACGACGTCGTCGAATGCCTCAATCCACTCCGCTAATTCTTCAGAGAACTTAGACTGAACGGGAAGAGCAACCTTCGTATCCATAGGAATCGACTCGTATTTAGACTCGTATGCCAACAGACCGCGGGTGGTTCGCTTTTGCACGCCAACTTGTTGCGGATGCGGCTCTCGAGGCAAGTATACAGTCGTGCTTAGGGGATGTTAATTCTCACCGGCATCTGGCGGAGAGCCAAACTGCCTGACAGCCTGCTGCATCGCCTCATCCTTCGATCTGCTGGTAAAGGCGGTATTTCTCATCGCTGATGGAGGCAAAGGGCCGGAAGACAACCGGCTCGCTCTCCGATGGGACCTTCCACTCCGCAGAGCCCGAACTCGACTGTCTGGCCGCGAGGAGCTGCGCACGCCGGAACCTGCCGTTCAACGAGCTGGTGGCGAAGAGACTGAGCGGCCCGGCGAGCAGGGCGACGTTCGCCGGGTGCTGGGGATCGACAGCCTCCAGGGTGAGCGGCATGTCGATCGTATATTCGATCCGGTCGCCATCCTTCCATTCACGACGCAGCTCGGCGAAGGTTCCAGGCTTCCAGCCGGCGGCGGCAGGCCGGCCGTTGACGGCAATCGAAGTCTTGCTGCCCGCCCAGGCGGGGACGCGGAGATAGATCGCAAACGTCTCGGGACGATCACTGCGAACTCGCATGCTGATTTCCGGCGAGTTGGGATATTGCGTCTGCTGTTCGATGGAGCAGCGCGCTCCGTTTTGCCGCCACGTGAGCTCTGACGGGACAAAGAGATTGACGTATATCCCATCCGCCGAACGGAAATAAGAGCTGATCCCGTAGTCGGCGGTGATCTGAGGGAATGTGCCCGAACAGCACGGCCATTTGTCCTGGTGAAAGAACTTGGAAGCAGAGTTGTTGTAGTCGGAGTAGTAGAAGCTCTTGCCGTCGGGTTGAATCGGCTTGGCTCCCAGGATGGTGTTGTAGAGAACTTTCTCCATGGTGTCGCCATATCGGCTGTCGCCGGTGACGCGCATCAGGTAGCGGGAGATCTTGAAGTGCCCATACGCGCCGCACGGCGTTTCAAAGCTCGCATGCGTGCTGGTTAGGCTCTCCCCCATTTCGCCCCTCCCCGGCGGGCGAAATCTCTCGTCTGGCCCCCAGCCTCCGGTAGCGAAGCTTTGCGTGGTCAAGACAAATCCAAAGCCGTTGCGGGCCGCCCGCAGATGCTTCTCGCTGCCCAACACCAGGTACGCCTGCGACGCGGAAGAGAGCGCGTTGACGTGGCTGTAAGCATGCTGACCGGGCAGCACATTCTCCCCCTCCGCCAGCGGATTGAAGTAGCTATCGTCTTGAAGAAAGCGCTGCGCGAGCTGGCGATACCGCGCATTGCCGCTCCTCTTGTACGCGAGAAAGAAGTTCTCCGGCAGGGTGTAGCTCTCGTCCCAGGTGTAGGCGATGTTTTTATGCGGCCGGGCCATCATCTCCTTCCGGGAAAGCGCTTTCTCGGGCAGGTAAGGCAGCACTGCATCGGTCGCATGGTCCAAAACTCGGAGAGCCA
>DASYYO010000077.1:0-2080 GCA_035933805.1 Acidobacteriaceae bacterium | reverse complement strand
GAGACGACCCAGCTCACCGCAAAGAGTCCGACAACGAAGAAACCGAGTGTTCCGAAGTTGTTGTTCACCCGGCTGACGGCATCCCAGAAGGTCCCCCGCAGATGAAGCTGTCCCACGATCAGCCCCAGCGCCTCGACGCCTCCCACAACAACCGCAACAATGACGGAGACGAAGGTAATAGTCATATTGTAGTAAAGCTTGCGGACGGGTTTCACGAAGGCCCAGCCATAGGCGCAGAGCATGAGAATGTTGTCTGTCGTGTCGACCAGGGACATGCCTGCGGCAAAGAGCGTGGGAAAGATGAGGACGGAGGAGAGCGACAGGCCTTTGGAGGCCTCGGCCGCGGAGAGCGTCAACAGGCCGATCTCCGTCGCGGTATCGAAGCCCAGACCAAAGAGAATGCCCAGGGGATACATGTGCCAGCTCCGCTCAATCATCCCGAAGAGTGGACGGAAGAGGCGGGCGAGCAGCCCCCGGCCGCTCAGCAAAAGATCCAGGTCCTCCTCGACATAGGGGTGGCCGGCGCGCACGCGCACGAAGGTGTGGTAGACCGAGCGCAGAACCGTCAGGTTGACGAGGGCGATTGCGAACAAAAACAGACTGGAGAGGAGTGTGCCAAGAACGCCGCCGATCTCGCGCACGGCGTCAAAGCGGTGTTGCAGTGCGAGCGTCGTCGCGGCGATGGCGATCGAGCCCAGCAGCACGATGGTTGAGTGCCCCAGGGAAAACATCAGGCCGATCGCGACCGGCCGCTTGTGCTCCTGCATCAGTTTCCGCGTCACGTTATCGATCGCAGCGATATGGTCCGCGTCCACAGCGTGGCGAAGACCGAAGCTGTAAGCCAGGAAAGCCGTTCCCAGCAGCAGGGGATAGTGATGGAAGGCGAGAATCGCCCAAAGCCACGCTGCGCCGTTGAAGAGAACCAGCCCGGAGTAGATGCCTCCGACCTTGGCCCGAGTGTTTCCGCCCTGATCGTCAAACAGGGTGCGCAGCAAACCCGGGCTTTGGTCCTCTATGAGCTGTTCCATCGTCCTCACTCGTAGTGAGGGTATCTCTTTCCCGCCGAAGGCTACAACTGGACCCGGCACGGCAGCTATTCGGCAAAGGCCCCACCCGCAGACTGATATTTTAAAGAGAGACCTTTGCACCTGCTTGGACGAGGATTTGGATGCCTGAAGAACGTTCTCTGGAACTATGGACAGCGGTGGATCGCTACATCTCGGATCATTTGATTCCGCCCGATCCGGCGCTCGATGCCGCGACGGATGCGATGGTCGCGGCCAAGCTGCCGCCCATCAGTGTTTCGGCGGCGCAGGGAAAGCAGCTCTTTCTGCTCGCCAAATGGGGCGGCGCGCGCAATATCCTCGAGATTGGTACGCTCGGCGGCTACAGCAGCATCTGGCTTGCCCGGGCGTTGCCGAAAGGGGGCCGGTTGATCACTTTGGAAGCCGATCCGAGGCACGCTGAGGTCGCCCGCGCCAATATCGCGCGCGCCGGCATGCAAGAGGTCATCGAGCTCCGTCTGGGGAAAGCTCTCGATACCTTGCCCGGAATCCTTGCCGAAGGGAAGGCGCCCTTTGACCTTCTCTTCATTGACGCAGACAAGCCCAATATTCCGGAGTATTTCGAGTGGGCGCTCAAGCTTTCCCGTCCGGGCAGCCTGATCATCGTTGACAATGTCGTACGCGATGGAGCTTTGGCCGACGCCGGGAGCGCCGACGCGGGGGTTCAAGGAGTGCGCCGCTTCCACGAATTGCTCGGCGGCGACTCGCGAGTGAGCGCCACCACAATCCAGACGGTTGGGTGCAAAGGATACGACGGCTTCACGGCCGCCCTGGTTCTTTAGTTCCTGTTCACAGGCGCGAATCTCTCCTGCGATTTTCTGTCCGGTCCTCCCACTCCGGCATGCGTGGAATCTGCCGGAGTGAAAGGAGACCGCCCGGCGCTTCGCTCTGGCGAGCTTCCCGCGCCGGGAAACCGCACCCGCGGTTGTCGCTCCGCGGGCAGGGGATTACATTCCGCTTGCTGCAGGTGCTGGATGGACCACCCGATAGCTCGCGCCGCCATTGGACCAGACAAG
>DASYYO010000248.1:0-1833 GCA_035933805.1 Acidobacteriaceae bacterium | reverse complement strand
CACCATCGTCCGGAAGTTCTCGTCACCGTGCGCCCCGATCGAGGCATTGCCCGGGTTGATGCGGTACTTGGACAGCGCCCGCGCGCACGCCGGATATTTCTTCAGGAGAACGTGTCCGTTGTAATGAAAGTCGCCCACGATCGGGACATCGATTCCCATCTTGTCGAGGCCGTCGACGATCTCGGGCAGCGCCCTGGCCGCGGCGTCGTTATTCACCGTGACCCTCACCAGCTCCGATCCGGCGGCGGCCAGAGCAGCCACCTGCTGGATCGTCCCCGCCACGTCGGCCGTATCGGTATTGGTCATGGATTGGACGACGACAGGGAACTCCGAGCCTACGTGCACGTTGCCGATCTTGACTGAGACTGTCTTCCTGCGCTGAATATCCGCCATATATCCTCGCTCTTATTTTACAGGGAGCCAGTCCTGCCGCAGGCCACGCGCCGGATGCTCCCGGTTACCGGGCGCCTGTTTCTCTCTGGCAGAGAACCACGGCGGCTCCGTCCACTGCATCGTCGTAAATTGCCAGCAGCGCCTCATTGACTCGATCGAGATCAAACAAAGCGACCTTCGGCTTCATCCCGATCTCTCTCGCCAATTGAAGAAAGTCACGGGCATCCTGGCGAGTCATGTTGGTCACGCTGCGAATCTGCCGCTCTCCCCAGAGCAGAGAGTCGTAATCGAACTGGGGGATGCGGTCGAGATGAATGGCGTTGATGGCGACTACTCCTCCCTTGCGCAGCGCTCCCAATGCGGCGATTACCACATCCCCGCTGGGTGCGAAGGTGATCGCACGATCGAGCGCCACCGGCGGCCGCTCCGTCGCCTCTCCCACCCAGGCCGCGCCCAGTGACCTGGCCAGCCGCTGGTGCGACTCGCCTCGCGTAGCCGCGTAGACTTCGCACTTCCACGCCTTCAACACGTCGATCGCCAGATGCGCGGAGGCTCCAAATCCGTAAAGTCCGACTCGCTCGCCCGGCTGCACTCCGGCAACGCGCAGGCTGCGGAAGCCGATGATCCCAGCACAGAGCAGAGGCGCAATCTCTTCGGCCGGCGCGCGGTCCGGCACGGGAATGCAAAAATCGGCCCTGGCCAACGCATATTCTGCATATCCTCCGTTGACGGTGTAGCCCGTGAAGACCGGGTGATCGCAGAGGTTCTCCATTCCCTTGCGGCAGAGTTCGCAGGTTCCATCCACGCCGCCCATCCAGGAGATGCCTACGCGCGATCCGGGTGCGGGCCATGGCGGAAGGCCCTCCCGCGGGCCTGCGGCGGCAACCCGGCCAACGATCTGGTGCCCGGGTGTAACCTGCGGCCGGAGCGGCGGCAACTCGCCGGCGGCGATGTGGAGGTCGGTGCGGCAGACTCCGCACGCCTCCACGCGCAGCAGGACCTCGCCTGCGCCCGGCAGAGGGACGGGCACATCTTCCAGGGTGAGAGAGTGATCTGAGATGGGAGCCGGCTGGTGGAGAATGGCGGCGCGCATTCCTTGATTGTCACCCCATTCAGGCAGCACCGGCAACGGCTCTGGGCTTCCGGCGCGCTCCCACGGTAGCATGTTGTCTGTCAGCAGGGAGGACCCTCATCTTGAAGCTACCGGCAATCTTGTCTTCCGCTCCGCGTCCCCGGCGCCTGCGCATCGCTGCAGCGGCGGCGGTCGTATGCGCCTCGCTCTTTGCCCTCACGCGCGTTCTCCACGCGGATGCGCCCAAAACCGCCGCGGAGTATCAAGCCAATCCTCAGGAGATGCTGGAGGCCTACCGTCACGTCGAGGTCGCCTCAGTCTCCGACGCCGTCGAGCAGTTGCTGCATGAAAAGCGCTACATGTCGCAT
>DASYYO010000470.1:0-3198 GCA_035933805.1 Acidobacteriaceae bacterium | reverse complement strand
AGCGGCCTGCGGCTACCTGTCGCTTCTCCGTGGGAGTGGATGGCCCGTGAGCCTCCTCCGGCCTCGACTAAGATCCGGAAGAAGGCGGCTCTTCGAGCAGCGCCCCGGCGATCTGACGCCACTCCTCTTCGAGCGGCCCTTTGGGCTGCGGTTGCCCCGCGCGCCGGTACCAGTAGCCGGCGTTGGCCGCGTCGCCCTCCTTGCGGTGCAGGTAGGCATGCACCCAGGCAGCCGCGCGCGCATTTCCGCGATCTCCCTCCTCCTGCGCGATCTCGTGGCCTCGATCCCAGTCCCCTTTGCCGTCCCACCAGAGAGCGGCGAGCAGAGGCGCCAGCCCCGGCGGCGGCTGGGGATCTTCGAGCGAGAGGAGGAACTGCTCAAGGGTCATGCTCCTCATTTTATGCCCCAGGGAGGGTAAGCCGCGCCGGCCGCCGCGCAAGCAGTTACACCCGGATGCGGCGGAAATGAGCAGTTCGGATTTGTAATTCGGACCAACTCGGTCGTATAGTGGAGATATACGACCCGATCGGTCGGAGTTGAACGAAAGCACCCCGAATTCCGAAGCCGATCGTTTTTCCTTTATGCCCGTGAAGACTCAAGTGACTGCGTTGAGCGAACTTGCCATAGGCTGCTGTGCCACCCTGGCGAGTCTTGACCTGCCCGAGGCGGTTCAGGGACAGTTGATGCACCTCGGATTCATGCCTGATACGCGGGTCCTGGCGCTGCGGCGCGCGCCCGCCGGCGATCCCACCGTCTACTGTGTGGACGGCGCGGAGATAGCGCTGCGCAAGGAGACGGCCAGATTTATCTCCGTCCATAGCATCTGCGAGCCGGAACGGAAGGCTGCGCGATGAGCGACTGCTGCGGACCGGTAGGAACCGCCACAATCGAGCCGGTCAGGCACACGTCCGGCGGCAAGATCAGCACGGTTGTGCTGGTGGGTCCGCCCAACTCCGGCAAATCGACTCTCTTCAACCGGCTCACCGGCCTGCGGCAGAAGGTGGCGAATTACCCGGGCGTGACGGTCGAGCAGCACTACGGGCGCATGGGCGGCATCGGCCGCGGCGACCTGACGCTGATTGATCTGCCCGGCATCCACAGCCTGAACTCGTATTCGGAAGACGCACGCGTCGCGGTCGACGTGCTGCACGGCAATATGCCGGGCACGCCAGCGCCAGACGCAGTGCTGCTGGTGCTGGACGCGCTGCAGCTCAACCGCCAGCTCATGCTGGCCGGTCCGGTGCTCGCGCTGGGCCTGCCCACGCTGGTCCTGCTGAATATGGCGGACCTGATGACGGCCCAGGGGGGCGAGATCGATCCCCTGGCGCTGGCCCAGGAACTGGGCGCCCCGGTCGCCCTGATCTGCGCCAAGAAAGGGACCGGCCTCGAGGCGATCGGAAATTTTGTGCGCCGGCTCTCGGACCCCGATCATGTCCGGGCCAGCTTTACGCAACTGCCGGTGCTGCAGACCGCCAGCTCCTGCCGCCAGTGGGCGACGCAGGTCAGCTCGCGCACCAGGTATAAGGCTCCGCTCTCGTCGGGATGGACGCGCCGTCTGGATGGGGTGCTGCTGCACAAAGTGTGGGGGCCGCTGATCTTTCTCGCGGTGGTCATCGGAGTTTTTCAGGTGGTCTTTACCGCCGGCCTGCCGCTGAGCGACTGGCTGGGCGAGCTGTTCACGCGGCTGGGATCGGCGCTGGCCAGTCTGCTGCCGGCGCACTGGATGCAAGTGCTTCTGCGCGACGGGATCTGGAACGGCATGCAGGCGGTGATGGTCTTTCTGCCGCAGATTCTGCTGCTCTTCCTGGTGATCGGCATCCTGGAGGACTCGGGTTACCTGGCGCGCGCGGCGCTGATTGCGGACCGCGTGATGCGCTCGATCGGGCTGAACGGCAAGGCCTTCATTCCCCTGCTCTCGGCCTACGCCTGCGCAGTGCCGGCGATCATGGCGACGCGCACGATTGAGAACAAGCGCGACCGGCTGGCCACGATCCTGGTGGCTCCCTTCATGACCTGCTCGGCGCGGCTGCCCATCTACACGCTGATCATCGCGGCCTTTATTCCCAACCGGAAGATCCTGGGCGACTTTTTCGGATTGCGCGCGGCGGTGATGCTGAGCCTCTACCTGCTGGGCTTTCTGGCCGCGCTGGCGACGGCCCGGCTGCTGAAGTCCTCGGTTCTCAAGGCCAACTCCGCGCCGTTCATCCTGGAGCTGCCGCAGTACCGCTGGCCGACGCTCCGGTCGATGGGGCTCCGGTTGCTCGATCGCGGAACGGTGTTCGTCAAGCAGACCGGAACCGTCATTCTTGCGGTTACGTTTGTCCTTTGGCTGCTGAGCATCGTGCCGGTGCATGGAGGCCACGCTTCGGCGCTGGCGGAGAGCTACATCGGCCAGTTGGGCCACTTCATCGAGCCGGCGCTGCGGCCGCTGGGGTTGAATTGGAAGGTCGGGATCGGGCTGCTGAGCTCGATCATCGCGCGCGAGGTGATCGTCGGAACGCTGGGCACACTCTACGGAGCGGACCCGGCCACGCATTCCCTGGGCCTGCAGACGGCCCTGCGGCATGACATTCCTCTAGGCGGCGCGATCGCTCTGGTGGTCTTCTTCGCCTTCGCCATGCAGTGCACCTCCACGCTGGCGGTGGTGCGGCGCGAGACCAATAGCTGGAAGTGGCCGGCGGCGCAGTTTGTTTACATGAGCGGGCTGGCCTACCTCGCCGCGCTCGTCACCAACCAGGTTCTCTCCCGGTTGTTCTAGGGCCTGGTAACACTCTTGGGGCGGACGGCGTTGCGAGCGAAAATCGGGTCAGACGAGACGGAGTCCGATGGCTTTGGTGGTTCCAAAGTCGAAGAGGACAACGAAGTATGACCCAATTTTCTCCGCAACCCGAAGGGACGGGGCCAATTTTCCCGATTTCGTTGTCGCTCGTCGCTCGAAGATGCCCGATATTCGTCGCTCCTCATTCCTAGAACTCGAAAAAATTGGCTCCCGTCGCCGCCGTCCCAATAGTGTTAACAGGCCCTGGCGCCGCTGCAAGCGCAAAGCATCGAAGATGAGCGATAGGGGCATCTTCTATCGATCACGATTGCGCGTAAAAGTGATCGATAGGCAGCCTCGCTCTTGCTCACAAGATGGGACACCTCCCGGATGCCCTGGCCGAAGAACAGTTCGTGCTTGCGGCGGGCGTTTCCATCGCA
>DASYYO010000367.1:0-31907 GCA_035933805.1 Acidobacteriaceae bacterium | reverse complement strand
GCTGTCATCACGTGGACGCTCTGTTCGATTCCCGACCCGGCGAAGGCCCTCAAGCAAATCAGACGCGTTCTAAAGGCAGACGGACGCCTGATCTTTATCGAGCATGGCCGCGCTTCGGATCCGAGCGTGGTTGCATGGCAGGACCGGATGACGCCCCTCTGGAGACACATTGCGGGTGGTTGCCGCCTCAATCAGAAGAC
This sequence comes from Acidobacteriaceae bacterium, assembly GCA_035933805.1. Classification (GTDB taxonomy): domain Bacteria; phylum Acidobacteriota; class Terriglobia; order Terriglobales; family Acidobacteriaceae; genus PALSA-350. The sequence goes on along the minus strand of DASYYO010000367.1, from coordinate 31,707 downwards.
CGACGATCTCCTGACCGCGGCAGGCTTTCGCATTACAGAGATGAAGACCGGCTACATTCGTGGACCGCATCCGATCACCTACACCTACCAGGGGGTGGCGGAGAAGAGCGCAGCGGAGACCGCCGTGTAAGTACGCTCACCGGTGCTCTGCTTTGCCGGGAGCGGTTCTGTGCGCTTTCAACGAAGCATAAAGGCGATGGCTCTTCTTGCCCCTTCCCGGGCGAAGCTAGGACTCTATAGCGCGATTCGGTATGATAATCGGCATCTGAAGCGATCCTTTAAGGACGCATTCATATTCGCAACCGTACGGATGCATGATGGCCGTTCGGGGAAGGCGCGGCGGAGCAGACCTTGAGGGAAGTCTTCAACAAGCCGGCGATGGTGGCAGTCGATCTCGGGGCTGAAAGCTGCCGGGTTTCTCTTCTCAGGGCGGTCGGCGGCGAGCCGCGGATGACGGTTGTGCACCGGGCGGCCAACGGTCCTGTTCCAACCGAACGCGGCCTGGTATGGAACTTCGAGCGGATGTTCGAGGATGTTCTGGCCGGGCTGACCAAGTGCGCCGCTTTGGCGCCCGAAGGAATCGCCTCCATCGGAGTTGACGGCTGGGCAGTTGACTATGTCCGCCTGGGCCCGGATGGCGCGGCCACCGGAGACCCATTCTGCTATCGGGACGAGCGCACCGTTGCGGCGGTCGACGAGCTGCACCAGCGGATCTCTCCGCGGAAGTTGTACGCGCGTACCGGTGCGCAGGTCCTGCGCATCAATACTCTTTATCAACTCTATGCGGACCATCTCTCCGGGGTTCCGGCGTCTTACCGATGGCTCAATCTTCCGGAGTATCTGCTCTACCGGCTGGGTGGACGTCGGGTCTCGGAGTATACAAATTCCACGCACACGGCGATGCTTGGCGTCCATTCACGGGACTGGTGTCCTGAGGTCTTCCACGCGGCTCAACTGTCGCTCGAATCTGCGCCGCCGGTTGTGCAACCGGGAACCGATGTAGGCCAGCTCTCCGGTCCCCTGAAGGAGTTGGCAGCATTCCGGAATACGAGACTGATCGCTCCTGCCTGTCATGACACGGCCTCCGCCATAGCCGGCATTCCGGCCGTTAGCGAGGACTGGGCGTTCATCAGTTCCGGGACATGGTCGCTGGTGGGCGCGGTCGTTGACCGTCCCCACACGGAGGATGAATCTTTCGCGGAGAACTTCACCAACCAGGGAGGCATTGGGAAGGCGATCTATCTGCTTAAGAATGTGAACGGCATGTGGATGCTTCGCCAATGCATGGACGCCTGGCAGCAGCAGGGAGCGGAGTGGAACGTGGTGGACCTGGTCAGCGCGAGCGCTCCATTGCCGGCCCCGGATCATCTGCTCGATGTGGATGATCCCGATCTGCTTCTGCGCGACTCCATGCCCGCAAGGATCAATGCCCAGTTGCGGAGAAAGGGCGCACCGGGTCTCGTTGAAGATCCCGCGCATGCGGCGCAGTACGCCAACCTGATTTTCCATAGCCTGGCGGCGCGCTATGCCGAGGTTCTGCGGTCCCTCTCATCCATCACCCGGAAGCAATTCGCAAAGGTTTTTATTGTCGGCGGCGGGGCGCGCAATCAGCAGATGAAGCGCTTGTTGGAGCAGGCCGCCGGCGTAGAGGTCATTCAAGGTTCGGCCGAGAGCTCCACGATCGGCAACTTCGCAATTCAGCTCGCCGCGTTCGACCGCAAGGCAGACGCGGGATCCGTGGAAGGCGCTGCCGTGGCGCGCTGGGCCTCGGTTCTTGCGCAGCACGACGTTACGGGCGATTCCGGCAGCGGGCCAACGAAGAGTCCATCCACATTGAGGCATAGCGATGACAGACAAACAATCGGCAGCGATATGGCAAGCGCTTGAGAGCTTTCACATTGAGATTCCGTCCTGGGGCTTTGCCAATACCGGCACGCGGTTCGGCAAGTTTGTGCAGCCTGCGGCTGCAGGCACCCTGGAGGAAAAGTTCAGCGACGCGGCCATCGTGCACGCGCTCACCGGAAGCTGTCCGACCATTGCACTCCATGTTCTCTGGGACCTGCCCAACGGGCTCGCGGATGTTCCCAAGGTAAAGGCTTTGGCACAGAAGAATGGCATCCGAGCCGGTTCGATCAACCCGAATCTCTTTCAGGACCAGGAATATAAGTATGGCTCGGTCGGCAATCCGGATGCGTCCGTTCGCCGCAGGGCAGTCGGTCACCTGGTCGACTGCGTCGAGATCGCCAAAGCCCTCAATTGCCGCGATGTCTCTCCCTGGTTCGCCGATGGTTCCAACTATCCGGGTACGCAGAACATCCGGCGTCGAATCGGGTGGTTTGAGGAGGCGGTGAAGGAGACGCATGCGCACCTCGGACCTTCTCAGCGGCTCCTGATCGAATACAAGCCGTTCGAGCCGTATTTTTACCATACCGACGTGGCCGACTGGGGTATGGCGCTTCTGCTGGCCAGGGCCGCTGGTCCGCAGGCTTCGGTCTTGGTCGATACCGGACACCATTACCAGAGCCAGAACATCGAACAGATCGTCGCCTGGCTGCTACATCACAAGATGCTCGGCGGCTTCCATTTCAATGATCGCCGGTATGCGGATGATGACCTCACCTTAGGCTCGATCGATCCGTATCAATTGTTCCGCATCTTCCACGAGATCTTCAGTTACGAATGGGAGACCGGCTCGGCTACGGATGTCGCCTACATGATTGACCAGAGCCATAACATGAAGGGCAAGATCGAAGCGACGATCCAATCGGTCTGCACAGCTCAGGAACTCTATGCCCGCGCAGCGACGATCGACCGGTCAAGTCTGGATCTCCAGCAGAGCGCATGCAATCTGGTCGATGCCGAAGAGATCTTCCGTGGGGCATTTTGGGTGGACGTCCGGCCCGCTGTTCGGGAGTGGCGTGTTTCGAAGGGGCTTCCGCCAGATCCTCTGCAGGCTTTCCGTGAGAGCGGCTATCTGGAACGCGTCACCCGCGAGCGCAAGGAGCGGAACATGGGCGCCCTGGCGACCTACGCCTGATCCGGATCGTCAAATCTGCTGCTGCTTTTGAGAAAGAGGAGCCCCGCCCCCTTGAGGGAGAACTGGCGGGGTTCCTTTGGGATGGCTCTGAAGACTTCTCCTTGGTCTCGCGGGCAAATGTCGCTACGATCTTGATGCCCTGAGGATGAGCAGCCATGCTTGGCAACCCGGCCGGCTATACGCGCAATGTGGGCTGTTGCGCCCGTTGTTCCGTGGTCCGGCAACTGGCATGATCACACTGGCACATGATCTCCGGCGTCCCCGCTGCACCCTCACACCAAGCGCCACAGTATTTCTTATCCGTGGTACAGGTGCATGGGGGATGGGCGCATTTCTTGGCTTCAGTCATTGTGAGATTCTCCTTGGCGAGCGAGGGAACACCGCGCTCAGTTCTTGACCGTATAGGATGCACAATCCAGACTTGAGGGTAGAGAAGGGAAGTCCGATCTCTTCCCTGGAAGCAGATCTATGAAAGATCGGCCTCGCCTCGAAGCAGCAAAGCGAGGCTGCTCCTTTTCCCCAGCATCCAATCAACCGCGCTTGTAAATCAGGACTCCTGAAGATGAAAATTCTTGTCCTCAACTCGGGCTCGAGCAGTCAAAAGACCAGCCTCTATGAGATCGGTGGCGCGATTCCGGAAACTCCTCCGCAGCCCCTGTGGGAAGGAAAGATCGAGTGGGATGATCACGGCGGCGAGGTGAAGATCAGCACCGCCGCCGGCGCGGTTCGCAAGGAACGGTGGGAGCCACCCTCTCGCATGCAGGGCATCAAAGATCTGCTGCGCACGCTTTGGGAGGGTTCCACCCGGGTCGTCGAAGGACCCTCGGAGATTGCGATCGCAGGGCATCGCGTCGTGCATGGCGGCCCCGATTACCGGGAGCCTGCGCTGCTTACGCCAGAGGTCAGGGCTGCGATCGCCGCAGTCGCTCCCTTTGCTCCTCTCCAGAACCGGGTCGAGTTGCAAGGCATGGAGATGGTTGAGCAATCGCTCGGGCCGGTTCGCCAGTGCGCCGTCTTCGACACCGGCTTCCATAGAACCATGCCCCTCTCCGCGGTCACGTATCCGGGACCGTATGAGTGGTATGCCGAAGGGATTCGCCGCTACGGCTTCCACGGCATCAATCATCAATATTGCTCGATGCGCGCGGCAAAACTGCTAGGCCGTGAGGTCAACTCATTCAAGCTGGTGAGCTGTCACCTGGGTGGAGGATGTTCCCTGGCGGCGGTCCTGAACGGCGAGAGCGTGGATACCACGATGGGTTTCACCCCGCTGGAAGGCTTGATGATGGGCACTCGTTCGGGTTCGATCGATCCGGAGATCCTTATCTACCTCATGCGCCAGCGGCAGATCTCCGCGGATCAGTTGGATGAGATGCTCAATCGGAGATCGGGCCTGCTCGGGATCTCCGGGGTCTCCGATGATATGCGCCAGGTCCTTGCGGCCAAGCAGGCAGGCAACCAGCGCGCTGCCCTGGCCTTTGAGATCTACGTGCACCGTTTGCGCAGCGCTATCGGCGCCATGATCGCTGTTCTCGATGGCGCTGATGCGCTGGTCTTTACAGCCGGCGTGGGAGAAAACTCGCCCGATGTGCGCTCAGCGGCCTGCGAAGGCTTTCGCCACATGGGTCTCAGGCTGGATGAGGTCCGGAACAAAGAGCCGCTTGCGGACAGGGATATTGCCGCGGCGGATTCCGCGGTTCGTGTTCTTGTGATCCGCGCCCAGGAGGATTGGCAGATCGCACAAGCCTGCTGGAAACTCGGTCGCGAACCGCAGAGAGCCCCCGTCGCGCATTGACGCAGTGCTACTGCTTGATCACCGTGCCATCCAGCTTCCGCACCTCTCCCCACCCGCCGTTCAGATTGTTTCGGCCGGGCGTGAAAGGAAACTTCGCTGCCGCCTGCTCGTCGATCTCAATGCCCCATCCCGGCTTTTCATTGACCCAAAGGTATCCATCCTTCATCTGCGGACAGCCGTGGAAGATCTCCTGGGTGTGTTCGTTGAAGGGCGTATATTCCTGAATCCCGAAGTTGTAGCTGACCAGATCCAGCGTGATGTTCGCCATATGGCCGACCGGCGAGACGTCGCCCGGACCATGCCACGCAGTGCGGACGCCATACTGCTCGGCGAGGATCGCGATCTTGCGCGCCGGTGAGAATCCGCCCGCCTCCGAGACGTGCACGCGAATGTAATCGATCAACTGGCCCTCGATCAGCGGCTGCCACTCGTGGGGACTGTTGAAGAGTTCGCCCATGGCGATCGGCGTCGCGCAGTTCTCACGAATTTGCTTGAAGTAGCCGAGGTCCTCAGGCGAGAGCGGGTCCTCCAGGAAGAACATGCGAAACTTCTCCGCTTCCTTGCAGAATTGGACCGCAAGGTTGGGAGTAAGGCGCTCGTGCATGTCATGCAGCAGCTCAATCTCTTCTCCCAACTCCTGGCGGCATACCTCCAGCAGCTTGAGCCCGCGGCGCATGTAATAGGCGGGCTCGAAGAGCGGCTTGTCGTGGAGCGGCTTGAGGTTCGTGCTTCCGCTGCGGCCTGCGCCGTACCCGGCCATGCCGGGGACCGCTACCTGGACCCGGACGTGACGAAAGCCCTCTTGCATATAGCGTTTTGCGGCGGCGACCACCTCTTCAAACTCGGCGCCTTCCGCGTGGGCGTAGGCGTCCGCCGCCTCGCGGCATTTTCCGCCGGCCAGTTGGTAGACCGGCATGCCTGCCTGCCGCCCCTTGATATCCCAAAGCGCCTGGTCGATCCCGCTGAGAGCGTTGTTCAGTACGGGTCCGTTTCTCCAATAAGAGCTGTCGTAACAGGATTGCCAGATATCTTCGATCCGGTCCGTAGTCTTGTTGAGGAGGAACGGCTTCAAATACTGCTCGACTGCCGGCTTGACCAGATCGGCGCGCTGGGTGAATGTCGCGCAGCCGTAGCCGTAGAGGCCGTCCTGGTCGGTGGTGATCTTGACGACCGTGAGCCGCACCCCGGCAGGCTCGCATTCGATCACGCTGATGTCCTTGATCCGCGGGGTCGGCATTCCCCGCGTGGCGCGCGCAACCGTTTCCTGTGCTGTGAGAAGAGGCCGGGCAGCCCGGACTGCGCCGGCTCCCGCGATGAGCTTCAATAGATCCCGACGTTCTATGGACATGAAAGAACCCTTGAGCAACCTCGCAAATCTTACATCGAAATCACGATCGCTGTTTGTCAACTTATCTCAGTGCGCCGCTGGCCTCCGGATGATCTCCAAGCAGGGAAGCCGATCCGGAGGATCGCAGTCCGGCCTGCAAAGTTTTCCACAGCCGGGAAGATACGTCAGCCGGGGTTCTCCGGAAGGCAGCAAAACTTGCATCGAACCATGGGTGTGAGAGAAACGGGTGGGGAGAAATGGGGAGTGAAATGCCGATCCAGGGGCGTGCATCCACAGGTTGCCCTGCCGGGTTGATGGAGAATAGCTTGGAAGGGCGTGCCAGTTCGGGTGCAGAGATAGTTACAGGGGAACGGATGGGAAAGCCGAACGAAGGAAGAAGCAGAGTTGTTATCGACAATGTGCAGCCGGAGTTGAATTGCGGGCACTTTCCCATTAAGCGGGTACTGGGAGAGAAAGTTTTGGTCGAAGCCGACGTCTTCGCCGACGGTCACGACCATGTGAGGGCGCGATTGCTCTGGAAGAGAGACTGCGAGGACTGCTGGCAGCAAGTCGAGATGGCGCCCCTGGGCAACGATCGCTGGAGGGGAGAGTTCGCCGTCGAGCACCTTGGGCGGTACGTCTACACGATTGCCGGTGAGATCGACCGTTATGGGACCTGGCGGAGCGATCTCGAAAAGCGCATGGACGCCGGACAGGATCTCAAGGTTCCTCTGCAGACCGGCGCTATGCTGCTGGAGCATTTCGCCTCTGTGGCTGACAGAGACGATGCGATCCGCTTGCGCAAGTGGGCCGCCATGCTCCACCCGTCGAACGGCGATCCTCATGCCGACCTTGAGGCGGCGGCGGTGGCTTTTGAAGATGAGATCACCGAGACCGTCCGCCGCTATCCCGATCTCGCCCTTGAAACCCGGTACGGCCGCGAGCTCCGGGTCTTCGTCGACAGAGAGAAGGCCGGCTTCTCGTCATGGTATGAGCTCTTTCCTCGCTCCTGGTCCTTGACGCCGGGCAAGCATGGGACATTGCGGGACGTGGCCGCGCGGCTGGACTACGTCGCGGAGATGGGCTTCGATGTGCTCTACCTGCCGCCGATCTTTCCCATCGGCAAAAGCTTTCGCAAGGGGAAGAACAACTCCGTCGATGCCGCTTCCTCGGACGTGGGGAGCCCGTGGGCCATTGGTTCGAGCGAAGGCGGACATACCGTCATCCATCCGCAATTAGGCACAATGGAGGACTTCCTCCAGTTGGTCAAGCGTGCCAGGCAGTTGGGCATGGAGATTGCGCTCGATATCGCCTTTCAGGCCTCGCCGGACCATCCCTGGGCCACCGAGCACCCGGAGTTCTTCAAAAAGCGGCCGGATGGAACCATCCAATATGCGGAAAACCCCCCAAAAAAATATCAGGATATCTACCCGTTGGACTTCGAATCGCCCAACTGGAAGGGGCTCTGGGACGAATTGGAGCGTGTCTTCTCCTTCTGGATCGAGAAGGGGGTGTACATCTTCCGGGTGGACAATCCGCACACGAAGGCTTTTCCGTTCTGGGAATGGGTGATCGACGAGCTTACCTCCAAATATCCGGGGGTCATTTTTCTGGCGGAGGCGTTTACCCGCCCCCGGCTGATGGAGCGGTTGGCTAAGCTGGGCTTTTCGCAGTCCTATACCTACTTCACCTGGCGCAACACGAAAGATGAATTGATCGAGTACATGCGCGAGCTCACTGAGACGCCGCTTCGCGAGTACTTTCGTCCCAACTTCTGGCCAAATACTCCCGACATTCTTGCCGAGAGCCTGAAGGCGGGGGGACTGCCTGCATTCAAGAGCCGCCTGGTCCTTGCCGGCACCCTGGTCGCGAACTATGGCATCTACGGTCCTGCCTTCGAGTTGGGGGAGAATACGCCGGCGAAGGCTGGCAGCGAAGAGTACATCGACTCGGAGAAGTACGAGATCAAAACCTGGGACCTGACCTCGGCCGTCAGCCTTAAACCGTTGATAACACGAGTGAATCGCGCAAGGCGGCAGAATAAGGCCTTGCAGAGTAATTGGAGCCTTCATTTCCACTCGGTCGACAATCCCACGATCCTTTGCTACTCCAAACGAGCCTGGGATTCGAAGACCGAAGAGGACAACATTGTTCTGGTAGTGGTAAGCCTCGATCCGGTAAACGTGCAGAGCGGCTGGGTGACTTTGGACCTCGAAATGCTGGGGTTGGATCGAGACGATCGATTTATCGTCGACGATCTGCTCGGCAATGGGCAATTTGTCTGGAAGGGAGCGACGAACTTTGTTGAATTACGGCCGCAGGAGATCCCGGCACACCTCTTCTGGGTGAGGAAGGGCATCTGAGGGGAAGAGCGCGATTTGGCCAGCGAGCCGCTCACGGAGGTTGAAGGGCACGTAGCCGTTCCCGGGGCTGTCCATCCGCCTGATCGCCCCTCACATCAGCCATGAGCATGCGAACTCGGAGGAAGGATTGAAGCGATCGGGAAGCACGACGGACCCGTTGTGGTACAAAGACGCGATTATTTATGAACTGCACGTCCGCGCCTTCATGGATAGCAACAATGACGGTATCGGGGACCTGCAGGGGCTCACGCAGAAGCTCGACTATCTTCAGGATCTCGGAGTCACCTGCCTGTGGCTCCTTCCGTTCTTCCCTTCGCCCCTGCGGGATGACGGTTATGACATCTCCGACTACCTGAATATCCACCCCAACTACGGCACGATCGCGGATTTCCAGCAATTCCTTGATCAGGCGCACAACCGCGGCTTGCAGGTTTTGATCGAGCTGGTCATCAATCACACCTCCGATCAGCATCCCTGGTTTCAGCGTGCGCGCCACGCGCCCAAAGGGTCTCCGGAGCGGGACTTTTACGTCTGGAGCGACACGGATCAGAAGTATCAGGGCGCTCGCATCATCTTCACCGATACAGAAAAGTCGAATTGGACATGGGATCCCGAGGCCCAGGCGTATTACTGGCATCGATTCTTCTCCCATCAACCCGACCTCAATTACGACAATCCGCAGGTGCTTGAAGAGGTCCTCAAGATCATGCGCTATTGGCTGGATATGGGAGTGGACGGTCTGCGTGTGGATGCCATTCCCTACCTGGTCGAGCGCGAGGGCACCAACTGCGAAAATCTGCCAGAGACGCATGCCATCATGAAGCGCATCCGCCAGGAGATCGATCAAGAGTACTTCGGACGCATGATGCTGGCGGAGGCGAACCAATGGCCTACCGACGTGCGCCCGTATTACGGCGACGGCGATGAGTGCCACATGGCTTTTCACTTTCCCCTGATGCCGCGCATTTACATGGCATTGCGGCAGGAGGACCGGCTTCCGATCACCGAGATCATGGCGCAGACCCCAAGCATTCCGGATAACTGCCAGTGGGGGCTGTTCTTGCGCAATCACGATGAACTGACCCTGGAGATGGTTACCGATGAAGAGCGCGATTACATGTATCTCGCCTACAGCGCCGATCCCAGGATGCGTATCAACATCGGCATCCGGCGCCGGCTGGCTCCGCTGGTGGATAACAACCGGCGCCGCATCGAACTGCTGAACAGTCTTCTATTTTCCTTTCCCGGTACGCCGCTGATCTACTACGGCGACGAAATCGGCATGGGTGACAATATTTATCTCGGCGACCGGAACGGAGTGCGTACGCCGATGCAGTGGAGTCCCGACCGCAATGCCGGGTTCTCGCGAGCTGTGCCCGCCAAGCTCTACAGCCCGGTGGTGATGGATCCGGTTTGGGGATACGAAGCGATCAATGTGGAGGCGCAGCAGAGCGACCCGTCTTCGCTCCTGAGCTGGATGCGCAACATGATTGCTCTCCGCAAGCTCTTCCAGGTCTTCGGCCGGGGCACCCTGACCTTTCTCAATCCCGCGAACCGCAAGGTGCTCGCCTATGTTCGGGAGTTCGAGAACCAGCGGGTTCTCTGTGTCGCCAACCTTTCGCGCTTTGCCCAGCCGGTCGAACTCGATCTTGAGCCGTATGCCGGGATGTCGCCGGTGGAGATGCTGGGCTACGTGCCATTTCCCAAAATTCCCAGGCACGCTGCCAATCAGCAGTATCCGCTAACCCTGGGGCCGTATGGATTTCTATGGCTGGAGCTTCAAGCGCCGGTTGTGGGAATGGGAGACGACGAGGCCATCGAGGAGCCGGAGATTGCCCTCTCCGGAGCAACCGACTGGAAGAGCGTGCTCGAGGGCAACGGCCAGCGCGAGATCGAAGAGACGGTGCTGAAGGACTTTCTTCCCCACCAGCGCTGGTTCGGCAGCAAGGCCCGCACGATCAAGGCAATCAAGGTGACGGATTGGGCCGCGTTCCACGAGGGCGGGAGCGCACTGGCTTTGATTGATGTCTCCTATGCTTCGGGCGATGCGGAGAGCTATCTGCTGGCGCTGGCTCTGACCTTCGGAAGGGCCGCCGAGGAGCTTCGCCAGCGGCATCCGGAATCTGTGCTGGCGCGCTTGAGCTCGATCGAGGAGGACGGCGTGCTTCATGATGGCCTGGTCGACCCGGGCACGGTCGAAGCGTTGCTGGCGTTGATTACCGAAGCGGGCGAACTCACCTCGCGCCACGGGAACATTCGCGGTGTGCCGAGCACCATTCTTGAGAATCTGCGCGGAACCGCGCCGCTGGCGCCCCGGCTTGGCTCCGCCGAGCAGAGCAATACCTCCGTCATATTCGGAGACAGGCTCATCCTCAAGCTGTTTCGGCGGCAGCAGCCGGGACCCAATCCTGACACCGAGATTGGCCGCTATCTTACCGAATATGCGCATTTCCCGAACATTGCCCCATTTAGCGGCTCGATTGAATACAAGTGCGAAGGGCAGGATGGTTCGACCCTGGCGATGCTGCAGGGACTGGTGGCCAACGAAGGAGACGGCTGGCAATGGACCCTGGAGGAGCTGGACCGTTATTACGAGTCCACGGCGTCCCGGGCGCTTCGTCCGGAGCATATGCCGCCAGCCCGTCCGAGTCTGTCTCGCCTGAGTGAAGAGCCTGAGCCGGCGCTGGCACATGAGCATATGGGCATTTACCTCAGCGCGGCGGCGCTTTTGGGCACAAGGACTGCGGAGATGCATCTGGCTCTTGCGCGAAATGGAATGAGCGCAGTCGAAGATCCCTCCTTTGCACCTGAGCCGATGACGCTCCAGGATATGGAGCGGCTGCGCGATAGCCTGGTGGAACATGCGGCTCAAGCCTTCGACGCTCTGAAGGAAAATCTTTCTCGCCTGCCAGATGCGGCTGTCGAACTCGCGGGGCTGGTCTTGAGCCGCCGGCGCGCTGCGCTGGATCGTCTCCGGCAGATCGCCGGAGGAGAGATCCATGCGCTGCGCACGCGCATCCACGGGGATTATCATCTAGGGCAGGTGCTGAGGACCAAGGGAGATTTCGTGATCCTCGACTTTGAAGGGGAGCCGGCTCGATCTCTCGCAGAGCGCCGGGCGAAGCAATCTCCCCTGAAGGATGTGGCGGGAATGCTCCGTTCTTTCAGCTATGCCGCATTTTCCGCGCTCATGCGGTACTCGTCGCGGCGCCCGGAGGCATTCGAGCAACTGGAGCCGTGGGCGCGGATGTGGGAGCAGGCGGCTTCCTCCGTTTTTCTGCGCTCCTATCGCGAAAGCATTGGCGGGGCGTCTCTTGCACCCTGCGAACCGTCTCAATTTGAGCGGCTTCTTGAGGCATTTTTGCTCGACAAGGCGCTATATGAGCTGGTCTACGAACTGAACAACCGCCCGAGTTGGGTGCGGATCCCGTTAAGCGGAATTTTGTCGCTTCCGCTGTAACAACCACAGGCAAATGGCAAAACTAGAGCTTCCGGAAGAGACTCGAAAGCGGATGAACCAGGCAGGAACAGCCGATTTGCTGCTAGCGATTCCCGCGGCGGTGAACGTAGAACAGCTGCGGACCGCAGCGACTGAGGCGGTTCTTCATATGTCCGCCGTGGCGGCGGTGGGAGATGAGAGATCTCTCTCCGGTTTGCGCGCGGCAGTCGTTTATCCCGGCCTCAGCGGAACGCCGGAGACCTCTGCGGATGGCTCAGTGCACCTCGATCCTACGGGTACAGGGGGCGAGGTGCGCTTCCTGCCGTTCGCACCTCCTGCTACTTCCTCCGTGATCCCCTGGCTGGGGCTCTCGACGACCTATCAAGCGCTCTTCGGCACCGCTCGGGAGATGGGAGTCACGGCCTGCGCCGTCATTGCTCCCGATCTCGCCGCGCTCAAGGCGGAGCTGCTCAAGCCGCTGTTGGCGCCGGTGCTCGACGGCAGCTTCGATCTGGTCATGCCCATCTATCCGATCGGAAAATTCGAGGGCTTGCTGAATTCCGGCATCCTCGCCCCACTCACGCGCGCGCTTTACGGAAAGCGGGTGCGCTTTCCTCTTGCGCCTGACTTCAGCATCTCGGGGCGGCTGCTGCCGGAGCTGGAGCAGCCAGTGCAGCGGATTACCTCTCAGGGGAAGACGCTGTTCTGGCCGGCGACAGAAGCGGCTTTGCGCGACCGCTCGATCTGCCAGGTTTACCTGAACGTGCACCACCCGGCGGCGGCCGACGGGCTTGATCTGAGCACGGTGCTGACTCAAACGGTGGGGCCGCTGTTTGCCGAGATGGAGGTCAACGCCCCACTCTGGCAGCGGGTGCGCGGCTCGCAGCCGGTGACCACCTCCGGCACTCCCCCGGCTCCGGCGGCGGACGAAGCCACGGTGGACGTTCGCTCCATGCTGGAGACCTTCGCGCTCGGTTTCCGCAACCTGCAGGAGGTCTGGTCTCTCGTATTGCCCCCCGTCACCCTGCTGGAATTGAAGCGTCTGACGCGGTTGGGCCCCGATCAGTTCCGCATGCCCGACGATCTATGGGTTCGTATCGTCTATGATTTTGCGCTCGCCTACCGCTTGCGGACGCTGAGCCGCACGCACCTGCTGGGAGCTCTGACGCCGCTCTATTTAGGCTGGGTCGCCTCCTACGTGCTGGAAGTAAGCAACCTGCGGATACACGAAGCCGAGCACCGGATCGAGCGGCTGGCGCGCGCCTACGAGGAAGGCAAGCCATATCTGTTGTCGCGCTGGCGTTGGCCGGACCGCTTCAATCCTTAACGGCCGCTTGCCCTGTCCCCGCCAATCTCAACCGCCCCGTAGGCCCTGAAGCTGGAGGAACGATGATGTGGAACCAGGTATTGCAGTCACTGCACGAGTCAATGGCCCGGGTGATCAGCCGGATCGCCATGCTGCTTCCCGGGATTCTCGCATTCGTGGTAGCCGTCCTCTTCTTTGTCGGCATCGCGTGGCTGCTCGCTCGCCTGGCGGCCGCCATTCTGGGGGCAGTTCGCTTCGATGAGCGGCTGGCGCGCGGCACAAGCACCATCACCGAGTGGTCTCCTACCTACACTCCGACAGTTCTAATCTCCCGCATCGTCTTCTGGGCCACTGTCTTGCTGGGCCTGCTGGTCGGTCTGGAGGCCTTTGGAGCTTCTTCGGACGCTCTGCTTTCCAGCAGGCTGCTGGGATATTTGCCCAACGTTGTGGGCGCGGCGGTGTTGTTGATCCTGGGCAACATTATCGCTCGGTTCCTGTCGCGGAGTGTGCTCATCGGTGCGGTCAATATGAACCTGCACTACGCCAGGTTGCTCAGCCAGGGAGTCAAGTGGCTGGTGCTGGTGCTCACCGCGGCCATGGTGCTCGATCACCTGGCCATCGGCGCGGCGATTGTTGACCTGGCCTTCGGCATCCTCTTTGGGGGCATCGTTTTGGCTCTGGCCCTGGCCGTAGGGCTGGGCTCGCGCGACCTGGTGAGCCGCTCGCTCGAGCGCGAGTCGACCCGGCCGAGCCCCGATGGGGTGCCGGAAGAGCAGATCCGCCACTTGTAAGCTGCCGGGAACGGCTGCCGTCGAGATGGGTTGACGCGGCAGTTTCTCAGCGAGGCTCTTCCGGGGCGTAGACTGCCCTCTCTCTGATACAAAGAACAGAGCGACCCGCGGCGTTTACCGTCCCGGGAAGGAGACTTGGATGAAAGCGTGCGTACGCCCGCAATGATGGATCGGGAGATGGCCGGACGGCCTGTAAGGGTTGCGATCCTGGGTTTTGGAACGGTCGGCAGCTCGCTGGCCCGGATCTTATGTGAGCGGAAGCTGCCGGATGTCGAACTGTGCTGCATCTTCAATCGCGGCGTAGCCCGCAAACGCGTGCCATGGGTGCCCTCGTCCGTGGTGTGGACGGAGCATTTCGAGGAGGTTCTGGCGGCTGGCCCGGACATTGTGGTGGAGGCCGCCGGGGGTTTAGAGCCGGCAGGGGAGTGGGTGCGGAAGGCTCTGGCGGCCGGCAAGTCCGTGGTCACGGCGAACAAGAAACTGATCGCCTTCCACGGTCCCGCTCTTGAAGCTCTGGCGAAACACCATGGGTGTCAGCTCCTTTACGGCGCCGCAGTTGCCGGTGGTGTTCCTGTCATCCCCGGCGTCCAGCAAGGGCTGGCCGGCGACCGGATCCATACCCTCCGCGCCATCCTGAATGGGACCTGCAATTTCATTCTGAGCAACATGGAAGAAGGGATGGGCTTCGACGCTGCGCTGAAACAGGCGCAGTCGCTCGGATATGCTGAAGCCGACCCGACCGAGGATGTCGACGGGTTCGACGCCAGGGCGAAGCTGGTCATCCTCTCACGCATCGGTCTGCGCATAGAAGTGCAGCCTGAGGAGATCGCCTGCCGCACAATAAGCGACCTCGCAGCGATTGATTTTGCCTACGCCAGGGATCTGGACTGCACCATTCGCCAGATCTCTCGCGCGGAGGTCCGCAATGGCGAACTCTTCGCCACCGTCGGCCCAATGCTGGTGCCTCGGAGCTCGCCTCTCTCCTGGTCCCGCGGCACAGAAAACATGGTCATCTCCGGCGGCCAATACGGTGGCGAGACGGTCTTTTCCGGCCATGGAGCGGGCGGCCATCCGACCGCGGTCGCGGTACTGTCCGATGTGCTGGCCATTGCTCATGGCGGTTGCCTCGTCGCCATCACCGGGACGCGCGCCAAGGTCGACAGTGACTTCATCGTGCCGCATTACATTCGCTTCGTTGTCGATGACCGGCCGGGAATTATCGCCGAAATCGCCGGCGATCTCGCGGAGCAGAACATTAACATCCACGCTATTCTGCAGAAGCCGGGCTTTGACAAGCTGCGCTTGCCCTTCGTCGTTACTGTTGAGCCCTGCCGCAGCTCGGCCCTCAAGAAGGCGCTGGCTAAGATCGGCCGCCAGGAGTTTCTTGAGGAGCCTCCATTGGATTTGCAGATGCTCGAAGAGGCCTCGCCTGCATCCTGATTCCCAACGAAATCGGGAAGATTGGCTCTAGTTAGAGGACTCCGGCTTCCTCATACGTGCCCAGGACCTTCCGGAGCGCACCGCAGATCTCGCCGACTGTCGCATAGGCGCGAACACAGTCCAACAGGTATGGCATGGTATTTGCCGTGCAGAGCTGTCCTTGCCCAGGTTCAGGGTCGCGGGCGGCTATCCGGCACAACGCATCGAGGGATCGCTGGACCGTCTGCTGGGAGCGCCTGGCGCGAAGATGGGCGAGCTTCGCAGTCTGTGAGGCGCGTATGGACTCATCGATGTACAGCGTCTGTGGCGGCCGCTCTTCGATCACAAACTCATTCACGCCGACAATGATCTTTTCCCTGTTCTCGACTGCACGCTGATATGCGTAGCTGGCCTCCGCAATCTCCTTCTGCGGGAAGCCCTGTTCGATGGCGCGCACCATGCCCCCCATGTCATCAAGCTTCTCGAAGTAGCTAAAGGCGCCTTCTTCCATGTCGAGAGTCAACCGCTCGACGAAGTAGGAGCCCCCCACAGGATCGACAGTGTTGGCCACTCCCGACTCATAGGCGAGAATCTGCTGGGTGCGCAGCGCGAGCCTTGCGGCCTCTTCCGTCGGCAAGGCGAGCGCCTCATCAAATCCGTCGGTGTGCAGGCTTTGCGTGCCGCCGAGCACTGCCGCAAGCGCCTGAATGGCAACCCGCGCGATGTTGTTCTTCGGCTGTTGCGCAGTGAGCGAGACGCCCGCCGTCTGTGTATGAAAACGCATCCATTGCGAGCGCGGATGGCGGGCATGAAACCGCTCCGTCATCAGGCGATACCAGATCTTGCGGGCCGCGCGAAACTTCGCAATCTCTTCGAAAAAGTCGTTATGGGAGTTGAAGAAGAAGCTCAGCCGCGGCGCGAAATCGTCGATCTCGAGCCCTCGCCGCAGCGCCCATTCCACATACTCTACGCCGTCATAAAGGGTGAATGCGAGTTCCTGCAGGGCCGTCGAGCCAGCCTCGCGGATGTGATAGCCGCTAATGGAGATGGGATTGAATCGCGGTGTGTATCGTGATCCAAACTCCAGGGTGTCGGTCACGAGCCTCATCGATGGAGCAGGAGGAAAGATGTATTCCTTTTGAGCGATGTATTCCTTCAGGATGTCGTTCTGCAGCGTGCCCGAGACCTTTTTCCAGTCGCCGCCCTGCTTCTCCACGGTCGCCAGGTACATCGCCCACAACACGCTGGCCGGGGAATTGATGGTCATCGAGACAGTGGTCGTCTCCAGGTCGATGCCGTGGAACAGAACCTCCATGTCTTCCAGGGAGTCAATGGCCACTCCGCACTTGCCCACCTCGCCTTCGCTCTCCGCATCGTCTGAGTCATAGCCCATCAGCGTGGGCAGATCGAAGGCCACCGACAGCCCGTTGCTTCCGTTGGCAAGCAGATACTTGTAGCGTTCGTTGGTGGCCTCCGGCGAGGCAAAGCCGGAGAACTGGCGCATGGTCCAGAGTTTGCCGCGGTAGCCGTTGGAATGGAGTCCGCGGGTGTATGGAGGCTCTCCGGGCAAACCCAGGTGCGTGGCCGCAGAGACGGCCCAGTCTTCGGGCAAATCTGCCGCCGTGTAGAGGCGCCGCACCGGCGATCCGGAGATGGTCGTGAAAGCGGCACGCCCGCTCTGCTCCCGGTTGACCCCAGTTGGAGAGCCGATGGATCGCTCGGGCGCGGCCTGGAGCGCTGCGGCGAGCTCATTCTCAGCCCATGCCCGCTCTGCAGGGGAGGGATGCCGGCCCTCGAATACATCCGCTATCGATGAGGGGTCGCCTTTCTCCATAGGATGACCTTACCTCATAGCCAAGCCAGCGGGACAGGAGAGCGGAAAGGGCCACAAGCACAGAGCCGGTACGAGGGTGGGATGGGATCGAGAGGGATTCTCACTTCCAGCCATCGCTCCTGGCGTTCCGTCAATGCATCGTCTGTGGCAGTTTCTGTCTTCACCATGGCCGGGGGCTTTTCCACAGACATTGGCTCCGCCCCTCGCAGCTTGACGGCGTTTCCCATCGAGAAAACCCGGGGATTTTCCCGAATTTGGCCGCGGGATGCGATGGAGATCCGCTCTTGCAGAGGGGTCTCATGCTCCGGCCCATTCCCTAAAAGTGATACTCCAAAGCCGATCTGCCTTGAGTAGGATGAGGGCCACAGGATGCTTCATCGCTCGGAGCAGTTTCCAGTGCCAGCGGTCAGCACCACCTATCTAAATGAGGTCTAACGATGCGTCTTTTTCCGACATGCGCTCTGCTGCTCTCGCTCTCGGCGGTTCCTGCACTCTGCCAGAGCAACTCAAGCTCCAATCCGGCTTCTACAGATACCTCCACCGCTCTTCCGGCGGACGCCTCGAATGCATCCGTGGACTATTCCGCTCTTCGCGAGCGCCTCGCCCAGCAGAATAAGGTGCTGCAGGATCAGGTGACGGTCCAGCGGGCGGTCGTCAAGAAAAATCAGATCCTTCTCAAGGAGGCGCAGCGCCTGGACGCCTCGAACAAGAAACTTGAAGCTGAGAAGAAGAGGCTCGAGATGGAAAACACAGACCTTGAGAAACAGCGCCAGGCGCTCAAGGCCTCCCAGAAGACCGTCGAAAGCGCCGCTGTCGCTCCCAACTAGAGCCTCCTTCAGCGTCGTCTGGCCGGAAAAAGTGAAGCTCCACGCAACCGTTGCTTCATCCTGGCGCGCCTGACCGCGCGCCGGGGATGGGGCTTCGCCCGCCGCCCGATTTACGAATGGCTGCAGCCCCGGAGTTTCCCCAACCTTCCGCCACTGCCGTTCTCAGCTCCGGCTCATCTCCCATGCCTTGGCATACTTCCAGCTGATGTAAACAGAGTGGTACATGTGCAGCAGGAGTCCTTCGCGGCCGTCCAGAAAGCCAAGGCGCAGGATGTAGTTGTAGATGAAGGTGGCAATGGGATTGAGCACCACATTGACCAGGAAGGAAACGGGCCCCAGGCTTCGTATGCCGGCATCCGCTGCGAGGGATGCGCCGAGCGTACTGTAACGATCCATGTGCTCGATGTAGGAGCCAAGCGTCGGATAGGCGTAGTGCACCAGGTCTCCCTTGAGAAGACCCGCCTTTCCGACGAAATGAACCTTCTCATGAACTGGACGTCTTTCAAATTCCGCGCTTCCACGCCGAAAGAGCCTGAGCTTGGGGTCAGGATAGAATCCTCCAAAGCGAATCCAGCGCCCCAGGAATAGGTTCCGGCGGGGAATCGAGTATCCATCCAGCGCCGCTTCGTCGTGCAGAACCTCCCAAACCTCCTTGGCCAATTGGTCGCTGGGCGCTTCATCCGCATCGAGAGAGAGCACCCAGTCGGAGGTGCATTTGTCGAGCGCAGAGTTCTTCTGCCGCGCGAACCCCTTCCACTCTTCTTCGAAGAACCTGGCATGAAACCGGCGCGCGATCTCCTGGGTGCGATCGCTGGATCCGGAATCCACGATTACGATCTCATCGGCCCAGGAGATCGCCCCCAATGTCCGCTCCAGGTTCGATTCTTCGTTTCGCGTGATAATGGCAACCGACAGGGTCTTGCGCATCAGGGGCTCGATCAGGGGAGGGTCAGAGAGGAAGAGCCAAGGTATTCGTTAATAACGCGCGCTACGACTTCTTTCAGCGTTTCTCCGCTCCTGGGCAGAACAAAGTCGCCGGCGCTCTCTGACCAATCAAGTTTGAAACTTGTGGAGAGAGCCGAGATCCAAATCTGCCGCACCGGAGCATTCGGCGTGATGACAAACTTACCCGGCGGATCGTCAAACTGAATGCTCAGCACGGAGTTCTGCTCTTCGACCTCAAACCCGGCGTCTTCTTCCACCTGAATCAGACTCTTCTTCAGGCTCTCGATCGAGGCATCCGACTGGCGGCGGAATGCAGTCTCATCTAGCATGGACTGAGTGTAACAAGGGGCAAGCGAGTTTTGGCTCTCTGCGCCGCCGGCCGTCTTTCAGAAGCTTCATAATGATTCGATCCATCCCGTTGTTGGTCATAGCCTCATTGTTGTCGCCCTGGGGTTCGACGTCTGTCCGGGCGGAGAGCCCGGCCGAGTCCGCCCATGACCTCGTGCGGGATGTGATCTACAACGAGCTCCGGGATCGCAGTGTCGACAGCTATTGGGAGTATCGGGTAGAGAAGCGTGTAGTCCATCGGCGTTTTGCGGAAGAGCAGATAGAAACTCCGGAGGGTCCGGTGTTCCGGGTGCTCTCGCGGGATGGCAAGCCGCTCGATCCGGCGGAGCAGAAGCAGGAGACAGCCCGCCTGGAAGACCTGATTCGCAACCCCGGCAAGCAGGCGAAGGCGAAGCAGGAGCACGAGGCGGACGAGCAGCGGCTGGAGCGATTGATGAAGGCGATGCCGGATGCCTTCGAATACGCCTACGATGGCGCCGAAGGCCATGAAGTCCGGCTTAAATTTCAGCCAAACCCTGCTTATGTTCCGCCGACCTACGAGACTCGCATTTATCATGCGCTTTCCGGCGAGATGTGGATTGATCCACAGCAGAAGCGCCTGTTGCGCGTCAATGGAAAGCTCATCGAACAGGTAGATTTCGGCTTCGGCTTGCTGGGCCGCGTCGAAAAGGGGGGAACGTTTGATATCCGCAGGGAGCAGGTCAATCCTACGCATTGGAAGACAGACTGGGTGAACGTCCAGATCTCAGGACACCTCATCCTGTTCAAGTCCGTCAGCGCCGATCAGCGCGAGGTTCGGTCCAACTTCAGGCCGGTGCCGCAGAACCTGAGTCTGCGGCAGGCCGTCAGCTTGCTGGAAACGCCGGCAGGCAGCCAGATCGCGGATGCCTCCGCAAGCCGCACTCAATAATCCCTTTCCCTTCAGCCTTTGATGGCAGCACGAATCCTGGGCTGCCCAACAATGCCATCCTTGAGTTCGGGCCGCTGCTCCACCAGATCGATAAGCTTGCGCGTCAGCTTATCGTCGATCTCCGAAACGCGATTCAGCCCCACCGGGTAACGGACCACGTATTCCAGACCCGTGTCTGAGAACTGCAGTTGGGAATTGGGCTCCGGCATCTTGACCTGGATCTCGACCCGGCGCTCGGCATCCCCGTGCTGCCGCTCGAACTCTGCTCGATACTGGTCGTAGACCGAGCGAACCGCCTCCAGGATCTGCTGCTCCGTTCGTTTGTAGTCGGTGCCGGGCTTCAGCTCTACGGCAACCTCATGCCATGCATACTCCGTCCCGGGAAGCTGTTTGAATAAAGGCGTGGTCGGCTGGAAGAGGACGGAGTTGGAGAAGACGACGATCCGGCCAGTCTGGTAGAGATCCACGCTGGTTCCGGAGAGTTCCATCAGATAAAGACGGACCAGTCCTACATCCACGACATCTCCGGTTACGCCGGCAACGCTGACGCGGTCGCCCACGCGAATCCCCCACCGCCCTACAAGAAAAAAGTACGCCGCGACGGAAAGCAGGATGGTCTGCAATCCCACAGCAAGGCCCGCGGTGATGAATCCCGCGAAGGTCGCAAGCGAGCTGAATTCGCTCACGAAGCCGAGAATCAGAACCACTCCCATACAAAAGCCGACGACGATTCGGCGCACCAGGAGAAATTGCCGGCGCCTCCGCGCATCGTGGACGTAGCGGAATGTAACCCTCCGCCAGAGCTCGGAGAGGAGAAGAACGAAGCCGATGGCGATGACGATGGCGCCTACCTGGATCAGGATGGACCGAAGACTGCGGCTCGATTCCACCTTGATGGAGTCGAGCCACTCCCCCAGGTTTGAGCGGCTCTGATCGAGCACCAGCACCTCCTGGCGCAGCGGAATGATTGCGTCGCCCATCTGCTGAATCCTTACCGCCAAAGCGCCGAATTGCTGGCGGGTTGCCAGCGGCTGCGCCGGCGAAGGCGGTTGGGCGGAGGCTTGCGCCTGGGCAGCCGCCGGCTCCGGCTGATCCAATTGGCCGGAGAATTGCTGCGCCTGTTGGATTGTTGCGCGCAGAGCGGCCTGGAGTTGGGAGAGGAGAGCGGAAGCAGCGGCTTGAACCTTGCCGTCTTCGTCGATGAGCTGGCTGATCTGCCGGACGCTCTGAAGCTGGTTATACAGAAGGGCCGCCTTGCCGAACAATCCCTTGGTGTCTGGCGGGAGGGACTGCGCGCTCCCAGCCTTGGGAGCCGCCAGGGCAGCACCGGTCAGCTCCGGAACGGTGCGTTCCAGTTGGCCGACGCTGGTCAGCAGGCTTCCTCCATTCCCCTCTCCGCCTGGCTCCGAGAGTTTGGCGACCTGCTCGATCACTCGCAGGCGGGTCCTGTCAAACTCCAGCTCTCCTGCCAGGCTGTCTTTCTGCGTCAGGAGGTCCTGGACCTTGCCCCTGGGAGACTTCGAGATCTGAGCGTCGAGGGTGGCGATCTGCGCCTGCAGTTGGCCGATCCGGGAGTTGATCTGATCCCGGATTTGCGCGATCCGTTGCGCGGAGAGGGAGGCGGCGTTGCCGGCTTCCTCATGACGGACGGCCGGGACCAGCGCCGCCTCAGCTTTTGCCGATTGAAAGGCCAATTGCACGGCCTTGGCTGAAAGGCTCTGGGCATTGGACTGGTAGATCGCGTCGCTCGGCTCGCCTGCAAACTGAGCCATGGTCATCATGTGTCTGTACCAATTGATGACCGCGTTCAGATGATCCAGAATCGCTCCGGCATTCAGTTGCACAGGGGGCTGGGCAGTCTGCGCAAAACCGGCTCGGCGGATCAAGGGGAGCGAGCAGAGCACAGCGGCCGCCAGCAGGAGGCTCCTCCATCTCCGTGCATGTTTTCTGGTCCGGCTTCTCCAGGCGCAGGAACGCTTGTCCAAGGCGCTGCCGGCCGGTTTGAGGAAGAGCCGCATGAGCAGCCTCATCGATTTGGAAGGTTCAGAGACGCCAGTCCGTTCTTTCCGGATGGCCGGGAGCCCGGAGCCTATTCCAGCGTATTGCCGCCGTTCACCGAGATTTTTTGTCCGGTAATGAACTTGGCCGCGTCGCCAGCCAGGAAGGCGACGGCTTTGGCGACGTCCTCAGGAATCCCCATGCGCCGCATCGGAACCAGGTTTGCATAGGCTTGCATCTCCTCCTGGCTTACATCGGCATGGCGCTCCGTGGGGATCCATCCGGGAGCCACCAGATTGACGGTAATGCCTGTCGGAGCGAGCTCGCGCGCCCAGGAGCGCGTCTGCCCCAGTTGCGCGGCCTTGGCTGCAACATAGTTGGCGAACTTGGGATTGCCGATCTCGACCACCTCGCTGCCGATCTGAATCACCCGTCCAAAGCCGCGTGACGTCATTCCGGCGACAATTTGCTGGAGAATGAGCAGCGGCGATTTGACGAAGAATTCGAGCTGATCGAGGTAGCTCCTCCACGTTTGCTCTTCGATGGAGAGAAAGGGCTGAGGACCGGTCGCATTGAGGACGGCGATATCGATCTCTCCGAAGACGTCCCGGACCTCCTGCACCATGCGGCGAACTTCTTCCTCCTCCCGCACATCGGCGCGGAAGGCGTGGGCCTCGCCGCCGCTCTTCCGGATCTGCGCGCATACCCGCTCTGCGCCGCTCGGATTTGCCCAATAGTTGACCGCGACCCTGGCGCCCTGGGAACCCAGTTCGAGTGCGATCGCGGCGCCCAGCCCGCGGGAGGCTCCGGTGACGAGTGCGGTGCGTCTTTCCAGGCTCTTCATGTTCTCTATTGCTCCTCCAGGGTCGTTTGCGAACTCTGCGCCGGTCACTCCGGGTTCGTCAAGGGCCGCAGCGAGATATGGTTAGGGCCGGGAAAGTCTGCCGGGATCGGGATCCTGACGCGGCCGGTCGCGGCCCATTCCACGCCGCGCGCAAAGAGCGTTTGAAACCCGACGCAATCCATATTCGGGCTGGGCTCTCCCGCCCAGGTGTGGCCCAGCAGAGTCGTGTAGACGCGTCCCGCTCCATATCGCCGAACCCAATCCATCGGTTCATTCTGCCCGGTCACGTCGGAGAGGGCATAGGTCAGGATGGTCAACCCCTGGGCGGGACCGTGCTGACCATGCGTGAGCTGCTCGTCCGGATGCATCCACACCGGGGGCATCCCGTGGGTGATGGGGTGATCGACCTTAGTCAGATGCACTTGAAAATCGTGGCTCGGGCCGTGGCCTGGGTTCTGTCCCTGGCCTGCCGGAACCATGACAACTTCGCCATCGCCGCCGATTTTGAGACCTGGACCGAAGGCCTTGGGACGCCAGCCCAATCCGATCATCTCGTTAAACTCGGGCCAGTTCAGGAAGGCATTGTTTGCGGCATGCAGGTTGACGAGCCCTCCGCCGCCCTTCACGTATGCCACCAGAGCCGTCTCCACTCTGGATGGCCAGCGGACGCCATCGTCACGCTCTCCACCGTTGAAGTTGTCGATGACGACGTCATACCGGGAGAACTGCGGGTTCCAGGTATCCCAGGCGGCTGGCGGCGCGCCCCGCTGAGGAGAAGTGGAGACCGAGACGGTAAACCGCCCGGTCCGGTTGAGGATCGTGGTTACATCCCGGGTAGCCGCCTCCCAATCGTGGTTGTTGATGCCATCGACGATGAGTACGCGGATCCTGGCCTCGGGGCTGTCCGGGGCAGCGGGCGGTTGCGCAGGAGTTCCCGCGCTTGCCGCGCAGCAGAGGCTTCCGGACGAGACCGCGATGGCAAGAGAAAGGAGAAAGCTCTGGACCGAATGCAATGCTGAACCTCACAGGGCGGCGCATCCCAAACCAGCCAGGCGCGCGCCGCGTATCCGCTAAAAAGGGATATCGTCGTCTGTGATCTCGGTGCCGGCGAACTCCTCCGCCGGCGCGGGAGAGCGCTGATCGAAGGAGCTGGTATTGGAGCGGGAATAGCCCCCACCGCTTTCGCCTTCGCCTCTGCCCGTCAGCAACACCAGCTCGTTGACGATGATCTCGGTGCGGTATTTCTTCTGGCCTGAGGCCTGGTCATCCCAGGAGCGGGTCTGAATGCGGCCCTCAATGTAGATCTTCGACCCCTTTTTCACGTAATCGCGAACGATCTCCGCAAGCCGCTGGTACGCCGTCAGGTTGTGCCACTCCGTTCGGTCCTGCCACTCTCCAGCTTTGTCCTTGAATCGCTCCGACGTCGCCAGGGTGAAGTTGGCGACGGCCGAACCGCTGGGCAAGAACTTTACCTCGGGATCTTTGCCGACATTTCCGAGCAGGATGACTTTGTTGACGCTCTTTGCCATGAGATTTCCTTTGATTTGAGTAAGCGAAAGAATAGCAGAAGCGGGGCTCTGTCTTTCACTGGACGCTAGGGTCCAGATTCGCCAGCCGCTCCCCCAGGGATCTGAGAATCAACGACGGCGGTTTCCCAGCCACTTGGCGCCGCCCAGCAAAGCAAGCATGACTCCGAGCGGGAGGCAGGCCATGGTCACAATCAAGAGGATCCATCCGCCGTTGGTGTGCGGACCATGCTGCGAGATGCCTCCAAAGACCGTCTCGACCAGCGCTGCAGCGAGAATTCCGGCCGCGAGCAGACCGATTCCGGCCTTAAGCAGTTGGATTGCATCCTCGCCCCGTTTCACGGGCTTCCCCCCGGCTGGCGGATGGCCCGCCGTGCTCTCCGGATTCGTTTGCGTATTGCCGGGTCGACTCAAGGCAAGCTCTCAGGACCAGGCGGCGAGCATGGCGTACACCACCACACCGGTCACCGACACATACAACCAGATGGGAAGCGTGTAGCGGGCGATGGCTCGATGTTGCCGAAAACGGCCGCTCAGGGAAAAGAAGAAGGTCGTGAGCACCATGGGGAGAGCCACGACAGAAAGCAGGATATGGCTGATCAGAATTCCCAGGTAGACCGTCCTGACCGCGCCATGGCCAGGGAAATGCTGGTCTCCGTGCAAGGCATGGTGGAGGATATAGCTCGCCAGAAAGAGGGAAGAGAAGACGAATGCGGCGATCATCGACTTGCGGTGCGCGGGAATATTTTTATGGCGGATGAAGTAAAACCCGGTGAGCAGGGCCACCGTGCAGAGTCCGTTCAGTACCGCATTCAATGCCGGAAGGAACCTGAGCTTCATCGAGAAGTCCGCCGACGCCTGATGTACAAACAGCAGCCACAGGAGGAAGGCGATGGCGGCTGCACTCACGGCGACGATCCCGAGCAGGGGTAGGGCGCTGGACGGCCGGTCGGATTCTGCCACAGGCATTGCAGTACCTCTTGAGAGCGAAACTGGAGCACTCTCCTAATTGTTACAGAGGAGAGACCGATGCGGCAGCCCGCACGGAGACCGCTGCACATTCGGGACGATGCCGGAGAAGAAGATGCCTTAGCGAGCCCCTCCGCCTCAGGCGGCCGGACGATTGGTGCGCCGATTGACGATGGCCCAGGAGCCGGCGAACGTGAGCACGCAGAAGACCAGCGTCACCGCCAGATTGACCGGCAAGCTGAAGATCGCCTGCGAGCCGGGAAAGAGGCTGTTGCGCAGCGCCTCGACCCCATAGGTCAGCGGGTTGAGAAGCATGCAGAATCGCAGCCACCCAGAGGCTCCGCTCACGGGAAAGAGCGCGCCCGATCCAAGCCACAAGGGAATGAGCAAGAGGTTGATGACCGCGTGAAACGCCTGCGTCGAATCCATCGGCCAGGCGATCGCGAAGCCCAGCGCTGTCAGCTCAAAGCTGATCAGGAGGATCACCAGCACACTCAGCCCGATTGCCTCGGGCGACACACGGGCGCCAACCAGGGGGCCGAAGACAAGGAAGATGATCCCCTGGACCGCAGCCAGGGTGGCTCCTCCGAGCACCTTTCCAAGGACGATCGCCGAGCGGCTGACCGGAGCCGCCAGCACCGAGAGCAGAAAGCCCTCGTTCCGGTCCGTGATCAGAGACATCATGCTGAAGATCGCCGTGAACAGGACGATCATGACCACAGCTCCGGGAAAGAAGTAAGCCATATAGTGGCTGGATGGCGAGGTGCCGCCGCCGCTGCTGAAACTGTGAGCGAATCCGGAGCCCAGCACCACCCAAAAGAGCAGGGGAGAGGCGATCACGCCGACCACGCGCGCCTTTTGCCGGTAGAACCGGACGATCTCCCGCAGCCACAGGGTGTACGCCGGTATCAGAATGCCTGGGGAGGCGACGTTGGCCGTGCGCGGAGCGGTTGCTGTCAGCGTGGCCATGCTTATTTCTCCTCTTTCACTTCGGTCCAAAAGCGATGACCGGTGCGTTGAATGAAAACATCTTCGAGGCTTGGTTTGGCTACCGAGATTCCTTCGATCTCTCCAGGAAACGCCTCTACCACCCCGGTTACGAATCGGTGTCCGTCCCGGCGCTCGAGGCGCACCGTACGCCCCAGCACAACCGGCTGTACCTGAAAACGGTCGGCAATCCGCGCTGCCAGCCTTGTAGCGGCCTCATCGCCCTCGGTTTCAAACAGGACGACGTCGCCGCCGATCGACGACTTCAACTCAAGGGGCGAGCCCAGGGCGACGAGTTTGCCTTCGTTCAAGATCGCCAGACGATCGCAGTGCTCCGCCTCTTCCATCAAGTGAGTCGTAACCAGGATGGATACGCCTTCCTCGTCCCGCAGCATGCGCAGATACTGCCAGAGGTCGCGGCGGGCGCCTGGATCCAGACCGGTGGAGGGCTCATCCAGGAGCAGCACGGAGGGTGAATGAATCAGCCCTTTAGCCAATTCCACCCGTCGCTGCATTCCACCGGAGAGCGACTCTACATATTCTCCCGCTCGGTTGCTCAATCCCACACGGCCGAGAACCTCTTTGATCCGCGCTTTCAACTGCTGTCCGCTCAGGCCATACAGATGGCCCTGATGCTTAAGATTTTCCGCCACCGTCAGCTTGAGATCGACGCTCTTGGCCTGAAACACGATGCCGGTTTGCTGACGAACCTTGTTGGGTTCGCGGGCGGCATCAAAACCAAGAATTCGCGCTGATCCTCCAGTCGGCACCATCAGCGTTGAAAGAATGCGGAAGAGAGTGGTCTTGCCGCTGCCATTCGGTCCAAGAAGGCCGAAGATCTCGGCAGGATGCACGGCAAAGCTCAGATTGTCGAGCGCCTGCCTGTTCCCATAGTTGTGCGTCAGATGGTCGAGTTCGATGGGCAGGGTGGGGAAGCCGGATGGCCCTCCGCTGCCGGCGCCCGTGTTGGATCTGGTTGAAGCGGGGTTTTGGCTCAATGTGGCCACGCGCCTATCTCCTTCCGGTTGCATCCAGCATCATGATGGTCAGCAGGAGCGGCAGATAAATGACGCTGGCCTTCAGCAGGCCCCGCGCGTATTTTCTTGATTCGGCCGCGGTTCGCGATCGGAGAATGCCTGAAAAGCGAATGGTGTAGGCCAGGTACCCGAGCCCCAGAAGCACGGCGGAGACGAAATAAACGGGCCCGGTCATATGCAGGTAAAAGGGAACAAGGCTGACCGGAATCATCAGAATCGCGTAAATCAGGGCCTCCGACACGGTGGACCAGCCATCCGGCTCAACCACCGGCAGCATGCGGATGTTGGCCCGCGCATAGTCCTCGCGGTAGAGCCACGCGATCGCCATGAAATGCGGGAATTGCCAGACAAACAGAATGGCGAAGAGAGCCACTGCCGGCAGCTCGATCATGCCTCGCGCGGCAGTCCAGCCAAGCAGGGGCGGCATCGCTCCAGGAAATGCCCCGATGAACGTCGCAAGCGCCGTAAAGCGTTTGAGGGGAGTGTAGATCGAAACGTAGGTGAACGCCGTCAGCAGGGTCAGCCCGACCGTTACCGGATTGGTGAAAGCCACCAGAATGAAGGCTCCAATAAAGAAAGCTGCCATTCCGGCAACCAGGCCGTGGAAGAGGCTGATGCGTCCCGAGGCAAGAGGACGCTGGGCAGTGCGCAGCATCCTGGCATCGATCTTGCGCTCGATCACCTCATTCATGGCGGCGGCGCCGGCCGACACCAATCCAATTCCCAGCAAAGCCTCCAGGAGACCCCAGTGCATCGTGGTGATCCCCGAGCGCATGGAACCCAGATAGAATCCCGCCCAGGCAGTAAGCACCACCAGCGCCGTCACGCGTACCTTGAAGAGGACCTGATAGTCGGCCAGAAGGCTGGGGCGCGCCTTGGACCGCGTTACGTGTCCCGACTCGAGCGCAGGAGCAGAAGGCGCCATCGCTCGGGCAAGGACGTTCAGATCCTTCTCTGCCAGTCCTTCAGGCGTGGCTGCATGCGCGGTTGGCGTCACAGCGATAGATTCCCCGTTGCATGGTGAACGAGATGGCTTTGAGTTTTCAACATGAGAGATCGACCGCTTCCTTCATGATAGCAAGCCCAGGCCGATACGTCTGGATCAGATCAAGTCAGGAGCGGCCCCTGGGGCGGTGAAGCCGCGAGCGAATCCATGCGTTCTTTAGATGTGGCGAACTCCGTCCGGGGAAGCCTTCCCAAATCGCATGGGCGGAGGAAAGGGAAGGCGTGCTACGTCGAGCTCTGTGCCACGGGTGTCAATGGCTCGTCTTTGACCAGGTATTCCTGAATCAAGACCGCAATCAGCACAGCTGTGGGGACAGCGATCATGGCGCCAACCACCCCGGCGATTTTGGAGCCCATCAGCAACGAAACCAGAACCGCCAGGCCGGCGAGATCGACGCTGCTCTTCATCACCTTCGGCGTCAGGTAGGAGTTTTCGAACTGGACGTAGATGACGTAAAAGATCAGGGCTCCCAGCACTTTGCCCCAGGAGTCGATCGCGGCCACGAAGAGCACCAGGGCCATGGAAGCCATGCCGCCGACCACAGGAACAATGTTGAGAACGCCCATAAGAACACCCAGAGCGGAGGCGTATCGGATCTTCAAAGATAGAAAGACGATCGTGCTGGAGATGCCGAGGGTGAGCATCAGAATGCCCTGGCCCAGGAGCCATTTGCCCATCCGCGCATCTGCCCTCATGAGCGTGCGGTCGAGGCGCTCGCGGATATCCACCGGGAAGAAGGAAAGTATCCAGCGGTAGGCGATGTCTCCTTCGAGCATGAAGTAAACGGCCAGCACCAGGGCGGTGGCAATATCCGCAACCTTGGTCGCCCAGTCGCTGATCGAGAGGAGAACGTATTCTGCAAAATTCGAGGCAAAGCCCTGCACCTTTGCGTTCAGGCTCTCGACGTTGAGGTGGGAGGCGAGGGGTAGCTGCTTAACTCGCTCCAGGAGCTCCGGACCGCGGGTCGGCAGTTCCTTCGTGAACGAACGCATGTCGTGCGCTACCGGAGGAATTGCGAATGCGAGGAAGAGGCCGGTGGAGGAGAAGACGGCGAACAGCAAGATCGCAATCGCCAGTCCACGGCCGGGGTGCCAGTCCCTGATGTGCAAACGCATGATTCCGCGGATAACCGGCGTGAGAACGACTGCAGCCAATGCGCTCACGTAGAGCAGCAGCAGAATCTCGCGCATGAGATAGGCGAGAGCAAGCGCGATGGCTATGGCGAAGGCAAAGAGGATATTACTCCGCATCGAGCGAGTGCGGCTGCTCTCTACGTAGGCCTCACGGCGCGAACCGGGTTCGGGAAGACTGCCCGAGATGCTCATCGGTCTCTCTTGATCATGCTTGCCTCGATTTGACGGCTCCCGGGATCTGCCAGTCTTTGCTCACATGCTCGATCACGCGCTCCGCCACTTGCCGCGCCGCAAGGTCCGTCGTTTCGACGGTGAGATGAGCGGAGCGGTAAAGAGGCAAGCGGCGTTCCAATCTGGCGTGCAGATCTTCTTGTGTTGTGAGAAGGGGCCTCGTTCCGGAGGCTCCCTGGACGCGGGACAGCAGCGCCGATAAGGGAGCATCCAGGAACACTAGACAGGTGTCCGCAGAGGTTAAAAGGGCGGCTAATGAGGATGGATCTTCCACGGCTCCCCCGCCAAGCGCCAATACCAGGTTTCGCTCGCCCGCCAACTGTTGCAAGGCCTGCCGCTCCCGCTCGCGAAAGTACGATTCGCCATGGTCCCGAAAGATCTCCGCGACGCTCTTCCGGCATTCCGCTTCGATCACGCAGTCCAGGTCAAGGAATCGCCAGCCGAGAGCCTCCGCCAGAAGTCCGCCGACGGTTGATTTTCCCGCACCCATGAACCCGGTGAGCACGATCCGGGAGACCGGCCTAGGGAACTCCGCCCGGCTGAGTATCTCTTGAGTTGCCTTGGCCATTGGATCATTAGATCATTTTCGCGGCGCGGCAATCTCCGGCCTCTGTCCGCCGGGCTTCTGCCAGACACAGACCCTGTCGCCCTGTGAAAGCCTTAATGAGCCGTCGACGCCTACGGGTAAAGGACTCCGGGAACAAGCAGGGAATCCACCCGTGCGCCAACCGCATCTGCAATTTCTTGCCTAAGTGGCTCCGAAGGGCTCTTTCTTTAGGGCCGACTGGATATTGTCCCAGACTTCAGGACTCGGGTCATGCAGGGGAAGCAACAGCTTGGCCTGCTGTGCAATGTATTGAAGGTCCTGAACCAAGGCAGAGCAGTTTTCGCACGTATTGAGGTGCGGATCGCTGCTCAAATCTTCACCAGACTCAAACAACTCGGGCAACCTATTCTGGAAATCTGCACAATTCATGGATGGAGTTTCGTGAGCTTTCTTCTCCGCATCAATCATAACCGGACGCCCCTTTCCGCTGTCCGGACTTCAACAGATCGCGGAGTTTCATTCGCGCTTTGTGGAGTTGGGATTTGCTATTGCCGATCGAGCACTCAAGCATCCCGGCGATCTCATTGTGCTCGTAGCCCTCAACATCGTGCAGGACAAACACCAGCCTGTATCCCGGAGGGAGATTCTCCACGGCGCGCTCCAGGGTAACGCGGTCGATCGAACCGGAGAGGGTAAGATCGCGAGCGCCGATATCCTTGCGCGGACCATCGCTCTGCGAGGGTTCCAGAGTCTCTTCCAGCGAGACCTGAACGAGCCCCTTTTTTCGCAGGTGCATCAGCACAACGTTGACCGCCAGCCGGTGCAGCCAGGTTGAGAAGGCCGAATCCCCGCGGAACGTTCCGATCTTCCGGTAGAGCTGCAGAAAAGCTTCCTGGGTGAGGTCTTCGGCTTCGGCTACGTTGCCCAGCATGCGTAAGCAGAGGGAATACACGCGCCGTTTGTGCAGAGCATACAGGGTTGCAAAGGCCGCGGCATCCCCCGCTTGAGCGTCCCGGATGGCTTCGGCCTCACCGGCGATCGGAGGATTTCGACGCAGATGCTGGTTGGGTGACTTGGCAGGAGCAGTC
>DASYYO010000358.1:0-12163 GCA_035933805.1 Acidobacteriaceae bacterium | reverse complement strand
CCTCCGGGTTGCGGAGAGAATCGGGTCATACTTCGTTGTCCTCCTCGACTTCGGAACCACCAAAGCCGTCGGACTCCGCCTCGCCTGACCCGATTTTCGCTCGCAACGCCGTCCGCCCCAATCGCGTTATCAGACCCTAGCAATAGTGACCTGCCGTAAAAACGTCCTAGCCTTATATGAGCCAGATTGAAGTGAGCCAAATTGCCAAGCTGCGCGAAAAAGGCCGCATTATGTCGGCCTCGGAGATTGAACGGACCCTGGTCCGGCTCGCGCACGAGATCATTGAAAAGAACAACGGTGGCCAGAACCTGGGGTTGGTTGGCATCAAGCGCCGCGGAGTGCCGCTCGCCCAGCGACTTGGCGCGCTGATCAGCGGAATCGAGAAGCGGCCCATCAAAACCGGCATGCTGGATATCAGCTTCTACCGCGACGATCTTTCGACGCACGATGTCCGCCCGGTGGTGAGCCCGGGAGCCATAGGATTCGACGTTGCCGGCCGCAATATCATCCTGGTCGATGACGTTCTTTATACCGGCAGGACCATTCGGGCGGCTCTGGATGCGCTGTTTGACCATGGCCGCCCGCAGAGAGTGCAACTGCTGGTTCTGATCGACCGCGGACATCGCGAATTGCCGATTGAAGCCACATTCGTCGGCCGGCACGTTCAAACCACCGACCGGGAGATTGTCGAAGTCAAGCTGCAGGAAGTCGACCAGGATGAGCAGGTCCTGCTGGTCGAACGCATCGATTGAAGATACGGCCAGGGAAGTGAACTGCCTATCCTCCAGCTGGCGGCGGCGCAGCTGTGTGACTGCCCGCGGAGCGCTCCTCCAAGCGAAAGAAACGGCAAGCTAACCGATGATGCAAAAGGCCAGAGTGGAAACAAGGGAAAACGCAGAAACTAGTCCGGCAAAGACAGCGGGCCCGCTTCCTCCGCGATCTCTGCTCTCCGTCACCCATCTGAGCATCGAGGAGATCGGCAGCATCCTCGAATTAGCATCAGTGCTCGAAGAGGAAGACCCGCTCCTGCGATCCAGAAGGCTGGCCAAGCGCCGCGTGGCCCTCCTCTTCTACGAATCGAGTACCCGGACCAGAACTTCGTTTGAGCTTGCGGCCAAGAGCCTCGGCGCCGACACCGCGCTCATCAGCTCTCAGTCTTCCTCCATCGAAAAAGGCGAGTCGCTCAAAGATACCGGCATCACGCTCCGCGCCCTGGGAGCCGAATGCATCATCCTTCGCCATCTTTCCTCCGGTTCTCCCTACCTGCTTGCTCGCGCCACCGGACTGCCCGTCTTGAACGCCGGCGACGGAATGCACGAGCACCCGTCGCAGGCTCTGCTTGATCTGAGAACAATCCTGAAAGCTACGGGACGCACTGGCCGGAAGATCGACGCGCACACGCTCGAAGGCATCACGGTCTCGATCACCGGCGATATCCTGCACTCGCGCGTCGCTCGTTCCAATGGCCTCCTGCTGCCCCGGCTGGGCGCCCGGGTGATCTTCTGCGGACCGCCTGCGCTGTTGCCCGAGATCGCCGGAGAACTCGCTCCGGGAATCGCCGTCGAGCGGGACTTTGACCGCGCGCTCGAACAATCCCAGGTCGTCATGATGCTGCGCATCCAAAAAGAGCGGCTCGCCGGAGTGCAGATCGATCTCGACGAATACATGAATCGCTATCAGTTGAATGCGGAGCGGCTGCTGCGGAAGGCTCCGCAGGCAATCGTCATGCACCCCGGACCGATGATTCGCGGACTGGAGATTTCCAGCGAGGTAGCGGACGGACCGCAGTCGGTGATCGCCCAGCAGGTCACCCACGGCGTCGCGGTTCGCATGGCCCTTGTCCAACGGGCGCTGCTCCCCGATGCGGAGATCCCCTCGGCCCCGGCCGCTGCCCCCCGTGCGGCCATGCAGAAGAAAGGCGCCGGGATCGGTCCACCCTCTCCCCGGAGCGCCTCCCGCAAGCCGGCTTCAAAGATTGCCAGGAAGAGAGGCAAGCCTTGACTGCGATTTTGATACGGGGCGGCCATCTGATCGATCCCGCCGCCGGCGTGGACGCCGACCGCGACATCTTGCTCAAAGACAACCGTGTGGCCGCCGTGGAGCCTCACGGCAAGCTGAATGCCGCGGCCAAACAGGAGGGCGCGGAGATTGTCGAGGCCAAAGGGCTCATCGTGGCTCCTGGACTCGTCGATATCCATGTTCATCTGAGAGAGCCTGGCCAGGGCTATAAAGAGACGATCGCCACCGGAACGGCCGCCGCCGCCGCGGGAGGATTCACCACCGTCTGCGCAATGCCGAATACGGTTCCGGTCAACGATTCGGTAGAGACCACGCGCTGGATGCAGAGCCCCGACCGGGGCGCTCGTGCGCGCGTCTTCCCCATTGCCGCCGCAACCCGCGGCAGCATGGGCGAGGCGCTTACCGAGTTCGGCTCCCTCAAGGCGGCCGGAGCCGTTGCTGTAACGGACGACGGCAAGCCGATTCTCAGCGAAGCCATCATGCACCAGGCCCTGGCTGCGGCGGCCCGCGTGGGCATTCCCGTCATCCAGCATGCCGAGGACACACGCATGACCGGCGGCTGCTCGATGAATGCCGGCGCTCTGGCCTTTCGCCTGGGATTGCGCGGCATGCCGGTGGCCGCGGAGGCCAGCCTGGTCGAGCGCGATCTTCGTTTGCTCGGCGACCTGAAGGACAGCCGGGCCCACCTGCATGTGGCGCACCTATCGACAGCCTCCGCCCTCGAGGCCGTACGCAAGGCGAGGCGCAAGGGTTTGCACGTGACCTGCGAGGTCACGCCGCATCATTTTGTTCTTACCGAGTGCGCCGTCGGCGAGTACAACACCAATGCCAAGATGAATCCGCCATTGCGCGCAGAGGCCGACCGGCGCGCGATGCTGGAGGGCCTGCTGGACGGCTCCATCGATTGCATCGCCACCGATCACGCACCGCATGCCGCCCATGAGAAGGAGCAGGAGTTCGAGCGCGCCCCCAACGGCATCACCGGCCTCGAATCGGCGCTTGGATTGACCCTCGACCTGCTGCACCGCAAGCACAAGGTCTCCTTGAGCCGCATTCTGACGCTGCTGAGCACTCAGCCCGCGGCGCTGCTCAACCTCCGTGGACGGGGCACCCTCGCCGTCGGCTCCTTTGCCGATGTTGTCCTCTTCGACTCCAAAGCCGAGTGGAATTTTTCTGCGGCGGCCAGCAAATCCAAGTCCAAAAACACGCCCTTTGACGGCTGGCCCATGCTCGGCAAGGTGCACACGACCATCAGCGAAGGCCGAGTGGTCTACCGGAGTGAACCGATCTCCTGAGGCCGCAACCCGCGCAGCGCCTCAATTCGCCGGCGCCGCCCGCGAGCCTCGGGATGCGTCCTGCCACCTCTCCGGCTTGCCGTCCCATGATTCTCCGGCCCAACCCAGCAGCAGGCCGGCGGCGATGCCCAGGGAGGCCCCGAGCAAGAAGCGCGGCAACGGCATATTTCCATGCAGCCTGATCGCCTCGCTCCCGACGTCGAGCAGATTGACCAGCAAGGCCCCCAGGAAAATCCTCCTGACCGGCCATTTTCGCAAGCCCTTCCACAAGCCGCGCAGCAGACTGAAGCATGCGCCCATCGCCAGACCGCAGTAGATCCCCAGGCAGCGTACGCAGACGGCTACGTGTGACCCGTGAACCACGAAGCTGCGCGCCGGGTTCTGATGGCAGACGCCGGAGAAGAAGCTGCGGAGGGCGAGCGCGGCGAGCGGATGGCTGGCAGCAAGCCAGGGAGTGAAGAACGCCCCCGTTGCCAGAGCCATCGCAGCGGCGGAGACAAGAACGGATCCCCGCCAGCCGGCGCGCATTCCGGTCACGATCTCCGGCCGATTCGTCTTCATCGCTCTCCCAAAGCCACAGTCTGAGCGCTACACGATGCCCAACCGGCGCCCGCTCCGCTCGAACGCTTCCAGAGCCTGATCGATCTGCGCCCGAGTGTGCTCGCTGGTCATGATGGTGCGGATGCGGGCCTTCCCTTCCGGCACCGTCGGGAAAGTGATGCCAGTGGCAAGAACACCGGCGTCGAACAGAGCGCGCGAGAACTCCATGGTGGACCGGCCATCGCCAACGATGATCGGCGTGATAGGGGTCTCGCTGGCCGGCGTGCTCCTTCCCCCGATGTCGAAGCCCAGGCGTCCGAGCTCCTGTTTGAAGTAGCGGGTGTTGCTCCACAATCGCTCGATGCGCTCCGGCTCCTGCTCCAGAAGATCGAAGGCGGCGATGCAGGTCGCGGCCACCGAGGGCGGGTGTGAGGTGGAGAAGAGGAACGGGCGGGCGCGATGGTAGAGGTACTCGATCAGGTCTTTCGAGCCGCAGACATAGCCTCCGAGCGACCCGATGGCCTTGGACAGCGTGCCTACCTGAACATCCACCCGTCCGTGGCAGTGAAAGTGATCGACCGATCCCCGGCCGTGGCTGCCCAGCACGCCGGAGGCGTGCGCATCATCGACCATCATGATGGCTCCATACCTGTCGGCAAGATCGCAGAGCCGGTCCACCGGTCCAATGTCGCCGTCCATCGAAAAGACACCGTCAGTAATGATGAGCTTTCGGCCGGGTTCACCTTGGGTCTCCTGCAGCAGCTCTTCGCAGTGGGCCACGTCTTTGTGGCGGAAGACCTTGATCTTCGCCCGGGAGAGGCGAGCCCCGTCGATAATCGACGCGTGATTCAGCTCGTCGGAGAAGATGAAGTCATCCTTGCCCAGAATCGAGGAGACGGTTCCGGCATTTGCTGTAAAGCCGCTCTGAAAGACCACGCAGGCTTCCACGTTTTTGAACCGGGCGATCTTTTCCTCCAACTGCATGTGGATGCGCATTGTTCCAGCGATCGTGCGGACAGCTCCGGAGCCGACACCATAGTCCTTGATCGCCTGAATGGCCGCCTCTTCGAGCCTGGGATGATTGCAAAGACCGAGATAATTGTTGGACGCGAGGTTGATGACCTGCTTGCCGTCATAGATCGAGATGGGCCCTTGCTCGCCCTCGAGGATCCGCAAATGGAAATAGGTGCCCTTCTGCCGCAAGTCATCGAGGGCCGCGGAGAGGTGCTGGAGCTGCGGTCGCGTGGAGAAGGTGGTGGGCATTCGAAGGCCTCCGTTCCCATGGCTGATAGAACCATGCTATCTCTTCGATCCCGCGAGCGGGTGCCCGGCGAAGTGATTCCTGCTGAGCGATACGAAGAGATGGGCGGCCTGCGGCTCACTTTCCCAGCGGGCGAATGCGGATGTCGCGGAACTCGATCCGGTTGTCCTTCTGGCATTGGAAGCCGATGACCCCTTCGCTGTGTTTGGAGTCATGATCGTCCAGGATCTTCTTGCCGTTCAGCACGATCACGTAGTGATCGCCGTCGGCTGTGATGTCATAGCGATTCCATTGGTCGCCGAGGATTTTCACCGGAGCGGCCCGGAGCGATCCCACCAGGCTGCCCGTGTTGTATCCGGCCGGCTGGTAATCCCAGATCTGCAATTCGTAACCGGTTTTGTGCGGCGCCCCTTCCTTTGAGGAGCGCAGGAAGACTCCGCTATTCACCTTCTCGCTTCCGCGAAATTCGAGCTTCAACTCGAAGTTCGAAAATGTGTCCCGGCTGGAGAGCCAGCCGGCGCTGGTTCCCGGGCAGGTGATGGCCCCATCGGCCACGGTCCAGTCCCCGGTCGCACCGGGAGAAGACGTGCTTCGGGGGTCCCAACCATCCAGGCTATTGCCATGGAAGAGGAGCTTCCAGCCCTCGGCCTCTTCCTTCTGCGTGAGCGTGTTGGGCCGCGCCGCAGCTCCAGCCACGCTGAACGCCATGCTGCCTCCCAGGACCGCAATCCAACAACGGTTGACGATGGATCGCATCCTGCGTCTCGCAAAAAGATGAGAGCCCTTCCATTCATCCGCCATGTCCGCGCTCCTTATTCCTACGCAACCCGCAAAGAGGACTATTTGGCATCACGATCTATCATCGCGTCAAGTTTAGATTTCGATGATGGCTGTAAAGAACTCAATTTCGCCCGGCTTTCCTTCGGCCCATAGAGGGAGGAGAGATATTCCCAGAACAAGAAAACCCTCGCCAGACTAGGTCGCGAAGGGCCTGCTATGATAGATCATCTTTCGCTGGGTAATTCGCCAAAATAGGGATTATGCCGCCAAGTTTTCCTGAAATCGAGCCGCTTTCTCTCAGTGACCGCGTCATCAACGCACTCAAGGATGCCTTCTTTTCCGGCCAGCTCAAGCCGGGAGATGCAATCGTCGAGCGCGAGCTCGCCCGCCAGATGAAGGTGGGCACTCCTGTGGTGCGGGAGGCGCTGATCTCCCTGCAAGGGCAGGGTTTCGTGCGCAGGATCACCAACACCGGGACCTTCGTCACGCAGTTCAGCGTCGACGAGGTGCGGCAGCTCTATACCCTGCGCCTCGAACTTGAGGTGCTGGCATTTACCTGGGCTCGGCCGCGCATCACTGAAGCGGATCTTCGCGAGCTCAGCCGCCTGATCGGAATTGTGGTGCAGGCGGGAGAGAGCGGCAACCGCCGCGAGTTCCTCGAGCGCGACTATGCCTTTCACAAGCGCTGCTGGGCGCTCTCCGGAAATACCTACCTGGCGGACACTCTGGATCGCCTGATGGCGCCCCTCTTCGCCTTTGTGGTTCTGGCCAGCGGCGCTCCGCTGACCGCATCGATGGGCCGCGAGCACTACGAACTCATCAATGCATTGCAGAACCTGCAGGAGCCGGAGTTCACCTCGGCCATCCGCAAGACGCTTTCCGGATTCGCCTCCCGCTGGCTCTCGATCTTCGCGGATGGCAGCGGCCCAACTGACTCCTCCGGCCAAGTGCCCGTGCTCTAAGATCCCCTCCCTGCCGGTGAGGCTGCTTGGCTGGCCTCTCCCGCGCGTGATACAGTTCAGGCCGAATCGGAATGACAGGTCTGCTCTCTCTTTTGCCAAACCCGTTGCCCCGGCCCTCATCGATCCGCCTGCTCCGCGGCATGCTGCTTCAGGCAAATTTTGAGGACGCCTGAGATGAGAGCGCAAGGGGACCTCGAAACCACGCCGGTAACTGTGGCCGGAGCGCCGCATGAAGGAACGCCGCCAACCCGCGTCCGCCACCGAATTCTTGGCCTGACGATCGCCGCCTATGCGATCACCTACATGGATCGCGTGGTCATCTCCTCCGCCGTTCCCTCGATTCAGAAGGAGTTTGGCTTCTCCATCGTGACGATGGGGTGGATCCTGAGCTCGTTTCAATGGGGATATGCGCTCTTTCAGATCCCCGGCGGCTGGCTTGGAGACCGCTTCGGTCCGCGCCGCGCATTGACTGCCATCGTGACCTGGTGGTCCATCTTTACCTCGGTCACCACCCTGGCCTGGGGCGCCGGTTCAATGGCCCTGATCCGCTTCCTCTTCGGGATGGGCGAGGCCGGCGCTTTCCCGATTGCAACCCGGTCGCTCTCCCGCTGGATGCTGCCCTCCGAGCGCGGCTTTGCCCAGGGCATCACGCATGCCGGATCGCGCCTCGGCGGCGCGCTCACCCCGGCAATTGTCGTCCTCATCATTACGCACTTCGGCTGGCGCGCGGCCTTCCTCTCTTTCGGCTCCATGGGATTCGTCTGGTCCGCAGTTTGGTTCTGGTACTATCGCGACACTCCCGCCGAGCACAGATCGGTCAACTTCGAGGAGCGCCGGCTGCTTCAATCCGCTGTGGCGGGCGAGCGCCGGATGGCCTCCCGATCCGCTCCCTGGAGGCTGATCCTCCATAATCCGCAGATGTGGATTCTCTCCTCGATGTACTTCTGCTACGCCTACAATCTCGGCGTTTACCTGGTCTGGTTTCCCAAATACCTGAATGCCCATCGCGGCTTCAACCTGCAGCAGATGGGCTTTTATGCCAGCCTCCCGCTGCTCGCCGGAACGGCGGGAGATGCACTGGGAGGTTTCATCTCCGACCTCTGGGCCAGGCAATCGGGAGATTTGAAGAGCGCTCGCCGGCTGGTGGGAGCCGCGGGCTTCCTGCTCTCTGCGGCAAGCCTTCTGCCGGCCTGCCTGACATCTTCCCCGCTCGTCAGCGTCTGGTTTTCCTGCCTGGCGATGTTCGCACTCGAGGCGACGGTGGGGGTCTCCTGGGCAATCACCCTCGACATCGGCGGCGATTGGGCGGGTTCGGTCTCCGCGGTGATGAATACCTTCGGGAATCTCGGCGGAGCCACCGCCTCCGCCGCTTCCGCCTATCTGGTCATGTTCTATGGATGGAAAGCGCCGTTCCTCGTGATGGCCGCGCTCGCCTGCATCGCCGCAGTGCTCTACCTGCGGATCGACGCCTCCAGACGTCTGGTTCCGGCGTAAGAGAGCGTCCGCGGGAACGGCATCCCTGCCTCTTCAGCGGCCCGGTTTCGCGGCGAAAACCGGATTTCCGGCAATGTAGACGGTGTGAATGGTCCTCGTATTCCTGATGTTCTCCAGGGGATTCTTGTCGAGCACGATCAGGTCGGCCCACTTCGTCGCCTGAAGTGTGCCGAGATCCCGGGCATGCAAAAACTCCGCCGCACTCCCCGTGGCCGCCGTGATCACCTGCATCGGAGTCAGACCGGCCTGAACCATCAGCTCCATCTCCCAGTGGGCGAAGTAGCCCGGGAAGCGTCCCGGCGGTCCGCTGTCGGTGCCGAATCCATAGGGCACTCCGGCATCTGCCAGGGTCTTGAGATTCTTCTCGGCGTTGGCAAGAAACCTGGGATACTGCGAAAAGTCGGGATCGGCCCGCATGTTCTTCTGATACTCGGGGCTTCTCAGGGTGGCCAGAACCTTGGGCGAAACGCTGCGCGTAAAGAACGGATCGCTGGCGAACGAGGGAGTCTGGCCATAGACGAACATGGATGCCTCGCGGGAGAGCGTTGCCGCCATCTGCCAGGTTCCATGCTGCTTCATTGAATCGATGAGCGCCTGGTCCACCGGCTTGTCGCGCACGCTGTGGGCCAGCCCATCCACGCCGTCGGCGACGAGCTCCTTGGCGTCCTGGAGATAGAAGACGTGCGCAACCACGCGCAGGTGATGCCGGTGCGCGCTCTCGATGATGGCCTTGGCGATCCCATAGGGCATCTTCTTCTTTGTCCCCAGGTGGTCATCCATCCATAGCTTGATGATGTCGACGTGCTTGGCCGCCTGCGCGGCGACCGCAGGCTCCACTTCCGCTACGCTGGACACTCCCTGGTTGACGCCTTCGATGCCGCCGTAGCCTCCCTTGAAGACGAATCCCTGGCCGGCGGTATAAACCCGCGTCTCCGCGGGACGGCCGGCGCGCTGTTCGTCGCGGATCCTGAAGATCAGATCCTTGTCCGTGCCCATGCTCAGCACGGTGGTTACACCATACGACGCATAGGTCTTGAGGTCTTTTTCGACATTCTCGCGGGTGAAGAACCGGGCATCCTGCTCGAGGCCGATCGTGTCTCCCAGATGAACATGCAGGTTGATGATCCCGGGCATCACGTACCTGCCCTGGAGATGGATCACCTGCGCCGAGGCAGGGGCCTTCAGCCTGTCTTCCGGCCCGACCCATGCAATCCGCCCGTTCTCCAGGATCATCGCGGAATGAGGCGCCGCAGGGCGCCCCGTGCCGTCGATCAGCGTGAAGTCTTTGAGTACCTTGACCTCGGCAAACAAGGAGGTCGCGAGCAGCAGAAAAAGGCAGGTGAGAAGGCTATTTCGTGTTCGACCGGGCATCTTCCAGGATCCTTTTTGCACGCGAGGGATTAAAGATGCCGCAGGAGCAGAATCGCGAGAGATAAGTAACCGCCTGCTCCGGCGTCCGTCGATTCTCCTTGACGAAGTCGATCATCTTTTTGGCGAGAGAATGACTGATCATGCCGTGACCGCACATGGTCGAAAGCATCGCTACCTGAGACCCCGGCATCTCCTCGGTTTTGCCCTCGAAGCCCAGCGAATATCCCACGCTGTGCCGCTCGATGCAGGCAAACTCGCAGCAGCGTTTCGCACCCTCGATGGAGGTCGAAACGTTCACGCTCATTCCAAGATCCTCTTCCTTGATGCGCTTGACGAATTGCTCGGCCGCCTCCAGATTGTCGAAGACCGCCGCACAAGTAGTGGGAAATGTAACCCCGTGAATCACAGCTTGAAAATCGGGCTCCATATCCCGTTTCCAATGGGAGATCGGGCTCAGGTTCTTTGA
This sequence comes from Acidobacteriaceae bacterium, assembly GCA_035933805.1. GTDB lineage: Bacteria > Acidobacteriota > Terriglobia > Terriglobales > Acidobacteriaceae > PALSA-350. The sequence continues at coordinate 1,975 of DASYYO010000358.1, read as the reverse complement.
GGAGCGCAGCGCGCCGCCATGCCGCGCGTCGCCCAGGTTCACGGGTTTGTACTCCAACGCGATCTCCAGAAATCGGCGCAGTTTCGGCACCGCGTCTGTGTCGTTTTTATTCTTGCTTGGGATCGCAAAGACGATGAAGTCGTCGCGGAAGCTCTCTGAGTCGCCCGCCCGGTGTAGCGTGTTCGTCATACGCCGACTGCCTCCTGGGAAGATTCCTTGCCTGGTTGCTGGTTGATGCGGCCAAGACCAATATTGGTCTTGGCCCGCTGCAGATCGTATCCGAGACGTTCCAGAATCGGCGCAAGGACGGTCTCTTCTCCCTGATCATCGCACCGCGTAGCGACACCGAGCGCGATCACGGTATCGATCTGCTTTTCGATCTCCCACACCAGGCGAATCACCTCTTCGGTGCGCTCGATCGGAACCTTGATCTCGACGATCGCCGACAGCACCTTCTCATTCAGGATGTCCTCGCGCAGGGTCCCGGTGGAGACGTCCGTCATGAGGGAGGTAACGGGGTTTTTCTTCTCAAAGCTCACATTCGCCTTCGCCAATGCCCAGCACATCTGCTGGATATCGCGAAAGCGCACTCCAACTCCTGGCCGGCCGAACTCGATGGTGAAGCCCACCTCGCCCATCTTGACTCGCCCCGTGACATCGTTGGTCTTCACCTCTTCCGTTCCTCGTCCGGCAACTCCGGTCGATTCATGAGGCACACTCGGATCGGAAAAGGCCCTCCGAACCAGGCGCGGCCAGGCAATCTCATCCGGCTCGAAGGCCGCCGTCGGGCAGACATCCGGCTCAGGTTCAAATCGAAGGCGCAGCGCGGAGAAGATCCTGCGCATGGTGCGCACCATGATCGGATTAAGGTGTTCCTGGCTCAAGCCGTTGTAACACGCATAGCACTCAACGCATTCATCGCTGTTGATGGCGGCCCGCTTTCGGACCGGGTCGATGTAAATGGCGCCCATGGGACACACATAAGTACAGTTTCCACACGCCACACATTTATCAGGATTGATCTTCATCTCTCACCCCTTCCGGGAAACGGCAGATGGATACAACAGATGCAAATTGCTGACTGCGGCGTGCCCCTTTCGGATCGACACGCCCACGAAGCTCGATCATCCTTTGATCTATCATAGACCAAGACTGCCCGTCAGCACTTCTCTCCTTCCCGCGGGTTCCCGCGGTTTGGGGAGAGGTTTTTTTTACCGCAACGGGCAGTTTGCTTCAATAGGGTTGGGGACGCTTGGTGTACTTGCGGCCGATGGCCGCCGTCTCCGGACTCGCCGGCCCGACCATCACGCCCTCTTTGATCATGGAAATCACGTCATCGGAAGCCATGGAATTCAAGAAGAAGATGTGGTTCGCCTTGCAGGCAGCCAGGACCTTGGCGCGCGCCGCCACCATCTTTGGATCATGAACGGCGGCCTGCCCCTGCTTCATGACGCCGAGCGACATCGCCATGTCTCCGGGCCCCCATTCCGCCATCCCGATTCCCGGAACCTTGAGATTCTCGTTGACATCCGCAAGAGCGTACTTGTCTTCCTCTTTGACTCCGAGGAGCAGCTCACCGTTCGGATTGAGAGGCCATGGGTCGGCCTTTTGCTCATACTCCTCCTGCGAGACGCCCCAGATCTTGGCTGCCGTCGGCACGCCGTGAACGCCGCGACGTCCTTCCGGAAGTCCGTCCACGCCTACGCCCTGATGGTGAATCGGAAAACGGACCGCTTCGACAAAGGCCCGGATCGCGCCAGGATTGTCGGCATGGGTGAGCATGATGCCCATGACCCCGGTCGCCAGCACCTGATTGAACATCCACGCGTTGTTATGAACCGCGGCATAGTCCAACCCGTTGACCGGAACGTTCACGATTACGGTGGGAATATGGTGCCCGCTTCGGTCCGGGCCGCCCGCCGCCAGCCCGCGCATGTATTCCTGCAGTCCTTTGACGTCGAAGGGGGCGTGCTCC